>JAGDCN010000141.1 GCA_017958525.1 Bacteroidales bacterium
GATTACGACTCAACGCACTTTTTCCGCCACAGTCTTGAGGGTGATATGGGAACCGTCAAACTACACAAATTGTAGTGAGGAGTTTATTTGTTGACAATCTTGCGTGTCGCCACACCCGATGCCGTGGTTGCCTGCAGCAGGAATATGCCTTGTGAGGGCAATTGAAGCATAACGGGAGTTCCATTTGTGCTGATGGTTTGCAGCAACCTGCCGTCAAGACCGAACAATTTTAGCTCGGCAGGACGATTGTCGGACACATTTACAACACATTGTCCGTGTGCAGGGTTGGGAACAACGCTTATCTCTATATTTGTATTTGCCAATTCTATTCCCTCAGGTTCTGGCGGTTCCGGTGGCTCAGGCAGTCCGATAGTGTGGAAATTAACCCATACAATATCTCCGTAATTGTCCTCTCCACAACGCACGCTTATTTCGACCGAATATGTTGTATTGGGGAGACGTGGCGGAAATTCGAAATAAGGCGTATCGACAACGACATAGGTACCCCAATTGTCGGGGAAACGCGGGTTGTATATGCCGTAATACACACCCCATCTTTCTGTGCCGGTGTTGTCAACCCAGCTGATGCTGTAACCACCTATCAGACTGTCCGCAGTGATATAAAGGTCGTCTTCACTGTCATTCACCGTTACGGAATCCACTTTGGCACAAAAGGTGCGATAATGTATCGAATCCCATTCGCCATAGATGTCGTCCTCGCAAACGGAACGGACATAGAAATCGTACTGCGTATTGGGGCTAAGTACATTGGATTGCTCCAATGGGAATATCTCAAAATAAGGATACTCTGTTTCCACGACAGTGCCTGTACCGTGTTCAAAACCTTGCGGACCATATTCCACCTCCCAGTGGTCGGGTTGAGAACTACCGTTCCACATCAGCACCATCTGTGGAAAATCGTCGTAAATAATATTCTCAATCCTTAGGTTGTTCACCGTTGCGCAGGTATCAGGAGCTGACCATAGATTCAGGTTGTCCACACAAAGGTACGAGCCCTGCTGCATATTGTTGCTTGCCGAGGAAAGAATGGCAACTATCAGCGAGTCGGGTGTTCCGCCCTGCAAACCGGGCAAAAACTCGTTTAATGGCAGATATTCCACTTCAAATGGCGTATATTCGCTAGTGTCAGTCAGCGCCATATTGAGGCCAAGTCCTACAATTTCGCGCTTATGTGCAGCGGCATTGTAGCGTGTGCCCAGCATAATGACGGCACCGTTGTCGCCACCTATGGCTGAATGGTACTTGTAGTTGCCTGTCATTATTCCTGGCTTGAGACCGTTAAGCGGCAAACCTCCTGTAACAAAGTCATTTACATCCATAGCAAGCAGCGTGGGCAACATCGTAATGATATCCGATCCCGAAAGTAAATCGGAAACCAACGGAATAAAGGCATCTATATTGACCTCGCCAGTAGCAAGTATTGACGGTATAACAGTCTGTGTCAGAGTGGGGTCGATGGAACCGCTGGCAAGACTCAACACAGTCGAGCTGACAATATCGCTTATCATTAAGGTCTGCAGTTTCACAGCTGTACTGCTGTCGGGCACCTGACCGGTTTCAGCGGTAGCCTTAATTACAGGAATCGATGTGTTGATGTTGAGCGACATACCCATCATCGAGAATGTTTCGTTTACAGGATAGGAGAGGTAGTCCCACCCGCTGGGTGTTGCATAGGCCTCATAAACAGGCACATTCAAGAACACTACTTGAACACCATAACCTTGATGCTGGGTCCATTGCTCAAAACTTCTGTTGGGCAGAGGTATGGGTGTTTGTGCACGGAGAATACCGCAGGCAAGAAAAACAACCAGCGAGAGGAAAAAAGTATTTTTTTTCATATGACGAATGTATTAAGATAATGTAATAATATGGATTATCAATTTGCAAAATTACGAAAAATATTTCAACCAACAAGAAAGAAATGAATCAAACTCTGGAAAACAGCCGTTTAACCCCCTCTACAGCTACCAGAATAAATAAGGGTGCAAAGCAAAAAAGGTAACGGGCACGGGCTTCGCTCAGTGTGTGAAATAATGTCAATAGCATTACGCTCAACATCATAGCATCAATCTCTATTTTCCTGTCTTCTCTCTGCAAGGTGTGTATTTCTGCCTCCCGCCTTCTTGGCCAGGCGGCGATAAATGTAAAAAATAGAACCCCAAACCACAGCGATGTCATTACTATCGACCAAGCATCATTGCAACTCCCTTTCAAGCCTCGGTTGTAAAAGACATTTCTTGTGATACGCGAAATCCAGTTGCTACGTTCCGGAACAATCTTGTAGAACGAGCCTTCGCGACCCCAATAGAATGTTCCATCACTGAAATTCAGCAGGTTCTTGCGCCCCCATAGCAACAAGGTGCCATCCAGTTCAAGCGCTTTGTAGCGTCTCCACATCTCATCCAGCTCAGCACGCTGACGCTCCTTTTTCTTTGGCAAACTTTTCGAAAAATCTACATCCTGAGCACTATATATGCCTATCGATTGGTAGTTTGCACCCATCATCAGATAGTGTGTAGCTCCAAACCCTTTCGAGGTGTGCAGATGCATCCCGCTTCCGGCTACGGCAAGATGCGCAATCAAAATCCCAACCACTATACCACCGGCCATAAGTCCAGTTTGAGACAATAACTTCTTGAAATTTCTACCCTTAAGAAGACACACCAGACCCAAAGATAATGGCACAAAAACTATTTGCGGCCTGATATAATATCCAAGTACTGTTACGACACCTATAATCAATAGTTTCAGCCAACCTCGACGGAACGGCAGCGTCGTTGCCAACCAAAGCAACGCCACCGACACCATCAACCCCCAGACATCGGAATAAGGTATTGACCACCAAGGCGAAAACCAGACCAAAACCAAATATATGATATAGGCAATCACAGCATAGCTTTTCTTTTCCCATATGTGCATTGCTGTCTGGAAAAGCATTATTGCCGTCAGGCCGGCACCGATACTCTGCAGTGCAATCAGCGGAAACAGCGACGTTTTCAGTCCCCATATCGGACCAGTGACAAAGAATATCAGCGCGAATACACGCGTCAGGAACAAATTGTTTGGAGCAATTTGGAAATACTCGCGAAAATCGTCAGTCGGTCTCCCTTCGGCCATTGCTTGTGCAAGTCCTGTCACCTGCTGCACATCCCAGTCAGTAAAAACGTAATAGTTATAAACCATTACAGTTTGTATAACCGTAAGCATCGCTGTTATTGTCGCAATGCGCCCACGGTTTATCTTTTCATTCCGGCAGCACTGCTTGCACACAAAGGCAACGAGAAAAAAGGCAACAGCACCGCAAAGCATCATAGGTATATGGTAGCGTCCTTCGAGGGGGATGCACCACTTCCAATCCGCCCCGTCGGGGAAATGGCAGAAAGCTACAATGACAACGATTGTTGCCATCAGCACCATCCAGCACACCGACACCAGGGTCAGTCTTCGATAACCGTTTTCGTTCGACATAGAAATGTTTTTCCATTAACGGATTATTTGAAAAAAAAGTATTTCCTTGCCAAAAATAGAAGCCTAACTGGATAGGAAAACAAGCCACCGACACTGACCGTTCTTATTATCGATTACATATCGTTCTTATATTCCGGATATAAGAACGATATAAGAAATCCGCTGGAAATCAGCATACAATCAACCGCCGAAACTTACCTTTTTAATTCCTGAAGGGATGGCTTTTCAGACTTACCAAATAAAAATGTGACGGTTTGAAAACTAAAAAGACATTGTTGTCGTTTACCTATCGAACACAAAATCAATGTGCCAATGACAATAATGTACATCCACGGATACGGCTCGACCGGGAACGCTATGAAAGGGCAGCTGCTTCGCAAGATGCTGCCGCAGCACCGTGTCGTGTCGCCCACCTTCGACTACGTCCACGAAACACCTTGGACAATTCAGAAACAGATATCCGACGCAGTTGAAAAAGAAGACGTCCGAATGATTGTCGGCAGCAGCTTTGGCGGCTACCATACTTTGTGCGCCACGGCTTTCTTCCGCGGCTCGGTGTGGGTCATCAATCCCGTCCACGACGTCGAGGCCACCATAAGGCGCATCTTCATCAATTCCCAGTCACCGCTTTCTTCGCATTTCGACGTTGACTTTCTTGACATCTATAAAGATTTCAATACCAAGATTTTCGACAGCCAAGTGCGGCTCAACCAGAGCGGTCGCTGGCCAAATGGCACGCCACTCAATTTCGCCCTCAGCACCGACGACGAGCTGCTCGGCGACCACCATCCTCTACTCGACCTCTTCCCACACCACAACCAGGTTGTATGGAAAGACAACTGCGGCCATCGCTTCTTCCGCTTTGAGGAACTTGACTTACTTGAATCCGCAGCGACGTAGCAAGGCGTCAGGGTCTGGCTCACGACCCATAAAATCGCGGAACAGGTCGGCGGGGTTCTTGCTGCCTCCGCGACTGAGAACGAGGT
This sequence comes from Bacteroidales bacterium, assembly GCA_017958525.1. Classification (GTDB taxonomy): domain Bacteria; phylum Bacteroidota; class Bacteroidia; order Bacteroidales; family P3; genus Colimorpha. Next base: position 4,476 of record JAGDCN010000141.1, read on the forward strand.
TACGGAAAGCCGATGCTGTATCGCGGTTAAAGATGCCGTCGTTCTTGAATCGCGAAAAGATGTCGGCATCAAGCACTTCGGCCCATTTGTAGCCATAGTAGCCAGCAGCGTAGCCGCCGTCGAAAATATGTGTGAACGATGTGCTGGAGCAGCATCCGTCAATAACGGGCAGAAGTTGCGTCATCGCGTTGTCCTCGAACCGTTCAATACTCAAGTCGCTGCTTAACATCTGCGTAAGTGTGTGATATGCCATATCGACTGTACCGAAGTTCAACTGACGCAGACATAGCCATCCTGACAAGAAAGTGTCAGCACGCTTGATTTTCTCGATATATTCAGTTGGAATCAACTCGCCGCTTTGGTAATGGTGGGCAAAGGTATTGAGAAACTCCGGCTCAAGGCACCAGTTCTCCATCACCTGCGACGGCATCTCGACAAAATCGCGCGGTACGCTAGTGCCGCTCAACGAGGGGTAATGCACATCGCTCAGCATACTGTGCATTGCGTGACCCATTTCATGCATAAAGGTGCGCAGTTCGTCGAAACTGAGCAGCGATGGTTTGGTGGCCGTTGGCGGCGTGAAATTGCACACCACCTGAACAAGGGGTCTTACTTCGTTGCCGTCAAGGTTTGATTGGCTGCGGAAACCTGTCATCCAGGCTCCGCTGCGCTTGCCGGCACGCGGAAACATATCAAGGTAAAGCACACCCATAAATCTCTCGCCGTCATACACTTCGAATGTTCTCACATCTTTGTGGTACTTTTCTATCGCAGTGTTTTCAACAAAGCAGATGCCATAAAGTGTGCCGTAAAGGTCGAAAATACCTTGTCTTACTTGGTCGAGCGGAAGGTAGGGACGCAGCAGTTCGCTGTCGAAACCGTAGCGCGCTTGTTTTAGTTTTTCGCTGTAGTAGGAAAAATCCCAATTCTGCAGTTCGAAGTCGGCACCGCTTTGTTTCGCATACTGACGGACCTCATCCAGGTCACTCTTGGCGTAAGGCAGACAAGCCTGCCGCAAGTTGTCGAGAAAACGGGTGACAGTATCGGTGTCGCGAGCCATTGTGCGACCCAACTTATAGTCGGAATATCTGTTGTATCCCAGCAGTTTGACTTGTTCCAAACGCAGATTGACAATTTGTCGTATGATGACATTATTGTCGTTTTCGCCACCGTGGTTGCCGCGACTATTATAGGCACGCCACATTTGGTCACGCGGCTGGCGGTTGGCGGCATAGGTCATAAAAGGCCGGTAGGAAGGTGCGTGCAAGGTGAAAATCCAACCCTTCAGGTTGCGGCTGTCGGCTTCCTGCCGCGCGGCCGAAACGACCCCTTCAGGAAGTCCCTCAAGGTCTGCCGGATTGGTGATATGCAATGTAAAAGCATTTGTGTCGTGAAGGGCGTTGGCGCCAAACTGTTCTGTCAAAACAGACAGCTGCTCGGAAATCTCGGAGAAGCGCTTTTTGGATTCGCTGTCAAGTCCTACACCTCCGGAGACAAAACGATGATGATATTTTTCAACCACCTGACGCTGTTCTTCACTGAGGGAAAGCTCGTTACGATGCAGAAAAATAGCATCGACACGGCGGAAAAGACGCTCATCCATCCAGATACTGTCTTCAAAACGAGTGATTTCGGGCATCAACTCCATTACCGTCTGCTGCAATTCCGGCGTAGTGTCGCATTCGTTGAGGTTCAGCATCAATTCGACAGCTCTGTCCAACCGCTCTGCGACCACCTCCATCCGCTCGATAAAGCCGAAATCGAGTTGGCCGTCGGCATTTTCGTTGGCTATCTTTTCTATATTCCGACTGGCTTCGCTGATTGCCTGCCGGATGGCAGGAGCAAAATGCTCGGTGCGAATACGGCTGAACGGCGGTGTTTGACGGGGTGTTGTCCAGTTTTCGTTCAAAGGGTTGTTCTCCATAGTTTCAAGATTATTTTGTGTCGATAACAATAAAAGGCGGTTTTGCGCGTTTCACTTGTCAAACAATAACGAAATAATCACAAAATATTGTCTGATTAAAATCGATAGAATATGAAAAAGATTGTTTTAGTTGCAATTTCTGCCGTATCAATGCTTTTTGCCGCCTGCAACGGCGAAGACCCCGAAAAAGAGGCCGCTATAAAGAGAGGCGACTCGCTTCAAGCCATCGTCGATGCCAAGGATGGTGAGATTGACGCTCTTTTCGAAGTACTTAACGAGATCGAGAACAACCTGGCCGAAATTTCGGCACGCTACAGCAAGGTGAGCACCCTTAAACAGAACAACCCAGAAATGAGTTCGCGCGTCAAGGGGCAGATTACCGACCAACTGGCCGAAATCGACAACATCCTTTCCCAGAACAAGCAAAAAATTGCTTCGCTGAATGCCAAAATCGCCAGTTTAGGACAGGAAAACAGCAAATTGCAGGAATTTGTGGATAACTTGAACCAGCGTATTGCCGATCAGGAAGTTCAGATAGGCGAGCTGATGAACGAGCTGACACTCAGCAAGGCGACCATCAAGCAGTTGTCGGAGAATGTGACCGACCTGACAAAGGCCAATCAGGAGAAGGACGACTATATCGCCTACCAGACGAACGAGGCCAACAAAGCCTACTATATCGTCGGCTCATTCAAGGATTTGAATGAGATGGGCATCGTCAACAAAAGTGGCGGATTTATCGGCATCGGCAAGAAGCAGAACACTTCGACAAATATGGATGTCAGCCACTTCCAGACCATCGACCGCACGAAGGTTACCACCATCACCATCAACCAGCGCAAAGCACAGGTGATCTCCAAGCACCCCGAAGGCTCGTATGAACTCGTGATGGACGAGAACGACCCTAAAACCGTTGCCTATCTGACGATTAAGGACATCAAGGCCTTCTGGCGTTTCACCGACTACCTGGTGGTATCGACCAGCAAATAATCCAGCTTGACAACAATAAAAAAAGGGGCAACGTGTTGCCCCTTTTTTATTGTTGTAATTACCCTATCGTCCGAAGCCGACTGCGCGGCGGACAAGGTCGTATTTGCGACTGGCAATTTCGCTGGCGCGTTCGCGGCCCTTGTCGAGCACTTCATCAACATAATCTGTTTGTGAAAGGCGTTCGTATTCTGCCTGTACCGGACGCAGCGTTTCGTATATAACTTCCAGCACTTCTTTCTTGAAGTCGCCATAACGCTCCATTCCGGTGAAGTGGTCGATGGCTTCCTGCAGCGGTGTTCCGCTCAAAGCCGAATAGAGTGTGATGAGGTTCGAAATACCGGGTTTCTTCTCTTCGTCGAATGCTACATAGCCATCGTTGTCTGTAACAGCGCGATTCACCTTTTTCTTGATAACGGCTTCGCTGTCAAGTAGGAAAATGATGCCGGACGTGTCTTCGGCCGACTTGCTCATCTTCTTGGTTGGGTCCTGCAAATCCTTAATTTTGGCACCCACTTTGGGTATGATTGGTTCGGGGACGACGAATAGGTCGCCGTATTTGCTGTTCATACGGACAGCGATGTCGCGAGCCAGTTCAACGTGCTGTTTCTGGTCGGCGCCAACGGGAACTACATTACTGTCGTACAGGATGATATCGGCAGCCATAAGCACCGGATAGGTAAAAAGACCGCAGCCGATGTTAGTCTGCTTCTCGCTTTTGGCCTTGAACTGGGTCATTCGGCTCAATTCGCCCATATATGTATGACATTCAAGTATCCAAGCCAGTTGGTTGGTGGCGGATATCTCACTTTGGATATAGAAAGTGCAGTTTTCGGGGTCCAGGCCACAGGCCAGATAGAGGTTGGCAAAACGGCGTATGCGCTCGCGAATCAGGTTCGGATCGCCCTGCGGAACGGTAATGGTATGCATATCAGGAATAAACAGGAAAGAATCGTATTCTTTCTGGTATTCCAAAAACTGACGGATACCGCCACAGTAGTTGCCGATTGTCAGTTCGCCACTGGGTTGCAAGCCTGAAAGCAGTCTTTTCTTTTTGTTTTCCATTGTCATTGACAGTTTATATACCAAAAAAGCACTTCAACATCTGTGTTGGAAGTGCTTTCCAGGGTGGGAGGTGGGGCTCGAACCCACGACCTCCAGATCCACAATCTGGCGCTCTAACCAGCTGAACTACGCCCACCGTGTTATCTTCGAAAAGATTTGCAAAAGTACTACTTTTTTGCAAATCCACAAAATTAATTTTGAAATTTTATTGAATCTTCCTGAAAATCAGAATACAATTTTACAAATCAAAAACCCGCATCAGGTGATATTACGCAATGCAGGCTCTTGTTTTGTGAGATATTGGCTTTCGAAACAGCCGTTTATTTTCCGAACTTTTCCTTTGCGGCATCCATACGCGTGGGGATATCGACACCGAAGGGGCAACGGCTGGTGCAGGCTCCGCAGTGAGTGCAGTCGCCACCGTGTTTCGGAAGTGCGTCATATTGTGCTTGCAGCTTGGCGGTAAGACCTTCAGTTTCAGCCCTGTCAAGCAACTCGTTGACCTTTGCGATTGGAATGCCCTGGGTGCAGGGTGAGCAGTGGTTGCAGTAGGTGCAGTCGCCACCAAGCGTATCGGGGCCACCAGACTCGTTCACGCCAGCCAATTCTTGCTCACATTTGCCGACATTCGAATAGTCCTTTTCCTCGTCGGTGGCGTGCATCCAGTGCAGGTCGGTCTTCAACTCGTCAATGTTGTCGATACCGAGTATGCAGGTGCTGATGCAAGGCTTTGCAAGACAGTAGGCTATACATTGTTCGGGTGTATAGGCAACACCCAGCTGCGACGTTTTGGCATCGAGCAGGCGACCGCCGCCGCCAAAGGCTTTCATCACAGTTACGGCTATGTTGTTTGTGGTGCAGTAGTCATACAGTTCCACACGCACGGGGTCGATGCCGGCTTGCAGGTTCTCCATAGCGCCTTTGTCCCAAGGTGTTGCACCGCCGCGCAGACGGTCGAAAGCGGGATTGAGCGAGAACATCAGCACTTCCACCCAGCCGCTCTTGACGGCTTTGAGCGCCACTTCGGCATTGTGGCTGCTGAGACCTATGTGTTTGATTTTGCCCTCTTTCTTGAGTTGGAAAACATACTTCAGGAAAGGTGAGTTCTGGATTTCCTCCCATTCCTCAAAACTGTCGGTGATGTGCACCATACCCACCTCAATGTGGTCGGTGCCCAGTCGCTCAAGGAGGTCTTCAAAACCTTGGCGCGTCTCCTCGACATCACGTGTTTTGGTGTGCTGACCGTCCTTGAAGATGGTGCCGAGATGTCCCTGGATTATCATTTCGTCGCGGCGACCCTGCAAAGCGTAGCCAATGTTACTGCGCGTCTTGGGATCGGCCGTATAGATGTCGATGTAGTTCATACCGCTGTCGAGGGCCATCGTCATCAATTCGAGCGAAGCTGCGCTGTCCAGTTTTTCAAACCCGCCGCAACCGATACTTATCTCACTGACCTGCAGACCGGTATTGCCCAGCGGACGATACTTCATATCTGACTGTTTTTCGTTGCTCTGCTGTTTGCAGCCAATGGTCACCAGGCACGCAGCCGCCATCAAAAAAGTGTAGATTTTTTTCATAAGGAGTATGATAAATTCATTTTGTGACAAAAATCAGAAAAATATTGTGTGCAAAAATACAACTTATATTTTAAATAACGGGAAAAGTGTTCGATTATTTTGTCTGTATAAGTCTATCGTCATTTTTATCATCTTTTTCAGTTTGCAAAAGCAAACTTTTCCCGAACCGACAAAATTATTTTGCCAGATGACTGAAAATGCGTATCTTTGCCGGGTGGGAAACGATGGCTGAGGATAGTGGACAACATCCAATAACAATTGAATATCAACGTATAAACATATCAAAATATAAATAAAAATTTAAAATTATGGCAGTAAAATCAATGCTTCGCGTGCGTATGAGCGCCAAGGACGCACACTATGGCGGAAACCTTGTTGACGGCGCACATATGCTCCACCTCTTTGGCGACGTGGCCACCGAACTCCTTATCATCCAGGACGGTGACGAGGGTCTGTTCTGCGCCTACGATATGGTTGAATTCAAGGCTCCTGTCTATGCAGGCGACTACATCGAGGCCTACGGCGAAATCACCCACGTGGGCAACACCAGCCGCAAAATGAGCTTCGAGGCTTACAAGGTCATCAAGACCCGCCCAGACATCAGCGACAGCGCCGCAGACGTGCTGGAGGAGAAAATCCTCGTTTGCCGCGCCAGCGGTACCTGCGTAACCCCCAAGGATTGCCAGCGCAAAAACAAATAAGACGGGTCTCCGGAAAAAAGATTCAGCCTGTAAAAAAGAAAAAAGGATGCCGCGGTGGCATCCTTTTTTTGTTCTGTTTTCCATAATGGGCACCTGAAAGGAGGGGGCGCTAGAGTTTGGAGGAGAGAGGGGAGAGCGTAGGATGAGTTGCCAAAAAAAGATGGAGTTTTTTTGCGAATCGGCACAATATAGCATTGCTGCACACGTTATCAGAACAAACAAAAAATAATAAACCATAAAAAAATTCAAGCAATGAAAGGAAGTCAAATACCGTTCAGGAAAAACTACATTCTGGGAACCAGCATCGTGCTGGCCGCCTTTGTGCTGGGTCTGATGTTGGTTTGGACCGTTCGCACACTCAAATCGTTCGACGACACCGTGACCGTCAAGGGTCTGTGCGAACGCGAAGTTCCGGCCGACAACGTGGTGCTGCGTGTCAACTATTCAGCTCAGGACAACTCATTTTCAGACCTGCGCGCCACCGTTGAGCGCAACGACCGCACCATTATCGACCTCATCAAGAAAGCCGGCATCAACGAGGATGAAATCAAATACACAACAGCCTCGTACAACGACCGTTACACTGACTATTACGTCAGTGACAACATCAAGTTCCGCTACACGGCAAGCCAGACAATCAATGTGTTCAGTTCCAATCTCGACGCTGTCCGCAAGTTGCAGAACAGCATCGACGCCGACTTGCTGAAACTGGACATCATCTCGAACACCAATGCCTATTATAAGTATGACGGCCTCAACGACATAAAGCCGTCGATGATTGCCGAAAGTCTGGACAAGGCCCGCGAGAGCGCCGAGGAGTTTGCCAAGAACAGTCACAGCAAAATCGGTAAGATGCGCACCGCCTCGCAAGGCTATTTCGAAATCAACGACCTTGACGAGAACACTCCGCAAATCAAGAAGATACGCGTGGTGACCACCGTAGAATACTACCTGAAATAAACCGTAATTCAAGAATTGAAAATTGAAAATTCTAAGTGACATTTATTATTGAAAGCGAGATGAAAAGAATCATTTTCATTGCGGCATTGATATCTATTTTCAATTTTCAATTTTCAAATGCCCACGCCCAGCAGAGTAATGAGCAGATGGCATCGTACTACTACCAAAACAGGGAATACGACAAGGCCATCGAGCTGTACGAACCGCTCTACGCGCAAACGCAGAATTACTACTATTACCAGATGCTTTATGCCTGCTATATTGAAACTGAACAGTTTAAGGAGGCAGAGAAGCTGGTCGAGAAGCGGATGAAACGTGATGTGCGCAATCTGACGCTGTATGTCGATCTGGGCAATATACAGCTGAAGCGCGGCGACCGTAAAAAAGCTGAGAAACAATATTCTGCGGCCATCGACAAATTGGGTCGCGACTCGAAACAGGCCACCGACCTAGCCCTGGCTTTCGAAAACAACGGCCGCAGGGATTATGCCATCCGCACCTACCTCAAGTCGCGCGAAAATATGAGCAACGAACTGCTGTATGTGATGGAACTAGCCACACTGTACGGCAAATCAGGCCAATACGACAAAATGACCGCCGAGTACTTCAACCTGCTCGACAAGGCTCCCGGCAATATCGGCTCGGTGCAGATAGCTCTGCAAAGGGCTTTGAACGAGACCTCGTCGAGCGAGTTGGCTGACGGCCTGCGGCGCACGCTGGTATCGCGCATCCGCGAGCACCCCGACAACCGCAGTTATCTTGATATGATGATATGGTTCTCGCTGCAGCAGAAGGACTTCGACTTCGCGCTGACACAGGCCAAAGCCGTTGATGCACGCTTTCCCGACCAGGGCGGCGAGCAGGTGCTGCGAGTGGCACGCATTGCGACCAACAACGAAGCCTACGATGTTGCATCGGCAGCCTATAGTCATTTGATTGCCAAAGGGAAAGAACACCCATACTATTTCGAAAGCCGCGTTGGCGACCTCGAAGTGAAATATGCCCGCATCAATAAGAACTATGCTATGAGCGCCAAGGAGCGGGCCACCCTCGAGGCTGAATACGAAAGTGCCATCGCTGAGTTGGGCAAAACACCGAAAACCATTCCTTTGATGCGCAACTACGCACATCTTCTGGCATATAACGACATTGAATCCGGAAAGCCGAATTCCGAAAGCCAGAACGCGAGACTGCAAAAAGCGGCCGACCTGTTGTACGACATCATCGAAATGCCACGAGTGCCGAGCAACATCGTCAGCGAAGTCAAACTTGAGCTTGGCGACTTGCTGGTTTTTTCAGACGAAGTGTGGGATGCCTCGTTGCTCTACAGCCAGGTCGAGAAGGCAAACCGCAACGATGTCATTGGTGCTATGGCCAAATTCAAGAACGCCAAACTGAGCTATTACAACAATGATTTCCAATGGTCAAAGACACAGCTGGACGTGCTGCGCGCTTCGACATCCAAACTGATTGCCAACGACGCGATGCAGCTGTCACTGCTTATCAGCGACAATATGGAGGAGGACAGCACCTACGAGACTTTGGGCTACTATGCCGCCGCCGATCTGAAGCTTTATCGCGGTCAGCTTGACTCAGCCTGGATTCTTCTCAACGACATCGAGATACGCAATTTGTCGCACTCGCTGCTGGACGAGGTACTGATGCAGAAAGCCAAAATAAGGATGAAGCAGGCACGCTATGCCGAGGCCGATTCTTTACTGCAACGTATTGTGGATCACTACTCCGAGGATATCCTTGCCGACGATGCCCTGTTTATGTTGGCCGAGCTCAACGAGCAGCAACTGAAAAACCCAGTCCGCGCCCGTGAATGTTACGAAAAACTGATTCTCGACCATCCCGCAAGCCTATATACCGACCGCGCCCGCAAAAGGTATAATGCACTGAAAGCTAACAAGTGAAAGCGAAGAATGGAAAGCGGAGATGTATTATCCCTTAACTTCCAACTTCCCAATATGTTCGCTGGCTATAACAATCATCCAGAACAAGCCGATGAACATTATGCCCATCTGACGGTTCAAGAGAGCTTCGAACAATCCGCTGAAAGCAATACTGAAAACGAGTGACAGCAATATAAAATCCTTTCGTTTCCACGCCATTACAACAGGTGTGACAAGCACAGCAAACAGCAGCAACAATCCCGGAATACCCGTCGTAAGGGCCGCGTCAAGGAATATATTGTGCGAGTTGTACGACGCCTTGATGGCATATTCCTCGCCAAGTTCTTCGTAAATCTCAGCCAGGACATCGTTCTTATCGCCAATGCCAACACCCAAAGGAAGATTCTGACCAATAGCCTTGAGCGAACTGCCGTAAATCAGGTAACGTGCATCGCTGGTGTCACCTTCGCTCATTTCCGAGAAAGTCTGCGTCAGACGACGCGAACTGTCGGGCAGCAGGAAATAGACGCCAGTTCCAACAACTGCTACAGTAGCCAACATCAGCAAACCGCGCCGCACCTCTTTTAAACCGAAAATCTGATGGGCTATTATCGCGAAAACCATCACCACAAGACCTGCAACGCCAGTACGCGACAGGACCATAATAAGATAGACCGTCATCACAACCGCAACAAAATAAAAAAACCACTTGAATGCAGACGACATTTTGTCGCGGCGACAGAGCCACTCGCAGTAAAGAAATCCCAACACAAACAGCAGATACATAGCCATATAAGTATGATGTACAGGATCGAATGTCGAAGCATAAACTATCTTATGATGGACAACCAACATCATCATGAAACGGGTGAAAAACTTGACTGTCAGGCTTATCGTAAAAAGCCACATCAGCATCCTTAAACGGGGTCGAGTAAGGTAGCTGCTGTCGACCGACAGACAGCAAAGGGCGAAGAGCAAAAGAGGCAAACGTCGCAAAAGAATATTCCACCCGTCAGCCAAGTTGCTGGTATAGAGCATCGACAGCAGTTGATAGCCCATAAATGCCACCATCAGCCACATCGTCCAACGGGCACCATTGGAAAGTGACGGGTTACCAATTCGGCGAGCAGCAAAGATACGTGCTAACGTATTGATTATTAATAGCGGCATCAGCCACATCACCAGCTGCCAGTCGTAAGGCAGGACAACCACCATCAGTCCAAGAATAGTGGCTTCGACCGTTTCGAGAGGTTTCAAATCTCTGAATATCAGTTTTGCAGACTCAATATTATTCGCATTCATACTCCGTTCATTGTTTTATACTAACAGCACAAAACGGTTTTTATTGCATCGCTGCATAATTTTGGACAATAAAAAAGGGGAAAAGACGTTTAAAAACAAAAACCGCAACCTACAGTGGAACAAGTAAGAGCAAAGAAATTCCTGGGACAGCACTTCCTAACCGACGAGAGCATCGCCGAGCGCATAGCCCGTAGCCTTACAGGGCGTACGCCAAATCTGCTTGAAATAGGGCCCGGTATGGGTGTGCTGACCAAATACCTGGTCGATGACACGCGTTACCGCTTTAAAGCCATAGAGTTGGACAGTGAATCCGTGGATTATCTCCATCACCACTACCCTACCCTCGATGTCATCGAAGGCGACTTTCTGCGCCTCGACCTCAATAGTATTTTCGACAATGCAACATTCTCAATCATAGGCAATTTCCCCTACAATATCTCATCACAGATACTATTTCGTGTCTTCGAACAGCGAGGCAGCGTCCCCGAAGTGGTGGGTATGTTCCAGAAAGAGGTTGCCGAGCGCGTCGCCGCCGGTCCTGGCAGCAAGACCTATGGCATTTTGAGCGTGCTGCTTTCGGCATTCTACAACATTGAATATCTGTTCACTGTCAACGAAAATGTATTCAACCCGCCACCCAAGGTCAAATCCGCCGTCATCCGCCTGACGCGCAACGAGGTACAGCAGTTGGGCTGCGACGAGAAACTATTTGTTCAAGTTGTCAAAACCGGCTTCAACCAGCGCCGCAAAACGCTACGCAATGCCCTGAAGCCACTCAACATACCTCTTGACGGCATTGACGAAACCCTGCTGGCCAAACGCGCCGAGCAACTGTCTGTCAACGATTTCATCAGCATCACCAACCACCTTGCACAACAATTATAAGTTTTTATTCTCAATATAGAAGATGTCAATAATTGAATTCATAATCCTCAGCATCGCCCTCTCGTTCGAGGCAATGATTGTGATGCACGGCTGCGCCCTCAAAACACCGGTCAAATTGACCAAAGGTCTGGCCGAAGTATTCTGCATCGCATTATTAAACATATTATTGTTGCTCGGCGGCATTTGGCTTGGCAACCTGCTGCGTTTCACGCCCGACGCCCTCGATCCCAACGCCAGTTCAACCAACAGCCTGCTGACCGACACCGACAATCTTGTCTATCTGGGACTTATGATTCTTGTCGCCGTCCGGTTGCTGTTCCGCAGCGGCAAAAAGAGTCGTCAGGTACAGCCCTACGACATTAGCCGTTTCACGACGGCATTGCTGCTGGGTATCGTCATAGGAATCAACACTTTGTTTGTCGGACTCGCGCTTGGTTTCCGCATCCCTCTGGGCGAGAACATCTGGCGTGCCGCCATCCCGATGCTGGTTGTTATGACCCTATTCGGGCTGCTGGGCGTGATGCTGGGTCGCCAGCAGAAAGAACTCCGCGCTCGCCGCTACACGCTCATCGCCGTTCTCTTCCTGCTCGCCTTCGCCTTGAAGGGCGCCCTGTGGGGATAATCAATTCTGCCCTATGATTTCCGTGACGGCTTTTTGCAAATCCGTCTGATTCTGTATTTCAACTTCAATTGGAATATAGAATATCGGCAACTTTCCCAATAATTCGCGTGCCTCGCAATTCATAAGCCGTGCTGCATCTTTCTCGGTGGTTATCACAACCTTGCGCGAACTTTTAATCAAATCGAAAGTATCTATTATTCTGCAATAGTCCTTTTTCTTGAAACTGTGGTGATCGGCAAAACGCAGATGGTGAACCTTGTATTTCTTTTCAAGATAATTGACCAGCGGCCCTGGATGCGCAATGCCAGTCACAAGAACCACTTCGTCACATTCTGTATAAGGCGTGTCTTCATACAACGAAACAGGTGCTCCGTATTTGATATGCGAGAAAAAAAGTCTCTGCTTATCACCTATTTGCAAATTACTGCGCATTTGCTGCTGTTCGTCATCGTCCAATAAATGAGGACATTTGGTAACAATAACAATATCGGCACGTTTGCGGCCTCTGCGCCCTTCGCGCAGGTTACCGAATGGAAGAATATGGTCTCGGAAATACGGGTCACCATATTCGGTCAGCAGGATATTTAATGCAGGCTTTATGCTACGGTGCTGATAAACATCGTCGAGCAGGACAACATCAGGGCTTGGTGCAAGCTGCGACAGTCTTTCGATGCCCTCTACCCTCTCCTCGCACACCGCCACAGTCAGCTGCGGGAATTTGCGCGCCATCATCAGCGGCTCGTCGCCTATTTGGGCGGCTGTGCTGTGCTCATCAGCCAAAACAAAACCCTTGGTCTCACGTCCATACCCGCGGCTGAGCAGAGCCACACGGCGACCTGCGAACAGGCGAATCAGATACTCTGTATGCGGTGTCTTGCCGGTGCCGCCCATACGTAGGTTGCCGATGCCGACAGTAGGAACACTCGGGCGTATGGAACGTCTGACGCCCCAGTCGAAAAGCAGGTTACGTACAGCCACACCGATGCCATACCACATCGTCAGCGGCCAAAGCAGCAAGCATATTATGAACCTCAACGTTTTCAACGTTCTACATCGGGATATAACAAGTATTTCTTGCGGATTTCCTTGTATTGTGACAATGCCGGTTCCCAACTGGCACGGATTTCTTCCTCACTCATTCCTGCCTTTATCTGCTTGCGCAACTGGTCGTTGCCGGCCAGCTTCTCAAAGCTGTTGGTGTTCTTAAAGAAAGAGTCCTTGGGCGTGTGGTTGTACATCCACAGTAGGTAGGTCAGGTCGAATCGGGCAGGGACAGAGACTTTGGAGAGGTCAAGTCCTCGGCACCATTGTCCTTTGAAGGGCGGATTCTCGCTCACGCCCTTGATGGGCGTTGGCGTAAAAGAGGTCGGCTTTCCTGGTTCCTCACTGTTCTCCGACTCCATATAAGTGGTTCTATACTGAGGCGCACCGATCACCTCAAAGGGTTTGTCTGTTCCACGCCCCACGCTGATATTGGTACCCTCGAACAGGCACAGCGACGGATAGAGCAGAATTGACTGCGGTGTCTGCAGGTTGGGCGACGGCGCGACGGGCAGCGCATAGCTGCTGTCGCGACGGTAGTTCTGCATCGGAACAACTACGAGGTTGCATTGCAGACTGTCTTTCAGCCACCGTTCGCCGTTAATCATCTTTGCATATTCTCCGATAGTAAGACCATAGACAATCGGCACCGGATGCATTCCGATGAACGACTGGTATTTCTTATCCAGCACAGGCCCATCGACATAGTGACAGTTGGGGTTGGGCCGGTCAAGGACGATACAGAGTATGCCGCGCTCGGCACAGGCCTCCATAACATAATGCAGTGTAGATATATACGTATAAAAGCGGCAACCCACATCCTGCAGGTCGAAGATAACGGCAGAAACGTCATTCATCTGCTCCGGTGTCGGCTTCTTGTTCTTGCCGTATAACGAAACAATGGGCAGGCCCGTCTTTGCGTCGGTCTCGTCGCCAACACGTGCACCGGCCTCCGCCTTGCCACGGAATCCGTGCTCGGGACAAAATATTTTCGTCACGCGCACACCTTTTGCCAACAGCGTATCGACCAAATGGACATTGCCTACCAGCGACGACTGGTTGCCAACAATAGCGACACCACCGCCGTTCGGGTTGCGCAAATCCTGGATCAAATCCACCGTACTCTCAGTTGGATTGGCAATGGCATCAACGAAACATTCGGCGCCAACACGCAACGACAACGTTTCGGGGATTGTGTCCGTTTTGTCGGGCATAGACGGTCGTGCCTGGCACGAAACGGCCAGCATCAATATCCATAACGACAAAAAAAACGTTTTCATTTCTTCCCCGTATGTCCGAAGCCGCCGGCACCGCGCTCGGTGTCTGTCAGCTCCTGCACCTCGACAATTTCTGCTTGCTCGTGACGTGCGATGACCATCTGGGCGATGCGTTCGCCGTCGTTGATGACGAAATCCTCGTTCGAGAGATTGATAAGAATGACGCATATCTCGCCACGGTAGTCGGCATCGATGGTGCCGGGACTGTTGAGGACGGAGATGCCCTTCTTCAGCGCCAAGCCGCTGCGCGGCCTGACCTGCGCCTCATAACCTGCCGGAAGCTCCATAAAGAGACCTGTTTTTATCAGGTCTCTTTGAAGGGGTTTCAGCGTCACGGGACCGTCGGGCAGAAAGGCTCGGAGGTCCATTCCTGCCGAAAGGGTCGTCTCGTATTTTGGCAGCGGATGATGGCTGCGATTGATGAATTTTACTTGCATCGGTGTTCCTGTTTTACTGCTGTTTCTTGACAAGCACCTCGTCAATCATACCGTAGGCTTTGGCCTCTTCGGCGGTGAACCAGTGGTCGCGGTCGCTGTCTTTCTCTACCTGCTCGAAAGGCTGGCCGCTGTGCTTGGCGATAATCTCATAGAGTTCTTTCTTCAGCTTCTGTATCTCGCGGACAGTGATTTCCATATCCGAGGCCTGTCCTTCGGCACCGCCCATCGGCTGATGGATCATCACACGGCTGTGAGGCAGCGCGCAGCGCATACCCTTCTCGCCGGCACATAGCAGAACCGACGCCATCGAGGCGGCAAGACCTGTGCATATAGTGGCAATTTTCGGCTGGATATACTGCATCGTGTCGTAGATGCCAAGACCGGCATAGACACTGCCTCCGGGAGAATTCAGATAGATCTGGATATCTTTCTGGCTATCGACACTCTCAAGGAAAAGCAACTGAGCCTGGATGACATTGCTGGTATAGTCATCGATGGCTGTGCCGAGGAAAATGATGCGGTCCATCATCAAGCGGCTGAAGACGTCCATCTGGGTCATATTCAACTGGCGTTCCTCTATAATGTATGGTGTCAGCGAGTCACTGACCATACCTGCCATTGAGTTTTTGTTTATCGCCGAAGTGTATTTGGCGTAGGTGGTGCTACTTATGCCGCAATGACGTGTGGCAAATTTTTCAAATTCGTTCATATTGTTGATTTTTTTATTTATCGTCATACCGTTATTTCGTTATCACGTTATTACGTAATAATCCTTCACTATTCTTTGTCTTTTATCAAATCGGGTCTTCGTTGCTTTGTCCGTTCCAGTGCCTGCTCATAGCGCCATTGCGCTATCTTGGCGTGGTTGCCGCTGAGCAGCACATCGGGCACCTTCCAGCCGCGGAACTCCGGCGGACGCGTATATTCCGGCGGTGCCAGCAGCCCGTCCTGAAACGAGTCCTCCAATGCCGACTGCTCGTCACCTATCACACCCGGAAGCAGACGTATGACAGCGTCGCAAATCACAGCTGCTGCCAGCTCTCCTCCCGTCAGGACATAGTCGCCTATACTTATCTCCTTGGTGATGAAATGCTCGCGCAAACGCTCATCGACGCCCTTGTAATGCCCACAGAGGATTATGAGGTTTTCCTTCAGCGACAAGCTGTTGGCCATCGGTTGGGTCAGCATCTCACCGTCTGGAGCCGTATAGATAACCTCGTCGTAATGGCGTTCGCCTTGCAGTTTTTCTATGCAGTTGGCCAGCGGCTCAACGGCCATCACCATACCCGCGTTGCCACCATAGGGATAGTCATCGACACTGCCATAGCGCGTCAGCGAATAGTCGTGCAGGTTGTGGAAATGCACCTCGACGAGCCCCTTTTTCTGTGCACGACTGATGATGCTCTCCTCAAAGAACATCGACATCATATTTGGAAATAAAGTCAATATATCGAGACGCATTTTTTACTGTTTTATTGTTTGAATGTTTTTTAGAGTGACATCCTATCTTACTCTCAGCCTTTTGCCGACCTGGAGGATTGTCGTCTCCTTGATACCGTTCAGTTTGCAGAGTTTCTTGACCGTCGTGCCGTTACGGGCTGCTATCTTGCTCAGTGTGTCGCCACTACGCACCTTGTAGTATTTTGCTTGGCTGTTTTGCGTGGCGCTGGGTTTGGGTTTCGACGGGTCGCGCTGCTGGTTCTCGGCGACAGTTGCAGAACTGTTGACAGCGGTTCCGGCCTGCTGGTTGATGCGGCGCAGGTCGGCGGCCGACGGCGAACTATGGCTGCTGCCCTTCTTGATAAAATAGGACGGTGTAAGCACCAACTCGTCACAAAGCAGTTTGTGGTCGATACAATCGATCACGAACTCCGGGTTCATCGCCTTGCCCATATATCTGATCTCGAAATGCAGATGGCTGCCGTAGCTGCGTCCTGTGTTGCCGCACAAGGCTATCACCTGGCCAGCACGCACCGTGTCGCCGACCTCCACATCGCGCTGAGACAGATGGGCGTAATATGTTTCCAAACCATTGAAATGGCGCACCACAACGAGGTTGCCGTAGCTTTTGTTCCATCGCGAGATACGCACTATGCCGTCGAAAGCGGCATATATCGGTTCGCCTGTGGGCATTGCCAAATCCACGCCATAGTGCCAGCGGCGGCGGCGGGCGCCGAAATGCGACGACATACGGGCGTGTTCGGGTGTTGGAAAGCAGAACTTGCGGCCTTTCTCCTTCTCTGTCAGATGTATGGGAACACCGTTGGGCAATTCAGTGTTGCTGGCATAGTGTATCACCGTGCTGTCCATCGTGGCGTAGAGTATGTCGAACTCGCTATCCACACCGTCGCCCATCTGCTCCTGACGGAACATCTGCGACGAAGCCTCAAGTTCTTCGTCGGGTTCCCCTTCGGGCTGCATCAGCGTGGAAGGGATATTGTTGCGGCGTGCTTCAGGCTGGTCAATTACCACACCCTGGTACTCCTCGTCCTGGTCTTGGTAGATGACATCCAGCTTATTGACGTTCACAACCTTCTTCTGGTTGTTTTTATTATTGTTGTTATTTTGGCATAAAGCCGCCAAAGGCAGCAAAAAAACTATCGTTACTACAATTAATCTCTTCATTCTATCATTTTATAAGGTAAAACAAATCAACTCTTCATTCTCTCATTCCAAAATCCCGCACCTTCTATATCCAAGGCCCTCGGGTCGAACACCGGCTCCACACCCAGTTTCTGCTGACGTTCATAGTCGCGCAGGCTGCGCAATGCCTTGGGCGAAAGCAGCAGGATGGAGATAATGTTGATCCACGCCATAGCTCCTACACCGATGTCGCCAAGGGTCCACACAATGCCGCTACCCATTGTCGAGCCTATGAAGATGGCAGTCACGCACACCACACGCAGCGTCCAAATGACAATCTTCTCGCCACGCTCGTCGCCGAAGCGCTCGTCGGCACGGCGATATTCTTCCTCCATCGTCTGCAGCATACGTTCCTCGTTCTCAATCCATCGACGGCCCTCCTCGCCAGTGTCGGGACCGTTGGTGTCGCGCTCGGCATTCACCATAGTCTGCATCGCCTTGAGGCGGCGCATCCTGGCACGCGAGAAGAGATAGACAAGGTTGGTTTCGGCATAATAGTAGTATGCCATAATGGTCGTGAATGCAAAGAAGAAAAGTGCAAAGCTGATGATGATGTCTCCCAGACGGGCACCGGTAACTGTCGATAGTGCTCCCGATGTGTAGAACACACCAGGCTCGCCAAGAGGGGCTCCGGCGTTCTGCTGCAGATAGGTCACCACGGCACCGCTGCCGGGGACAATCTGCACGCTGTCGATTATGTTATAAGTGCCACACGCCAGAATCATCAATGCCGTTGCCGTGCATACCAGCAGTGTGTCAATATAGACCGAAAAAGCCTGCACCAAGCCCTGTTTGACAGGATGGCTCACCTTGGCGGCAGCAGCCACAATGGGGCCTGTGCCCTGACCGGCTTCATTGGAGTAAATGCCGCGTTTCACACCCCACGCTATCGTACTGCCCAATATGGCACCGCCCAACTGACCGACACCGACAGAGCTGCGCAACATCTCCAAAAAGACTCCAGGCACTACCTCATAATGCACCGCCAGCACAACAATGGAAAGGATTATGTAGAGTATTGCCATAAAAGGCGCCACAACCTGCGCCACATTGGCGATGCGCTTCACGCCGCCTATGACAACAAGGCCTATCAGTATGGCGACAACGACACCTATAATCCACGCATCCACACCAAGTGTGCGTTCCATCGACAGCGCAATGCCATTGCTCTGAACTGGAGGAAGGAAGAAGCCGCAAGCCACAGCCGCCAGCACCGCAAACAGACTGCCGAAGAAAGGACTATGCAGACCCTTTTCGATATAGTAGGCCGGTCCACCACGGAACTGACCATTATGATCCTCCTTGAAAATCTGTGCCAACGTAGCCTCGACAAAGGCACTGCCGGCACCGAAAAACGCGATGATCCACATCCACACGATGGCACCGGGACCGCCGAATCCAATGGCAGTGGCAACACCGACGATGTTACCGGTACCGACACGGCCGCTCAGCGCCATAGCGAAAGCCTGAAACGAGGTGATGCCCGTCTTCTGCGACTTATCCGTCTTGAACAGCAGGCGGCACATCTCCCCCAGCCTACGCACCTGCACAAAACGCGTGCGCAGCGAGAAGTAGAGACCCGCGCCGAGACACAACACCACCAGCGGAGTGCTCCACACCCAGCCGTTGACGGTCTCGACAATGCGCGTCAAAATTCTCGATAATGCAAGGAAAAACTCGTTCATTGTTCATCTAACGCACCAAGTCGCTTTTTATTGCCTTAAAGCAAAAAAAAGCTTCATCTATGCCCCCTAACAAATGTTAAAAAATACATTAAAAAACAAATACATTTTAACAAATGTAACTAATTGAATTCCAATAGCATTTTAAATATCACACAGGCACAATACATATAAATGAGCAGAGTAAAAGCCTTATAAAACTCTGACCAACTTGTTATTATCTTCTACTGAAGTAGAGTTTGATAAAAGTTTGGTAAGAATTTAAGTAGAATTTGGTAAGAATATGGTACCTCGAAAACAGGGAGTTAACAGGGGCCAAAAAGGGCCAAAAAAGCAACACGAAATGTTAAAAATTAA
>JAGDCN010000009.1 GCA_017958525.1 Bacteroidales bacterium
CCCAGTCGTCGGGTTTGCTGTAATTGGGAATCATCATACCGTTGGTAACAACGACACGCGGGGCGTCTTTGTGGCTGGGGTAGAGACCCATCGGGTGGCCGCTGTACATCACAAGGGTCTGCTCGTCGGTCATCTCGCTGAGGTACTTCATCACGAGACGATCCTGGGCCCAGTTCTGGAATACAGCACCGTTGCCGCCGTAGGTGATCAACTCGAGAGGGTGTTGAGCCACTGCAGGGTCGAGGTTGTTTTGGATCATCAGCATAATGGCTGCAGCCTGACGGCATTTGGCGGGATACTCTTCGATGGGGCGTGCGTACATCTTGTAGGTAGGACGCAGACGATACATATAGATGCGACCGTATTTGCGCAGTTCTTCGGCGAACTCCGGTGCCAGCAAAGCGTGGTCCTTGGGGTCGAAGTAACGCAGAGCATTGCGGATGGCCAGCTTCTTCTCGGCCGGGGTGAGGATGTCTTTGCGCTTGGGAGCGTGGTTCACCGTTGGATCATAAGGTTGAGGTTCCGGAAGTGGATTCGGAATACCTTGTCTTAGTTCGTTTTGAAATTCTTCGAGTGTCATATTGTATTGTTTTAATTTGTCTTTTTCCCTTTAAAAAGGCGGGTGGAGGAATATCCTTGCGAGACATCGTGGTAGTTAAAGAACAGGCTGTCACCTTTGATGCATCCATTCCACTCGCTGTGAGGATTGTTTGAACTGGAGGTAAAAGTACCCTCCGAGGTGCAGCTCACTGGGAACGACTGGCCTAGATAGTCAATCACCAATCCCACGGTTTCCTGCTTGGATACAGACAAGGACTCGTTGGTATATACCGTGTCGAACTGATGGTCAGTCCCAGTTGAAAAATGGTAATCGCTATATCCCTCATACGTACCCACCCAAGTGTCGCGGAAGTCATTGTCTTTGTCTCCACATCCGACAAAGACAGCCAGGCAAGAGACAAGCACCGGAATTAAAATTTTACTTGTTTTCATATTCTTTCTATTGTTGTAATCGAGTGCAAAATTACGAAAAAAATCTGATTGGCAAAATTAAATTAGAAGCTGAGTTGCAGACCTGCTTCGAGTTGGGGAAGGATAAAGCTGCCTACAGGAACGTCTTTGTTGAAGTCGTTGAGACGGTAGCGGGCGTAGATGCCGAGCCAATCGCGGGTGAGGCGGGTGGTAACACCCCAGTTCCAGCGGTAACCGTCGAGGAGGTCGAGGTTGCGCACCGTCTGTTTGCGCGATGCGACGATGTCTCCGTTACGCTCGCCTTTGAGTGTGTATGCATTATAGCTCCAGTTGCCATAGACACCGATGTCCCAGTGCCATCCCTTGTGGAAGATGCCGCCGGGACGCAGACGCACACGCTGGTAGATTTCGATGCCGAGCTCGCCGAGGTTGAGTTTGTGCTTGGTCACCTCCTTGTCGAGCCAGCGGACGTAGTCGTCCATAGCCACCAGCGTATCGAGACGGTTGGCCTCGTCGCCGAAACGCAGCGAGGTGTGGCCGTATTCGAGGGCAAAGCCCCAGCCGTAGCCTTTTGTGAAGTAGTGGGTCTTGCGGATGCCTATGCGTTTGGCGGGCGACCAGAAGTTGTGCTCCAGCTCGTCGGCGCTGATGTTGACGGGGACGCCGAGCATAAAGTAGCGCTCCGTCAGCGATTTCTTTTCTTTCAGGCTTTGGCTGAAGTGGAGCTCGTCTGTCTCGTCGTATTGGTCTCCAGTCATTCCGACATACATAACGCTCATATAATCACCATTGTTGAGGTTGTAGCTCTCGACGTAGCCGTCCAGCTGGGCGGTGATGATTTCGCCGCTGGTGATTTCGATATAGGATTCGGTGTTGAAGTCCTTCAATTCAAGTTTCTTGTAGTTGTGGATTGTGCCGTCGGGTGTGCTGCTCTTGATGAAGATGCGGCAGTTGTCGTAGCTCTTCAGCGGCACAAGGTTCACATTTCCGCCATCTTTGACAAACTTGAAGGTGGGAGCGGCTTTCTTGCTGTTGCCGGTGAAGTAGCCGGCTTGCGGCACGCCGTAGCCATAGGTGTAGTCGCAGTAGGGGTAGAGGTCGGCACTCTTCTCAATTTCGTGGAAGAGCTGCATCGCCGTGAGACCCGGTTTGGCCTGAAGTGCGCAGGCAGCGAAGCCAGCCACGAGGGGGCAGCTGAAGCTGGTGCCGTCGACGAAATGGTATTTGTCGTTGCTTGAGCCGGTATTGGCTGTGTAGGCGTGGCCGAAGGCGACGACGTTGGGTTTCTGGCGGCCGTCGGCGCTGGGGCCGTAGCTGCTGAAACTTATATGTTCATACTCTGTAAGGCTGTTGGATATGCCGCCCACGCAGAGCACGCTGTCGGCATCGCTGGGAGTGATGATGGTGAGCCAGCTGTTGTCGGTGCCTTCGTTGCCGGCGCTGTTGCAAACAAGGATGCCTTTGCGTGCTGCCATATTGCCTGCTTTGGCCACATAGCTCTGGCCGTTCATATCCTTGGTGTAGTAACGGTCTTTGCCATATCCGAGCGACGAACTAATGATCTGTGCGCCGTTCTTGTCGGCCCACTCGACGGCCATCTGCCACCATACCTCCTCTTTGAAGGGTTCGGCCTCTATCTCGGTGCGTGCCAGCAGGAACTCGGCGCCGGTGGCCATACCGATGTCCACACGGACTTCGCCGTCCTCGTCTTGATAGCGGTGGATGCCTGCTATACAGCTGAGAGTCATCAGGCCGTGGCTGTTCCAACCATAGACATCCTCTTTCTTGTTGGGGAAGTTCCAGGTCTTGATGATGCGGCCCTCATCGCGCAGGTGCTTGAAGGCGATGTGTGTGTTGACCTGCGGGAAGCCACCGTCGAACACAGCGATGCGCACGCCTTTGCCGTCGATGCCGGCATTGCGGAAGTTGTCGCGGCCCATACGAATAAGCTGGTCGGCCGGTGCACCTTCGGAGAAGAGGCCAGTCAGGTCGATTGGCTCGCTGTCTTCGGCTTTGGCCAGATGCATATTGCTTTCGAGCATCACCACATCTTTGACGAAGGGCAGCTTGCGGAGGGCTGCTATCTGGTCGGGTGTGGCGGTGACGGCAACAGCGTTGAACCAGCGGCTCTGACCGAAATCGTCGGTGACGATGGCGTCGATTTGCCCAACGTAGCTCTCGTTGAGAGGATAGTTGCTGATGTCGTAGAGGTCAGCATTGTTGAGCTGGTAGCGCTCGATGGCTTTCTGGTCGAAATAGCTGTAGGGGTCGAACGTTGTGCCAGCCTTGTCGGTCAGCATCACCCAGTAGTTGTTCTGGGCCTGGAGCTGAAGGCTGAAGACTATCGCCGCAGCGATGAAAAAGATTATTTTCATTGTTGTTGTATTTTGTTAGAATGATATTTGAATTCCGAGTTCGAGGCGCGGCAGGTCGATGCTGGGCTGGCTCATACGGTAGCGGCCATAGACGCCAATCCAGTTCCATACCAGCCGGGAGGTGAGGCCCCAGTTCCAGTTGCTGGCAGGCTCCACTTCGGAGTATGTGTTGGTCTGCATATAAGCGTTGTCGTTGTTCTCGGCTGCATTGTACTGCACTGTGTAGTTGTTGCCGTGCAAACCGCCATACACACCGAGATCCCAGTGCAAGCCTTTCTTGTCGTTTCCTTTCTTTATGAGGCGTATGCGCTGAAAGAGCTCAAGGTTAACATCGTAGCTGAAGTAGCGCTTTCTGTCGATATTGGTGAAGTCCGTGATTGCAAGGGTGTTGTCCCACGTGTCGGCTGTGGCAGGGTCATAGCGGAATATCTTGTCGGTAACATCAAAACCGAAGCCGAGACCGTACCATTTGCGGAAGTTGCGTATGAAGCGGAAGCCAACGTTATAGGCATCGCTGTAGCGCATCGTGTAGGGAAAGAACCAGTTGATACCGTACTGGAGATATACTTCGCCAAGATATTTCTGTCCCACGCCCCAATTACTGACGTAGTTGTCGT
This sequence comes from Bacteroidales bacterium, assembly GCA_017958525.1. Lineage (GTDB taxonomy): Bacteria > Bacteroidota > Bacteroidia > Bacteroidales > P3 > Colimorpha. Next base: position 3,965 of record JAGDCN010000009.1, read on the forward strand.
TGATGTGTCGTGCACCGCGTTCATTGTATCCGCTCAGAATGCGTCCCGTTTCATAATCGATCAGGTAATATGGGTCTTTCTCGTTGTCCTCTTCATCGTAGTCCAGTTGTTCGTCTTGTGGCAGTTTGAATTCATTTGTAAAGCCGTTAACACAAGCGACAAGTTTTTTGTCAGCTATGTATGATTTGTGTATGGCGATGGCAAGACTGTCATTGATATCAATGAGGCCCAGATTGTAGTAGCGCTCAATAACACCGTTGGAGTTTTGTATTTTAAACAGAACAGCATCTTCGCGCAAGTCGCCGTTATCCAACCCTTCGGCTTCCTGTTGCCAATTGGCGGATGCATTTGCTTTGGGTCGTATAATAATATATTCGCCATAGTTTTCGAACGAGAAAGTTGCGGCTGGTTCAATAATGCGTTTTGCCTCGTCAAGAAAATAGCTGGCTTGCGGTACACCGTAGCCAAAGGCGTAGTCGTAGTAGGGGTAGAGGTCAGCTGATTGCTCAATCATCGATTTCATCTGCATTGCAGTGAGTTTTTGGTTGCGGACAACCTGCATAGCACAGGCACAGAAGCCCGTTGTGAGCGGCGATGAGAAGGAGGTGCCAGCGGCATAGGTCGTGGCGGTGTCCTGCCCACTGTCGGCGCATTCGGCATATCCGAAATTACAAACATTTGGTTTCATTCTTCCGTCGGCAGTTGGACCATAGCTGCTGAAACTGATATGGTTGTATGCTTTCAGCGAAGGATTGATACCACCCACCGAGAGGATGCTGTCGGCATCGGCAGGGGCACCGATGATTTTCCAATCCTCGTCACCGCCAGAGTTGCCAGCGCTGTTGCAGACAAGAATGCCTTTGCGAGCAGCCAGGTTGGCGGCCTTCGAGACGTAGCTGCGTCCGTCCATTTGCCAGGTATAGTGGCGGTCATTGGTGTAGCCCAACGAGCTGTTGATGATGTCGGCTCCGTTCTTGTCGGCCCATTCGACAGCCTGCGCCCACCAGACTTCCTCTTTGAAGGGTTCGGGATCAACCTCAGTTTTGGCCAGCAGGAATGTGGCACCTGTGGCAAGTCCCAAAAGCCGGTTGCCCATACGTCCGGCGATGCAGCTCAGCACCATTGTGCCGTGGCTATGGTTATCATAGACATCGGCTGTCTTGTTGGTAAAGTTCCAAGTGGCTATAATTTGTCCGTTGTCGCGCAAATGCTTGAATGCCTGGTGGGTATTAACGGCTTTGAAGCCTCCGTCAAAGACAGCGATGCGGATGCCCTTACCATCGAAACCGGCATCGACAAAACGCTGGCCTTGCATACGGTGCAATTGATTGGTGACAGTAGCGTTGAGTTGAGAGTTGAAAGTTGAAAGCAGAAGCTTTGCAGCGACCTCCTCGTTATCCGTCATCTGCTCTTCTTTCTCCGCCAATAGCATATTGTTGTCGAGAGGGACAATTTCCTTGACGAAAGGCAGTTTTGCGATGCGGCCAATTTGGTCGGGAGTGGCGATGACAGCAACGGCGTTAAGCCAGCGGCTTTGTCCGAAATCCTCTGTGGCTATGGCGTCAATCTGCTGCACATAGTTGTCATTTAGAGGATAGTTAGTTATGTCGTAAAGGTTGGCGTTGTTGATTTTATAACGTTCAATGGCCTTTGCGTCGAAATAACTGTAAGGGTCGAAAGTAGTACCTGCTTTGTCGGTCAGCGCCACCCAAAAGGCAGACTGGGCGTGTACGAAATTGAATGATAATGCGAGCGCAATCAAGAGGATTCTTTTCATTTGTATTCTTATTTTTATTCTTAATTATTAAATGTTTGTTTCATCTCAAAACTGAATGCAGCACTTCGTGCGAGGTGAAGTTGCGGAAGTCAGAGAGGTGCACGTGGTAGTATTCCAGTAAATTGTTGAGGGTGGCATTACGCTGACGTGCTGTGAGTTGTGGCTGTGGGTTGCGTCCCATCGACGACGACAGGTAAAAGTGGATATGAGAGCTCGACGGAGCGTCGAGGAAGTATTCTGCATTGGGGTTGGTGGCTGATGTATAGGTCGTTGGGGGAGCCTGAAAGCGTCCTTCTTTCAAGTTGAACAGAGGTTCGTGTTTGCTGTAGTTGTCCATAGGTTCAATACCCAGATGGTGCGCTGTCCCTATCAAAAAATCAATAGGCATAGAAGTTATGTTTGATTCCCTGTCAAGATGTTCCAACTTCGAAACAACATAATCGAAAAGTGACTGGTTCTGTTCCTCGTCCTTCAGCGATTTGTAAAGGACTTCGTCCATAAAGAACAGCAGCGCAAGTTTCGAGCCGTCGCTATGCATATTATTGTAGTGTGCTGCCGGACGCATCTCTTTGATATACTGCAACTGATGCTTCGGGTTGTTATAAACCGTCATCTCCAGATGGCTCAGTGGCTGCAACAAGTTCTGCTTGGTGCGTCCTGAAGCACTGCGAACACCTTTGACAATGTACGAACACAAGCCCAGCTGACGAGTGAAAATCTTTGCAATTACACTCGTTTCGCCATATTTCGTTGTATGCAGCACCAGGCCCTGTGTAGTCAATATCATACCCCCCCCTACTTCACTACTAATATCTTCGTTGCCGATCGCATCGATCCATCGTCGGCCGACGCAAAAACATAATAGACTCCCGAAGCGACACGTTTTCCATCGAACGTACAGCCGTTCCATATCGCCTGACCGCCGTTGGCGCGAGTGCTAAAGACAGTGTTGCCGGCCGCATCAGTAATGTGAACTATCGCATTGCGTGTAAAGCCTTTGATTGCTATCAATCCGTCGTAGCCAGGTCGCACGGGATTGGGAAACGCGTGGATGTCCTCCAGAGGTTCGCTGAAGGCGAAAGTGGCCGTTGCGCGGAATGACTGCATCCCTTTGTCTGTGATAATGAATAGCTCGCCACTCCACGGCATCACTGCCAAAGCAATAATCTTGTCGGAAAACAGCGGCGAGTTGGCTGCAGTGAAATGCTCTATCTGTTCCAATCCATTGGCCGACAGAAGATAAAGTCCGCCCGTCGAGGTTCCAACCCATTTGCGGTTAGCGCCATCGACAACGATGGCAGTAATACTCTCATACGCCATCAGGTATTCGTTAATACCGTTCTCGTTGTAGAGTATGTTGTTGCAGCTCACTGGCGACCGTTCACCGTTACCACCGTTTTGGAAGACACTTGACAGGTTGTAAATCACCTTGATGCCCTTGTTAGTCCCCATCCAGATGTTGCCATTATGGTCTTGTGCAAGAGCGTTAACCGTCGATGTTTCCAGTTTGGCACCGATATTGGGGTCAATGTAAGCCATCTGGCCTTCGCCGTCGTGAACAAAGACCTTGTTAGCACGTCCCCAGAAAAGTTTTAAGTTGTTAATACTATCCCAGACAATATGGTCAATATCGCTGCCAGCCACCATCGCCTGTGTATTGAAACTCTGCCAGCTACCATCATTTTTCAGCACAGCAAGACCGTTGCTTTTCAGCGAATTAGTTATCCAGGCATTACCTTTGCCGTCGTATGCCACTGCGCCTGTAAAGAGGGCGGTGTAGTCACCCTGAACATAGGGCTGCAGAGCGCCGTCGCTGTTTGTCTCATTGTAAATATTGGTAACTTTACCGTCTGTGATTTCTACAATTCCCGAACGCCAAGCGGCCGCCAGCCGCACCTTGTTATTGCGCGGATTAACAGCAACATCGATTATATCGGTGATGCCGTCAAGCATTTTGTTGGGGTCGTCGAGGCTCTTCCAGTCACCATTTCTGAAGGTGTAAAGGTTTGCTGGCAGATAGACTCCGCTGTATGTCGTTGTGTGTCCTCCGGGGCTGACCAGCAAGTCGTTGTCAAACGCTGTGAGTCGGAACCCATTATCACTACTAGGTCCCTGTGGATGGAAAGTATTAAGTTTTAGGTTGTTGTTCAGTTCCACCAATGCCAATGCAGCCCATCGATGTGCAATCCACAGAGAGCCGTCTTTGCTAAGCTCGGCGTCGTTGGCCTCCATTTTCATCCAATCCAAGTCATTCACCTCGCGTTCAAGGTTGAATTGGTTGTCATAGATTGCAATATGGTCGTCAAAACAAACCAGCAGTTTTCCCTGCGAATACTTGATGTTGCGGATATTGCCCGATGTTAGCGGTGCAAAAACCAGTGTCCCGTTCTGTCGATAGACAGTGGTGTCGCTGCCGCCACTGAAGGCCATCGCCATCAAAGTGCCATTTTCATCAGTTTCGAGCCTTGTCACTGTCTGACCGGCCAGCAGCGAACTCACATCCTGCGTCCAATTGGTGACAATGTTAAGGAATGTGCTGTTTTTTGCCGCGCACATTATTCCATCGTTAGTGGCAGCGACAATCAAACTGTCGGTGAAAGCGATGTCGTTGATGTTCAAATAGGCACCATCCGTGCCAAGATAGTAAGTCTCCTTTATTTCGTTGCGCACAAGATCCACCACAACAATGCCAAATCCACAAGCCAGATAGGCGTTGCTACCCTCGAAACGGATGCTGTTGATGCTTTTGTTGCCACCAATATTGCTTCGCTTTATATCGCTAATGTTGATGATTTTGTCGTCTCTAATGATATCGATATTGGCATTGTTGTAAGCAACTATGATGCTTTTTGACGTCTCGTCGTAGGCAAAAGTGCTAATGCCCACATCGTTCAACCCCGTTGTTTTGTTCACCCTGTTGACAGTCAAGTCGTCAAGGTCGTAGTAGAACAAGCCACCATTAGCCGAACAATAGATCTGGCTACCAATCTGCTGCACCTTGTGAAGCTCGTAGTAGGAGAAATGGTCTCTCCATTTGCCAACAGCCAATTGTGCGTTCAGCGTCAACACATTGACAAGCGCAAACAACAATATGACCCATTTCGATTTCATAACTCTTTCCTCCTCATTTTGCGCAGCAGCAGAGTCTGGTACAACAATGCCAACAGCCAAGTCACTATGGTGCTCAACAGGGCAGTGAAGAGTATGCTGAAAAACTCGTGAAAGCTGAAAACCAGCAACGTATGATAAATCAGATTGAAAACGAACAATAGCAAGAACAGGTAAAACAGGAATTGTTGGTATGAGCCACTGTAAATCGACGGTGTTTCGATGCCTTCCTCGTTGTCGCGAATGATAATTTTGTCCAGCCACACACCACGCAAATAACCCACTGCAGTGCTTGCAAAGGTATGGAAACCAAGCATATTAGTAGAAACATCTACACACAAACCAGTAAAAAATGCTATCAGCATCATTGGTATGCGGCCCGTCTGAGTTGGCAACATAGCAATGAAAAGCACATATATACAGGGATTTATGTAGCCACCAAGATAAACATTGTTGAATATCAGTACCTGCAGGAGCATCAGCAGAATGAAACGCTCAATATTTCTGAAAATCAATTGACTATTCATCTTCGTCCTCCGTTATTTTCATCAGCGAGTCTTGCTCTGCTTTAAAATGGTTATCAACCACATAGACGTGGTTAAGATTATTAAAATCAGTTGCCAGCCGTATGCGTATATTATAGAATCCACTACCCTGCACGCTGGTGAAGTCTTCGATATATCCCACGGCAATACCTTCGGGGAAATCGTTGGCCAAACCACTGGTAACAACAGTATCGTTCTTGTAGAGAGGGTATGTGGTGGGTATATCGACCAGCGTCGCGAAGCGATAGTCTCCTCCTTCCCATATCAGCGAGCCTGTAGAATTGGTGCGTTTCAGCTTGACACTGTGGCGACTGTCGCTGTGCAGCACCGGCATAATAGTCGAGAAATTCCTCGTGCAGTTCACAACCACACCCACAATGCCCTGTGGCGAAATGACAGCCATATCAACCTTCACTCCCTGCGCAGCACCTTTGTTAATCATCATATAGTTTCTGGATTGATTGTACGAGTTCTTTATAACCTGTGCGTCGGTGTAGGAATAGCGCTGTTTATATACGGTGTCGTTCACTTCAAAAACGCTGTCGTTGTATGAGATATACGACGATGCCATCTGTGCGCGGAGTGCTGCATTCTCGGCCGCAAGGTGTTCGTTTTCGGCCTTTAGGCCAAAATAGCCAGTCACCCCCGACACTCCTTTGTGCCACGTGCCGGCGATGCGGTTTCCGACACGCACTATGCGAGACCGCTGATAGAAGGTATTTTGCACTATCAGCAGCGTTGCAATGATTTCCAACAATATGAAAACCAGCGTATGCGAATGTCTCCTTATAAATTCTCCCAGTTTCTGCACTGTTTTGTATTGATATGTTGAAAGGTTTTATGTTGATATATGCCGGGTTGTATTGTTCCTTAACTCCTTGCCAAGAATTCTTCCACAACCTTCTTTGTCTCCGCCACTGCGCGATCAAGTTCGTCGTTCACTATCGTGATATCAAATTTGTCAGCTTCGCTCAGCTCTTTGGCCGACCGTCCCAAGCGTTTTCGAATCGACTCCTCGCTTTCCGTGCCGCGTGCGCGCAGCCGTTGTTCCAGAACCTCTATCGATGGCGGCATCACGAAGATAGCCATCGCTTCGTCGCCGAAATAGCGCTTGATATTGATGCCACCATTGACATCAACGTCGAAAATCACCACCTTGCCTTTGTCGGCAATACGCTCAATTTCAGATTTTAGCGTACCATAGCGGGTGCCTGCATAGACTTCTTCCCATTCAAGGAAGTCGCCAGCCTGCACGCGGTGCTCGAATTCGTCGGGCGACAAAAAGTAGTAATCCACACCGTCCCTTTCGCCTTCGCGGGGTTCTCGACTGGTGGCACTGATAGAGAATTCGAAGCAGTCGAAATACTGCAACAGTCGTTTGATGATTGTCGTCTTGCCCGAACCCGAAGGTGCGGAAAAAAGTATTGCGGTGCGTTTCATTTTATTGTTGAAAGTTGAAAATAGATAGTTTTTACGTTAATATGCGCTTGGTCGTATTGTTCCATAACTTTCCGCAATTTTTCCTAATTCCTCATAACTGCCGTCAGAATTTGCGGTCGAAAATGGAGAAGAACGTCTTGACTGCTAATGATTCGTTGTCCCAGTTGTACTGTTCGGCAATGGTGGCAACATATTCCAGCGCCTCCTCGCGATCGGAAATGGCATTCAAACGCAGTATGAAATCGTTGTAGCCTTTCATATTGTTGTGGAACAACTCATTCATAAAGCTGAATTTGTCGTTGATGTTGATCACCGTACGCAAGTCACTGACCTTGTTGGTTGTGCTTTTCAGTTCCTGTGTCCCGTGGATGCTGCCCAAACTATCGGCCAAAGTACGTTGGGCGGGTCTTTCAGGTTGTGTTGTCTTAAAGTAGTCGAACAGTGACGGTTGTGCCTGTTGCTGAACTGGTTCTGGGGTTGGCTCAAGGGTTGGTTCTGGGGTTGGTTCAGAGACTGGTTCTTGATTCTCTTCGTTTTCCGTTTTCACATCCTCGTTGTCAGTTTTCTTCGCTTTCTCCTCGAGCAGGTCCGAGATAATCTTTGCCGCCTCTATCCGTTCGGCGACGGTGGTGGTGCTCTGCGACTCTTGCAACTTATCCCATAGCGTTTTAGGATGTTCTTCCGTTTCCGTTCCTTCTTCCTCGTTCTCTGTTTGCCGTTCTTCGCTTGCCGTTTCAACCGTTTCCTCAAAAAGCTCGTCGTTTGGCTGACCTTCGATTTCCTCCATTGTCGGCTGCTCAGCGGCCTCTTCAACGGCAACTTCTTCGGGTTCTATGGCATACACCACTTCGGCCTCGTTGTCAACCATCAATGCCGCCGGCACAGCAGGTTCTTCAGCTTGTACCGTTACCGCTTCGTTCTCCGATTCCAGGGTTTCACAGGAGTTGGCCGCTTCATCGCCTTCTCCATTATCTGGTTTATCCGCCTCCCATCCATAGACAGCGTCATACATTTCGCGCAAGGCTTCGAGCAGCATATCGACATCGATACGCGCCGTTTTTCCTCCGCTGTTTTCGAGCCGCGAGGCCAGTTCCGTCACCCTTGCCAGGTGCTGTGTCAGTGTTTTGCTTACTTTGTCCATATTGTGTATTTTCTTGTTTTACCTGATAATAAACGCCTTGCGCATCATTTGGATGCGAAAAACAATTTGTAAAAATACAATATAAAAAGCACATACAAAAATTTTTTTTCCAAACTTTTTTCAACGTCGGTTGAAAACTACCAGTATGGGCCGAAGACAGCCATCGCGCCACTCCTCTTTCCCACCCTGCCTAACAGAATTTTGTCTTTTCTCAACACACTGTTTATTAGTGACATTACCACATCCTATACGACACTTGCAAATATAACAGCACAAACAGGAAAATGTAAGGCGTTTCGGGGGACAAATCATTTGTTCATTTCATCTGAAAAACGTGGTATGCAGCAGCCTCCTTGTCTGTCAATCAATAATTGCAGGCAAGCGCATCAGCAAACCGGCATACCAAAAAGTTTCATCTGTCAGAGTTGAAATCGAAAAACTTTATGTATATTTGCAGAACGAAGTCTTGGCTCAAATAAAAAACAATTAACTAATATATAATATTTTATCAAATGAAAAAAGCAAAATTAATTTTCAGTTTTGTCGCCGTGATGCTCGTTGTGGGTTCGTCGGCGTTCGCACAGAAGAAATACACTTACAAAACCTACCCTAACGATCCGCTGAACGTGCGCGAATACACGCTCGACAATGGATTAAAGGTGTTCCTCAGCGTCTATAAGGATGCTCCGCGCATCCAGACCTACATCGCCGTGCGTGCAGGTTCAAAGAACGACCCGAAGGAGACCACCGGCCTTGCCCACTATCTGGAGCATATGCTCTTCAAGGGTAGCCACCAGTTAGGTACCACTGATTGGGAGCGCGAAAAGGCTTACATCCAACAGATTGAAAACCTGTATGAAGTATATCGCCGCACCACCGACGAGAAACGCCGCGCCGAGATCTATCACCAGATCGACTCCCTCAGCTACATTGCATCTACTATCGCCATCGCCAACGAATACGACAAGTCGATGACAGCCATCGGCAGTGAGGGAACCAACGCATTCACCAGCAACGACTACACTATGTATGTCGAGAACATTCCCGCCAACCAAGTTGAACAGTGGGCCAAAGTTCAGGGCGACCGTTTCCCCAACCTCGTACTGCGTCTGTTCCACACCGAGCTTGAGGCTGTATATGAGGAGAAAAATATCGGTATGGCCCAGGACAACCGCCGCGTCAATGAGACAATGATGGCCGCCCTGTTCCCACACCATCCCTACGGTCAGCAGACAACCATCGGCACCATCGAACATCTCAAAAACCCTTCGATGAAGAACATCCGCGAATATCACGCCGCCTACTATGTACCCAACAATATGTGCGTTTCGATGTCCGGTGACTTCGATCCCGACCAGGTTATCGCAATTATCGACAAATATATGGGTAGCTGGAAACCTGGCACGGTACCAGGATTTACCAAAGTGAAAGAAGAGCCCATCACCAGCCCCATAATTCGTTTGGTCAACGGACAGGATCCTGCCAACCTCACCATCGCTTTCCGCATCGAAGAGGGTAATGGCAGCCGCGACGCCTTGTTGGCACAGGCACTCGAGCAGGTGCTCAACAATGGAAGCTGCGGTCTTATCGACCTCAACTTAAACCAGAAACAGCTCTGCCTTGGCGCTTACGCCGGTACCTATACTCTTAATGACTATGCCGCCTTTATGCTTGGCGGCCGTCCCACACAGGGTCAGACCCTCGGCCAGTTGCGCGACCTGCTGCTTGAGCAGGTGGAGCTGGTGAAGAAAGGCGAATTCGACTATAGCCTTCTCGAAGCTGCCATCAACCAACTGAAGCTGCAAATTATGAAACAGGCAGAGAGCAACAACAGCCGTGCCAGCCAGATGGCTTACGCCTTCGTGCAACACCAGAACTGGGGCGACGTCTGCAACGAAATCAACGAACTGGCCAAAATCACAAAGAAGGACATTGTCGATTTCGCCAACCGCATCTGCAAGGACAACAACTACGTTATTGTCTATAAACAGCAGGATTCGCCCGATCCGGTGACCAAGGTTACAAAGCCTGCCATCACACCCATCTTCGTCAGTCGCGACAACGAGAGTGCATTCCTTGCCAGCATCAAGGATGCCGCCAACAAGGCCAAGCCCATCCAGCCCCAATTCATCAACTTCAAGAAAGACCTGCAGAAAGGCAAGACCGCCAACGGCAGCGAAGTGCTTTATGTGCAAAACAAGGAGAACGCAACTTTCAACCTGCAGTATCGCTTCGAGTTCGGTAGCACTGCCGACAAAACCATCGACCTGGCTTCCGACTTGGTGGATTATTTAAATACCGATAAACACTCTGCCGAAGAGTTGCAAAAAGAGTTCTACAAGCTGGCCTGCTCGTGGGGCATCAGCGTCAGCGGACGCACCGTTACTGTCAGCATCAACGGTCTGGCAGAGAATATGGAGAAAGCTATGAACCTCGTGGAGGAAATTATGGCCGGTGCCCAGCCCAACGACGAGGCCTTGCAGATGCTTGTGGAGCGTGCCATCAAAGGTCGTACCGACAACAAGACCAACCAGCGCGCCGCCTTCAGCGCCCTGAACCGCTACGGTATCTATGGCGAGCAATACATCAAAGAGACCACCGAGAGCGACGCTAAGCTACGCAGCTATACCGCCAAGCAGCTCACCGACGCACTTCACAACCTCTTCACCTATAAGCACCGCGTGCTCTACTATGGCCCGCTGACCCTCAAGGAAGCCACCGCTGCCGTCAACAAGATTCACACCGTGAAACCCACCAAGGATGTTCCCGCCAACAAGGTCTATCAGCCACAGGCCACCAACGATAATACCATCCTCTTTGTGAACTACAACGCCAAGAACACCTACGTCACCGAATATTTCCGTGGCGAACACTTCAATACTGCCGAAGTACCCGGTATGAACCTCTTCAACGAATACTTCGGCGGTTCGATGAACGCCATCGTCTTCCAAGAAATGCGCGAGAAGCGCAGCCTCGCATACAGTGCCAGCAGCCACTACACCTATGGTGCCGACAAGGACGGTTATTTCTACAACAGCGCCAACGTCATCACCCAGAACGACAAACTGCTCGACGCCCTCAACGCATACGAAGAGCTCTTTGATGATATGCCACAGGCTGAGGCCAACTTCAAGCTGGCCAAGGATGCCTTGCTCGCCGGCAGCCGCACCGCCCGCACCACCAAGTTTGGCATCATCAGCAGCTACCTCAACTGTGAACAGATGGGTTGGAAAGAGCCTCTGCGCAAGCAGAACTTCCAGGCCTATCAGAAGATGACTATGCAGGACCTTGTGAACTTCCAGAAACAGCACGTCAAGGGTCAGAAGAAGACCTACCTCATCCTCGGCAAAGAGAGCGAGATGGACTTCAACGCCCTCTCAAAATTCGGCCAGGTGAAAAAACTCACCCTCGACCAGATTTTTGGATACTAATTACTTCGTAACAACAGGGGAAAGGCATTCTGCCTTTTAGCAGAATGCCTTTCCCTTTGTTGTATTTACACGAATTATGGATAGCGAAGCAAAAACAGGTGCAAGAGGCCGTCTTGGATGCCTTGCGACTATTGTGGCGACAGTGGCACTTATAGCCCTATTTTGGGGACCAAGTTGGCTGACTCATTGGAACATATTGTTTTTTTCGACGAGTAGCGAGGATTTGATAAAGGATGTCTTTACAACCACTTATCACGTTGCTCACGACGATGATATGGCGATATCCAACGCTATGAACTACCCGTACGGTGAATACTACACATTCACCGGCCTGCACCCACTGGTCGCCGCTCCTCTGCAATGGCTCCGCAAGGCTGGTGTCGTCCACACAGAAAGAGCTGTTTTGCCGCTTATGAATTTGCTTTCATTGCTGTCCGTGGTTCTATGTGCCCTGTTCCTCTATCTGATATTGCGCGAGCTGAAACTGCCAATATGGTACTCTGTTGTTGTGGCTCTGCTCATCACGTTGATGTCACCCCAACTGCAGCGTATGGGAGCACATATGTCACTGAGCTACTACTGCGCGATACCGATGTTGCTATATTTCACGCTGCGCCATCTTCGCAGCGGAGCGTGGGGATGGGCATTGGCGATAGGCGTGTCGATGCTGTGGTTCGCATTGTGTCACCCCTATTATCTTGTGTTTTACACTGTTGTCACTGTCGGCGAGTTGGCGTATGTCTTTTTCCGTCGTCGTAACATTGAATGGTGTAAGGATAAGGCTTGGCGTAAAATAAGTATAGCGGCATTGGTTGAACTGGTGTTGCCGCTGGGTGTGTTCTATATCTTGTCACACGTTGGAGTGCCCGATGGCGAACGCACCGCCGTTCCTTCGGGTTTCTTCACCTATCAAGGCAGAATAGAAGGTATTCTTTTCCCTTATGGACGCCCTTACTTCTACGAAGACAGCCATCTGTTTGCGAGAGTGAAATGGGAAGCACGCAATTACGTCGGCATTGTAGCTGTCGTTGCCATAGTATTGATGGTCTGTTGCTTCTTTCGCAATCTTGTCAAGAAGTGCTATGCTTCGCTGCTACGCCCCACCGACAGCCGCGAACTCAACCTCTTCCTCCTAATTGCCACAGTGCTGATGCTTTACGCCTGCGGAGTGCCGTTCAACTGGTTTTCACGTAATGTGGTGGCCTACATCGGCCCACTGGCACAGTTTCGGACCCAGGGACGTTTCGTGTGGCTGTTTGTCTATGTCATCAATATTGTGGCTTTCTATGGTCTGTTCCGCTGGATGCAGTCAAATCCAAAGGCTCTTCGCAAGGTGGTGCTTGTCGTCGCCCTCGTCGTTATGGCTGCTGAAGCCACCGCCTACAACTGGCACAATAAAGCTTGGTACTCAAACCAATGGGCTGAATGGACTGACTACGACAACAAGTTGCCTCAGAACCAATGGGTGAACGACATAGATACATCCAAGTATCAAGCCATTCTGACGCTACCCGTCTTCAATGAAGGCAGCGAGATAGCCTATCTGCCGTCGCAAGATCGTATGTTTGCCCGCAGCGCCCTGCTCTCGATGAAGACAGGACTGCCACTGGTATGCAACGAGAGTGCACGGTCCAACATCCGCCAAGCGTGGGACTGCATAGCCCTTTCGCGAACGGCATTCGATTTTCTGCGACTGGCCGACTCTTTGCCCGACGACAGGCTCCTGCTGCTTGCCGTAACCAAAAACAAGGAGCTGCTGTCCGATGCAGAGCGGATGATTCTCTCTTACGCCGACACACTAATGATGCTAAACGATATAGAGCTTTACTCGCTTCATCCTGATGTTCTGCGTATTGTCAGAATGCAGACGAGCGACGAGTTGGAAACTCTTTACGACACCGCCTCGACGGACGGTTTTGATTACCGCTCGGCGGCACTCGTTGTTCCCGACACAGTAAAAGGTAACATACACTCCCGCATAACGGTCTACGACGGACCTCTCTCGCTTTCGGGCGATGTAGAGATAAGCTTCTGGATGTCGCCAATTCTCGATGACCAGTACAGTCGTTCCGACATCAAGGTATATGCCGCCAACGACGACAAAGAATCTCAACTTTTCAGCTGGTGCGCCAATGTGCTGCTTGACATTGTCGATATAAATCACAACGAAGGGCTGTTGCGTCTAACTACAACACTGCCCGATAACTGCAGTCGACTGCGTATAGAGATGCGCAACCGGCAAATGCGTCCATCGCTGGTGATGTTCCACCATCTGCTGGTGCGTCCAGAAGGTATGCACATCCCCTATTGCGACGGGCAACGCTATATCGACAACATACCGCTGAAAGATGAAATAATAAGAATCAAAGAACGTTGATTATGAAACATATACTGTTGCTGTCTGTAGTTTGTGCGCTCTTGCTTTCGTGCAAGCATAGTGGCGATGCTGATATAATGTACAATGATTCACTGCCGCCAGTCACCGAAGGCTATGTAGGCCTGCAGGACGGACATTTCGTCCTCGATGGAGAATATTGGTTTCCGCTGATGCTCAACTACAAGGCTTTCATCGATGGCGACCGCGTCATTCCGGCTCCTTACTACACCGGGACTGACCTTCGCGAGCATTTCGACACCATCGCCAGCTGGGGATTCAATGCCGTGCGCGTCTGCCTCGACGTGATGGGCGAGGGCGACAGCGCCGCCAAGTTCGAAGCCACGCGCCGAATGGTGCAGACGGCCGACAGCGCTGGTCTCAAAGTGATGCTGCTTATCAAGACGCCCTTCGACCCCTACTGGCAGAGCTACACCAAAGGGCTTTTGCACCATTTGGCCGACCTGCCGGCGCTGTGGGCGTACGACTTTTTCAACGAGCCGCTCTATTTCGACCCCGAACCCGAGCGCGACAAGATGGATGCCGTCCGCCTTGCGAGCGAATGGCGACACTGGGTGCGCACCTACGCGCCGCACCAGCTTTTCACCATAGCCACCGCCGAGCCCATCGAGGTCTTCGAATGGGACCCCTCGATGCTGCCTACAGACTTCGTCGAGATGCACACCTATCATCCGCTGCGCGTCTACTCCGAGATGTGGTGGTACAGCCGCTATTGCGGCAAACCGTGGATGGTGGGCGAGACGGGATTGCCAGCCGATAACGATTCGGTGCCGTGGGATTGGCAATGGTGGTTCCTTTATCGCACATTTGAACGTGCAAAATACCTTGGGGCAATTGGATATGGCTGGTGGGAGTTTCAGGACTGCCCCTCAGGTGTCAATTTTGAAGCAAAATATACCGGCTTGCGCGATTCTACTGGCAAATCCAAATCTGCCGCCCGTGTTTTTACTGACGGTCTGTTCTGTTTTAGCTGCTATTACACCGACGAGGAGCTAAGACCCGTCAACTACTACAATATGCTTGCCTACAGCAATATCCGCCTGACGGGACGCATAGTAGACAAGTCTACCGGCAAGCCCGTCGAGGGAGCTGTTGTCCGCGGATGGAACGACGACTGGAGTGTGGGTATGAACACCTATACCGACAGCAACGGGCGCTTCACGCTCTACAGCAATGATTACAACGTCCACTTCGAGATTTCTGCTCCCGGTATGAGCCGCGAGAAGTTCGACCGCCGCAATATCAGGTATTCAAACCCGCAGGGCATCGACACCAAGAACCTGCCCGACCGCCAGCGCGAATACCAACAGATCGACTATAGGCCATATCTGAACAACAGCATTCCTGAATTCCCGTTCAACACAGATTACGACTCAACGCACTTTTTCCGCCACAGTCTTGAGGGTGATATGGGAACCGTCAAACTACACAAATTGTAGTGAGGAGTTTATTTGTTGACAATCTTGCGTGTCGCCACACCCGATGCCGTGGTTGCCTGCAGCAGG
>JAGDCN010000010.1 GCA_017958525.1 Bacteroidales bacterium
AGGGAGCAAAAAATGGGTATGGAGCACAAAAAAACGAGGCGCGAACGACGAGCATCCAAATGCTAAAAAATCGAGTTTTCGGAGGCCAATGCTCAAAAATCGTGCTTACGGATCCCGATGCTCTAAAAACGTGCTTACGAATCCCGTTGCTCAAAATCGAGTTTCCGAATCCCGATTCTCGCAAATCGAGTTTATGGAGGCTGATTCGAATTTATCGATTACGGGGCTTGCAAAATGCTATGCACAACCTAAAACGTTGTTAGTTTCACAAAGTGTTGTACATATTGCAAATTGTCATACGTTTCACAAAATGTTGTGAGCATTACAATATTTCAATTTCTTTGGCGTTTTCGAAGTATATTTTTAAAATTTGCATCATAAATAAAAAATATTTAGTAATTTTGCACCCTATGAAAAGACTGACCAATATCACCTTAATACTACTAACAATCAGCATATTGTGCGGTTGTAACGGATATGAAAAGATGCTTAAAAGCACCGATTATGACGGCAAATACGAGGCTGCGCTGCGCTATTACAACGAAGAAAGCTATACTCGCGCCCGCCAGTTGTTCGAAAATTTGTCGCTCTACTACCGCGGCAACGAGCACGCAGAGGACATAGCCTGGTATTATGGCCAATGTCTCTTGAAATCAGAATATTATTACAATGCCGCCTATCAGTTCAAGCTTTTCACAAAACGCTATCCGTATAGCACACACACCGAGGAGGCTGCTTTCCTGGCCGCCTACTGCAGCTATATGGAATCGCCGTCGCACACTCTGGATCAGAAGATTACCAAAGAGGCCATTACCGAGCTGGAGCAGTTTGCCGACCGCTATCCGCAGAGCACGCGCATTCCCGAAGTGAACAGCTACCTTGACGAACTGCGTGGCAAACTGATGCAGAAAGACTATGAAATAGCCATAGGCTACTATAACACAGAATCCTACCGCGCCGCTGTCGTTTCGCTGGACAAGTTTCTGAACGACTATCCCGATTCGCCATACCGCGAAGATGCTATGTACTATATGGTCAAAGGCGGCTATGTCTATGCCATCAACAGCCGCGAAGACAAGATGAAAGAACGTCTTCAGCAGGTTATCGGCAATTTCGACAAATTTGCGACCACATTCAACAATTCGAAGTATATGTCTGAATGCCAAGACATTTACAACAAATGCAAAGCCGAACTTGCCAGAATCGAAAACGCAGAAAACAAATAAATCGATTATAATTGTAAAATATTTAAATACAACAACATAACAATGGAAGAAAAGAAAAAACGTCCTGTAAACACAACCATCACCCGCGACACCTCATTATTCAGCCAAGGCACTGACAACATCTACGAAACTGTGGCCTTGCTGTCGAAACGCTCAAACCAGATTGCCACCGAGATGAAGCGCGAGCTGCACAAGAAAATCGAGGAGTTTTCATCGGGTATCGACACTATGGACGAAATCTATGAGAACCGCGAACAAATTGAGGTGGTGCGCCACTACGAGATGATGCCGAAGCCCACGCTGAAGGCCACACAGGAGTATCTGGACGGCGAGCTCTACTACCGCAACCCCGCCAAGGAGGACAAGAATATGCAACGCCTTGAGGCAATGGAAAATGAAGCCATCGCCGAAGGTGCTGTGGAGAAAGCACAGAACTAAAAACGACGGGATATGGACAACGTTTTGAGTGGGAAACGCATCATTGTAGGCATCACTGGCGGCATTGCAGCCTATAAGGCGCCGCTGCTGGTGCGCCTGCTGGTGAAGGCCGGTGCCGAAGTGACCTGTGCCGTTACCGACCACGCCCTCCAGTTTGTCACCGAGCTGACATTGGAGACGGTGTCGGGCAACCGCGTATATAAGGAACTCTTCGACCGCCAGAACCCCCACTCGACCGAACATATCTCGCTGAAAGACTGGGGCGATGCGATGATTGTAGCCCCTGCCACAGCCAACATCATCGGCAAGATGGCCAACGGCATTGCCGACGACGCCCTATCGACCCTGCTGCTCTCGTTCCGCAAACCGCTGTTCATTGCACCTGCGATGAACACCCAAATGCTTGAGAACTACGCCCTGCAGCGCAATCTCGACTATCTGCGCGCCAACGGTGTCAGCGTTATCGACAGCGCATCCGGCGAGTTGGCCTGCGGCAGTAGCGGCAACGGACGTATGGAGGAGCCTGAGCGCATAGTCGAGGCTATGGAAAAAGTCCTTTCCACTGAGTCCCATTGCAGCGGCAAGCGCGTTCTCATCACCGCCGGTCCCACCTATGAAAAGATTGATTCTGTACGTTTTATAGGTAATTTTTCGACCGGCAAAATGGGTTTTGCACTTGCCGAGGAACTGGCTTCGCGAGGCTATGAGGTAGTTCTGATTGCCGGTCCCACGCAGCTCGCAACCAGTCATTCCGGCATAAGACGCATAGACATCGTTTCGGCACGCGAGATGTATGATGCCGCCACAAGGGAATTCCCCTCCTGCAGTGCCGCCATACTGAGTGCCGCCGTTGCCGATTTCCGTCCCGAGCACGAGGCCGACCATAAAATCAAGAAACAGAGCGACCAAGACGATATGACGCTGCATCTTGTTCAAAATCCAGACATTTTGGCAACGTTGGGCACGATGAAACGCGAAGACCAGCTGCTTGTCGGTTTTGCCCTTGAGACAGACAATGAACTGGAGAACGCCAAGAAAAAACTTGCGAAGAAAAACCTTGATTTCATCGTCCTCAACTCGCTTCAAGACAAGGGTGCAGGGTTCGGCCACGACACCAACAAGGTCACCATCATCGACCGCAGCGGCAACATCGACATCGGCGAACTAAAAAGCAAAAAGGCAGTGGCAAAAGACATTGCCGACAAAGTTGCACTGCTTATAGGCAACTGAAAAAACATTTTTATCAAGTAAGCACTATGAAAAACAAAAGCACACTGGCACTGATTCTTTCAGTGGTTTCGATAGCTCTGCTTGTCTTTGTCTGCGCTATCGACAAGGATCGCGCCGAAGCAGGCATTGCAAACGAAAAAAATGCCCAGCGCGTCAGCACAAATCCCCGCATATATGCACCTGCGCTGCCCGACTCGATGACTTTTGCCGGCGAGCCGGTTCCATTGGACATCTACTACGTGCGAGAAGGTCTTGACCGCGAGATGATTGTCAACACTTTCGGACACACCAGCACGATGCTGTATTTCAAACGTGCACATCGCTATTTTCCCATCATTGAACCCATTCTGAAGAAAAACAGCATACCCTCCGATTTCAAATATCTGTGCGTCATCGAGAGCGGCCTGACCAACGCCACGTCGCCGGCCAAAGCGCAGGGTTTCTGGCAGTTTATCAAAACCACGGGCCAGAAATACGGCCTTGAAGTGAACGACGAAATCGATATGCGCAACAATCTGGAAGCCTCGACCGAAGCGGCCTGCAAGTATCTGAAGTCGCTATACGCCAAGTTTGGCAGCTGGACAGCGGCAGCGGCGGCATACAACTGCGGCGAAAACGGGCTGCAGAAGAATATGGAGCGCCAAAGCATTGGCACCTACTACGACACACGCCTGAACAACGAGACGACACGCTACGTCTATCGCATACTGGCAGTGAAACAGATAATGCAGCATCCGCAGGAGTATGGTTTCTTCCTGCGCGCCGCCGACCTCTACCCCACCCTGCCGACACGCAATGCCACGCTGAGCGGACAGAATGTCGATCTGTATGATTTTGCCCAAAAGAACGGCACAACATACAAAATGCTGCGCGAGCTAAACCCCTGGCTGACAACCGACAAATTGACCAACAAAGCCAACAAAAGCTACACCGTCAAGCTGCCTGTCGCAAACGGCACCAGTCTTCGCGCCATCCGCACCGAACGCGACAAGGGTACGGAATTCATAACTAAAATGTAACCTATGCAGAAACTCGAAATACTTGGAGCCCGCGAACACAACCTGCAGAATGTCGATGTCGATCTGCCCCGCAACCAGCTGGTAGTCTTTACCGGCCTGAGCGGCAGCGGCAAGTCGTCGTTGGCGTTCGACACCATATATGCCGAGGGTCAGCGCAGATATATGGAGACCTTTTCGGCCTACGCCCGCCACTTCATAGGCAATATGGAACGTCCCGACGTGGATAGCATCAACGGACTCAGCCCTGTAATCTCCATCGAGCAGAAGACCACCAACAAAAATCCCCGTTCGACGGTAGGCACCGTCACCGAGATATACGACTTTGTGCGACTGCTCTATGCCCGCGTGGCAGATGCATACTCATACGCCAGCGGCAAAAAGATGATCAAATACACTGAGAGTCAGATTTTAGACATCATTATCGATGAATTTGCCGACAAGGATATCCTTGTTCTGGCACCCCTTGTCCGCAGCCGCAAGGGTCACTATCGCGAGTTGTTCCAGCAGGTGGCGAAAAAAGGTTACCTGCGTGTGCGTGTGGATGGCGAAATCCGCGAGCTAACATACAATATGCAGGTGGATCGCTACAAGACCCACGACATCGAGCTGGTTGTCGATCGCGTGCGAGTGAACGACAAGAGCCGACGCCGACTGGAAGAGGCTGTCAAAACGGCTTTCAAACAGGGCAAAGGGATGCTGATGATACTGGAAAACAGCAGCAACAGCGAAGTGCAGCCTCGCTATTTCAGCCGTATGCTGATGGACCCCGACACGGGCATCTCCTATCCCGAACCGGAACCCAACACCTTCTCTTTCAACTCACCCTACGGTGCCTGTCCCAAGTGCAATGGCCTGGGTGAAATTTCGGAAATCGACCTCAAGAAAATCATTCCAGACCCGAAGAAGAGCATTCGCGACGGAGGACTTGACGTGCTGGGCAAGTATTCGTCCACCAACTATCTTTACCGACAGCTGGAAAGGTTAGGCCAATACTACCATTTCACCATCGACGACCCTCTGGAAAACCTCAGCGAGGAGGCAATGAACGTCATCCTTTACGGCACAAGCGACTATATGGGCATCCAGATGGACACCGAAAGCACCTATCGCGGCGGTTTTCCTGGCATTGCCAACTATATCAACGAGCTGGCCACCGACGACCAGTCGGCGGCGCTGCAGAAATGGGCAGCCAACTTTATGAACACCGTCACCTGTCCTGCTTGCAAGGGCCATCGTCTGAAAGAGGAGTCGCTATGCTTTCTCATCGACGGCAAGCACATAGGCGAGGTGGCAGAGATGAACCTCACCGAATTCTACGAATGGGTTTCATCGCTGGAAGAGAAACTCGACAAAAACCGCCGCGAGGTTGCACACGAAATACTTCGCGAAATCACGACGCGCACCAAGTTCCTTATCGATGTTGGCGTAGGCTACCTCTCGCTCAACCGCAGTTCCAAATCGCTCAGCGGCGGCGAGAGTCAGCGCATCCGTCTGGCCACACAGATAGGAGCCAAACTGGTCAATGTGCTATACATCCTTGACGAGCCTTCGATAGGTTTGCACCAGCGCGACAACAGGAGACTGATAGACGCGCTAAAAGAACTGCGC
This sequence comes from Bacteroidales bacterium, assembly GCA_017958525.1. Classification (GTDB taxonomy): domain Bacteria; phylum Bacteroidota; class Bacteroidia; order Bacteroidales; family P3; genus Colimorpha. The sequence goes on from JAGDCN010000010.1 coordinate 5,522, forward strand.
GACCTGGGCAACTCGGTCATTGTAGTAGAGCACGACCGCGATATGATTCTCAGCGCCGACTATGTCATTGACATCGGTCCCGGAGCCGGCATACGCGGCGGCAAGATTGTGGCTGCAGGTCCGCAAAAAGAGTTCTTGAAACACAAGACGATGACCTGCGATTACCTAAACCGCATACGCGATATCGCCATACCCGAACGGCGCAGTGTCAAAAGTCGCAAGCACATTATCCTGGAAGGAGCCACCGGCAACAACCTGAAGGATGTCACTTTCGACCTGCCGTTAGGTCTCTTCGTCTGCGTCACAGGTGTGAGCGGCAGCGGCAAGTCGTCGTTAATCAACGAGACACTGCACCCCATTCTGAACCAGCATTTCTACCGTTCGCAGAAGCGCCCATTGCCATACAAACGCATCAGCGGCATTGAAAATATCGACAAAGTCATAGAAATAGACCAGGCACCCATCGGGCGCACACCACGCTCAAATCCGGCCACTTACGTCGGTATTTTTGACGACATACGCCAACTTTTCGCACAGTTGCCAAGTGCCAAGATACGCGGCTACAAGCCCGGCCGCTTCTCGTTCAACGTCAGCGGCGGCCGCTGCGACACCTGCAAGGGTGCCGGCGTGCGCACCATAGAAATGAACTTCCTTCCCGATGTTTATATCAACTGTGAGGTTTGCAACGGCAAGCGCTACAACCGGGAGACGCTGGAAATCCGATATAAAGGCAAGTCGATCGCCGACATACTGGATATGACTATCAATGAAGCTGTGGAGTTTTTTGAGCCTTATCCCAAGATTTCGCGCAAGCTGCAGGCTGTCAAAGATGTAGGTTTGGGTTACATCACCCTCGGCCAATCATCGACAACACTTAGTGGCGGCGAAGCACAACGCATAAAGCTGGCCACAGAGCTTTCGAAAACCGATACCGGCAACACGCTCTACATCCTTGACGAGCCAACCACAGGACTGCATTTCGAGGACATCCGCGTGCTGCTCGAAGTGCTGCAAAAACTTGTCGATAAGGGCAATACGGTCCTTGTTATCGAGCACAATATGGACGTCATAAAGGTTGCCGACTGGATAGTCGATATCGGACCAGACGGCGGTGTCAAAGGCGGAGAAGTGGTTTTTAGCGGCACCCCCGAACAATTGGCGAAGCGGGAGGACAACTTTACCGGCCAATACCTAAAAGAGGAACTCGAAGCCAGCAAACGCTGACAAGTTGGAGAGTCCATCAGGCTTTACTTTCTGACTTTCTTGATAAGCAAGCATCCCCGCCTGCGAGACAATCAATCGCAGGCGAGGATGTTTGATTACCAAAAAATATCATTTGTCTGTGTTGAAATCGAACATTTTTATGTAAATTTGCAAAGCAATGTTGAAAAGGGCATTCCTTTTAATAAACATTGCATCAGTACTTTGATAACATTATTGCTTCAAGGTTGCTCTCCAAAAAGGAGAGACTAAGAGGGAATCGCGTGTAAATCGCGAGCTGTCGCGCAACTGTAAATCGCCGAAAATGCCGTTCGGAACAATGCCATTGGGCCATCCAGGGTCTGAGAAGGCTCCGCACGGAGGCGAAAGCCAGGAGACCTGCCTTGTCAGCTTATGGCAATGCTTTCGCGTCAAAGGCGATTGTCAAAAGAGACGATGTTTCCCTTCTTCATTCTTCCTTTCCCATTATTCCTTTGACCGAATGCATTTTAAGGTATAAAGGATTAACGTATAATAAACAAAATACAATGAACTGGAAAGAAGAATACAAACGCAAAGTATCGAAGCCCATAGAGGCAATCAAAGACATACACGACGGCGACTGTGTAGTGTTGGGACACGCTGCTGCAGTTCCCAAATTGGTACCGCAAGCAATGGCAGAGCACTGCGACGACTACAACGATGTACTGATTTTCCATATGACCACGTTGGGCGACAACCCGCTGCTGCATCCCCGCTGCTTCGGCCATTTCCGCCACGTGAGCAACTTCCTCAGCGGCAATTCGCGCGACGCGGTGAACCACCTTGAGGGCGATTTCTTCCCGGCCTACTTCCACGATGTGCCGGAAATGATTGGTGACGAGATACCCTGTGACGTGGCGGTTTTCCAAGCAACTCCTCCAAACAGCGAAGGCTATTGTTCACTCGGCGTCAGTTGCGACTACGCGCTGGCCGCCATCCGTCGCGCACGCTCGGTCATCGTCGAAACCAACGAGTTTATGCCATTCACTTATGGAAATGTAATGATTCACGTGTCGCAGATAGACCACATCATCCCCTGTGCCTATCACCTGCCTGAACTGCACAGCGACGCCCCAAGCGAGGTTGAGATGGCCATTGGACGCCACTGCGCCTCGCTGGTGGCCGACGGCAGCACACTGCAACTTGGCATCGGAGCCATCCCCAATGCAGTGCTGACCGAACTGACCGACAAAAACGACCTTGGAATCCACAGCGAGATGTTCAGCGATGGTGTCGCAGAACTGATGCAGCGCGGCAACATCAACGGCAGCCGCAAGACGCTGCACAAAGGCAAAGTGGTGGCCAGTTTCATTATGGGTTCGCGACAGCTGTACGACTTCGTGGATGGCAATGAGGAGATAGAGTTGTATCCCGTTGACTACACCAACGACCCCATCATTATCGCACAGCAATACCGTATGGTGAGCATCAACTCGTGCCTGGAGGTCGATTTGATGGGTCAAGTGGCCAGCGAAAGCATCGGTATGCGGCAATATAGCGGCATTGGCGGACAGATCGACTTTGTGCGCGGTGCCTCGATGGCTCGCGAAGGACGAAGCATAATCGCTATGCCCAGCACGGCGGCCGGTGGCACCATTTCGCGCATCAAGCCCTTTCTTACACCTGGTTCGGCAGTAAGCACCACTCGCAATGACATCAACTATCTTGTTACCGAATACGGCATTGCCCGCCTCAAAGGACGGACACTAAAGCATCGCGCCGAAGACCTTATACGCATTGCCCATCCCGACTATCGTCCAATGCTGATTGAGGAATACGAGCGTCGCTTCCAGTGCCGCTATTCCGATTAGCAGGTGGTATCTCTTTAGTGGGGGCGATGTGATTTCTATCGCTCCCCACAAAATAAAATACACAAAAAAACGTTAAGCAGAAAAAAGCCTTGAACACAATAATTACGATAGTTTATCTGCTTGGCGTTCCTCTGCTTGTGATGCAACTTGCCAAGCGCTGGAGTTGGATTGAAAAAATCAGTCCAATGACGGTGTTATATCTTGTCGGCCTGGCTGTCGCAAATCTTATTCCAGCCGACAATGCCGTTTTCAATGTTGATTTGTCGGCCAACACCCTCTTCAGCAATATCGCAGTGCCACTGGCCATACCGCTGATGCTGATGGGCTGCGATATGAACAATTGGCAAGTGGGCAAAGCGTTCAAAGTATTCCTTTCAGGATTGCTTTCTGTGCTTATCGTCACCATTGCCGGCTATTTCATTTTCAGGAACGGATACCACGACAGCAAAGGGTTTGCTCAAGTATGTGCCGTAGCCACAGGCATTTACACAGGAGGCATACCCAATATGGGTGCCATAAAGCAAGCCGTTTCAATGCCCGATGCGACATACCTTTACATCACCAGCTACGACCTTATTGTCACAGGTTTATACCTTGTGTTTGTCATCTTTTTTGGCAAAACCGTCTTTCGCAAACTATTGCCTGCACAACGAGGAATTGAAAACAGGAAAGGAAAAACAGAGACAGGGAAACAGGACACGGCTGATGCAGAACCAAATACCAAAATCAAACCTTTCGACCGTGAACATCGCGGACTGTCTTTTCTTGCAATCGGCATAACACTCGCAATTGCAGCCGTTTCCTATGTTGTGTCAATATGGACTTCGAAAGACGGAGAACCGAATATGACCGTTCTTATCCTGCTACTCACCACGTTGGCCATCGGTGCCTCTTTCCTGCCACCGATGAAGCGTCAGCAACATTCGTTCGACCTTGGCCTCTATTGCGTCTATGTCTTCTGTCTGGCAATCGCCACCGCCTGCAACATCCGCGAAATGGACATTGCCGGAAGCCTACCAATACTTTACTACTTAGGATTCATTATTTTAGGCTCGCTCTTTTTGCAAATTCTTTTTGCCAAAATGCTTAAAATCGATGGCGATTCGGTGATGGTTTGCAGCGTCGCATTGATCAATTCGCCACCCTTTGTGCCGTTGGCAGCAGCGCTTTTGGACAACAAGGACATCGTTATTCTCGGCATCACTATCGGCCTGCTGGGCTATATGTTAGGGAATTACCTTGGCATTGGCATCTTCCATCTGCTTATGTCGATAGGATGACGAAATCCTTTATAAATCTATTTCAACATTTCCATATTTGAGTTGAAAAAAATTTCGGCAAATAGTTATCTTTGAGGATTATTTTGTAATTTTGCATCTTTGTAGATTTAAATCAGAAACAATCAACAACCAATATATCAAACGATTATGGCAATGATTAAGACACCCGTGAAGGGTATGCCCGAGCAACTGCCGGCGGATATGGAGATCCGCGAGTATGCGCTGGGCTTGATAAAAGAGACTTACGGACGCTTCGGTTTTTCACTCATTGAGACACCCGTGATAGAACATATCGAAAACCTGACAAACAAGCAGGGTGGCGAAAACGAGTCGCTGATATTCAAAATATTGAAGCGCGGTGAGAAACTAAAAGAATCGGAAGGCAATGACGAATTGTGCGACAGCGGTTTGCGCTATGACCTTACAGTGCCGCTGAGCCGATTCTTCGTCAACAATATGAACATCCTCCCCTACCCTTTCAAGGCTATGCAGTTGGGCAGTTCGTTCCGTGCCGACAAACCGCAGAAGGGGCGTTTCCGTCAATTTACACAATGTGATATTGACATCATCGGCGACGGCAGCAATCTGGCAGAAATAGAGCTTATTTCAGCCACCGCCGAGATGTTGCACCGCCTTGGTATGGGTAACTTCAGAATCCGCGTTAACGACCGCCGTATTCTGAAGGCTATGTCGGCTGCCTGCGGCTTTCCGTCCGAGCAATTCGACGAGATATGCATTGTGCTGGACAAACTGGACAAGATTGGCGTTGAGGGTATTGCCGAGTTGCTTCGCAAAATGGAACTTGGTGAGGATGGCATTGCAAAATATTGTGCTATGCTGGCCGACGGCACTGACTATGAAATGTGCAACGGTTTTACCGCCAAGCATATAGGCGAAAGTCTTGATGCTGCCATTGCCGAAAATATGGATACCATTATCAGCTGCGTCCGCGCCATCGTGGAAGGCAGAGGTGAGATTGTGTTTGATCCATCGCTGGTGCGCGGTATGGGCTACTACACAGGGCCTATCTTTGAGATTGAACTGGTTGACAAGAAAAACTACTCGTTCTCGATTGCTGGCGGCGGTCGCTACGACGAGATGATCGGCAAGTTCAGCGACGGTAAAATTCAGGCTCCTGCCTGCGGTTTCTCGATTGGTTTTGAACGTATTGTTGCTATACTGAAAGACAAAGGTTTCAAAGTGGAGCGTGCCTGCGCATCGGTGGCTTATCTGCTGAAACCAGGCCTGCCAGCAGACCGCATACGCGAAGTCATCGTTGAGGTTAATGCACTGCGTGACAATGGCCAACGTGTACTTATCAGCCCCAAGGCCAAGAATATAAAAGCCCAGATCGAAAAACTCGAAGAATACGGATATACGAAAATTGTGAAAGTTGAGGAATAGAATGCGAAAAGGCCATTAAAGAATCAAATCCTCAAGTACCACTTTCGGTATATAATGAATGCCATTCTTGCGATAGTAGGAATGGCTTTCGTTTTCTTTGATAGGCACAAGTTCGAACCTTTCGGCACCCTTGCCGACACATAGTACCGCAATAGGATCGTAGGGCAACGAGAGTGCTGTTCTCAACTTTTCCTTGTTGAAAGCGCCTATGATAAGGCTGCTGAGTCCCATCTCGGTGGCCTTGAGCATCATTGTCTGCAGAGACATTCCAAGGTCGATATCCACAAGTTTGTTTTCGTCCATTGTGGAACACACCACGATAAAAGCCTCAGGCTCAGTGCCGGGGAAAGGCAGATGCAACTCTGGAAGTGCGGCACCCATCTTAATGTTTTCCAACACTTTTGTCGCCTCATCACCTTGCGTCACCAGACGGAAACGAAGCACCTGACGATTGCAGCCTGAACCGATTTTGGTGTTGACGGCAACAATCTGCTGCAATTCGTTGCGGCTGATGGTGTAAGCCTTATTGTATCCGCGCGTTGAACGGTTTTTAACAAGCAACTCGTCAAGTGTATGTCCGATACGTTTGGTAACCTTCTTGGTTCCAAAGACTTCATCGTATCTCTTTTCTAAATAATTGTCGGCCATAGTTGGAGGGTTATTATTCGTTTTTTGTGCATTTATACATACGGCACACGCCGAAGAAGAATTTCCGATGGCGTACCTTGCATCCGAGGTTTTCTATTTTTTTCCGCATAGTTCTGCCTTTCGGAAAGCGTTCAATCGATTCTGGCAGGTATGTGTATGCTTCACGATTATGGGCAATCCTTTCGCCGAGCCAAGGAATTATATATTTGGCATATAGGTTATAAAATAATCGCACAAAAGAATCGTCGGGAGTGGCGAGTTCAAGTATCATCAACCTTCCGCCGGGTTTCAATACTCTGACCATCTCGCTGAGGCCCTGCTCCAGATGCACGAAGTTGCGTATTCCGAAAGCACTGCCAACACAGTCGAAACTGCCATCATCGAACGGCAAAGACTCAGCGTTGGCCACAATACATTCAGCCTCTAACGACAGCTTGCTACTTGCTATTTCAAGCATTTTCTCCGACAAATCGACACACACCACTGGCTCGGCAGCACCCCGTCGATACATTTCAAATGCCAAATCGCCAGTACCAGCCGCAACATCAAGACATTTGGGGCGCCAAATGCCATTGTGCATAAGCCATCGGGCACCACGACGACGCCAACAGCGATCCATTCCCATAGTCATAAGATGATTAAGGCGGTCGTAGTTGTCTGCTATCTTATTGAAATCGTATGCCAATTAAAAATTGATTTTTTAACCTCTCGCGAAGTGGTTCGATTAACTTATACCTTGAATAACAATCGAATAGATAATAGAGATAAAAAATGTAGAGAAAACAAGCAGAGGCAGCGCAGGGTCGAGGAATTTGCCGTGGGAACGCCACACAATGACGAGATGAATACACAATCCAACGATTGGAACGGCAAACAAAAACCATAACAAAAACAGGGCAGGCGAAAAGACAATAACAAAACAGACAGCACCCATTACAACGAGAATTGTTTGATACCATTTGGCTCTACGTTCTCCTATGCGCAAAGGGATGGTTTTGCGTATGCCCTCGTCGGTCGCCATATCGCGTATATTATTCACGTTTAGCACGGCAACACTCAGCAAACCCACTCCTACAGCGGGTGATATAAGCCACAATTCGAAGTCAATGGTTTGAGCTATGATGAAGTAACCGCCCAGAACGCTCACAAGACCAAAGAAAATGAACACAAACAAGTCTCCAAGTCCCTTGTAACCGTATGGGCTCTTTCCCAGAGTGTAGTGGGTGGCCGCCCATATTGCCGCTGCGCCAACCAAAATCATCCACCACGGGCTTCCGCTCACCAATATCATCGCCAACCCACATACTGCGCTGGCAACGACAAACCCATTGATTGCGTGCCACATTTGTTTTTCTGTCAAGCCACCATCGGCCATACTATAGTTTGGACCCTCCCTGTTCTCTCCATCAACACCGCTGAGATGGTCACCCATTTCGTTGCTGAGATTGGTCAGCACCTGCAAACAGATTGTAGTAAGATAGAGCAACACAAACGACCAAACATTCTGTTCGGTGTTGGAACAGGCCAAAATACTTCCGCACACTACACCTGCCAACGACAAGGGAAGCGTGCGGAGACGCATAGAATTCATCAACGCCTTGATATTCACCACCTATCATTTAAACACAATAACGTTATAACTTTACGTTATAACGTTATTTTATTGATAACACTATTTCGTAACGACCGCAATCTGAAGTTCGTCAAGCTGCTCCTGGCTGATTGGTGATGGCGATTGGCTCATCACGTCGCGACCGCTGTTGTTCTTGGGGAAGGCGATGAAGTCGCGTATGCTGTCGGCGCCGCCGAAGAGCGAGCAAAGACGGTCGAAACCAAAGGCCAAACCAGCGTGAGGAGGTGCGCCATAGGTGAAGGCGTCCATCAAGAATCCAAACTGAGCCTGGGCCTGCTCATCGGTGAAGCCAAGCGTATGGAACATCTTGTTCTGCAACGTGCGGTCGTGGATACGGATTGAACCGCCTCCGACCTCGACGCCGTTCATAACGATGTCATATGCGTTAGCGCGTATTTCACCCCATTTTGACGGGTCGTCGAGCAGGGCCTCATCCTCTGGCTTGGGAGCCGTGAAGGGGTGGTGCATAGCGTAGTAGCGCTGCGTTTCCTCGTCCCACTCCAGCAGCGGAAAGTCAATGACCCACAACGGAGCAAAAACCTCAGGATTGCGCAGACCAAGCTGATTGCCCATCTCAAGACGCAAAGCGCAGAGCTGGACACGGGTCTTCATAGCAGGGCCGCAGAGTATCAGCATCAAGTCGCCAGGCTTGGCACCGAACTTCTCGGCTATGGCCTTCTGGTCGTCCTGCGTGTAGAATTTGTCGACCGAGCTCTTGAACGTGCCATCGGCGTTGTATTTGATATATACCATTCCGCCGGCGCCCACCTGAGGACGCTTGACGAAGTCGGTCAGCGCATCGAGCTGCTTGCGGGTGTATTCTGCGCAGCCCTCGGCACATATGCCAACCACCAGCTCGGCATTGTCGAAAAGTCCAAAGCCCTTGCCTTTAGTCACGTCATTCAACTCTACGAACTTCATACCGAAGCGAATATCCGGCTTGTCGCTGCCATAAAGACGCATTGCATCGTGCCACGTCATACGCGGGAACTGGTCGAATTCGAGGCCTTTCTCCTCCTTGAAAAGATGCTTTGCCAGACCTTCAAAAGTCTGCAGAACATCCTCCTGCTCAACGAATGACATCTCGCAGTCAATCTGGGTGAACTCCGTCTGACGGTCGGCGCGCAGGTCCTCGTCGCGGAAACAACGAACAATCTGGAAGTAACGGTCCATACCTGCCACCATCAGCAGCTGCTTGTACTGCTGCGGACTCTGCGGCAAAGCATAGAACTCGCCGGGATTCATACGCGAAGGCACCACGAAGTCTCGCGCACCTTCAGGGGTCGATTTGATAAGGAACGGAGTCTCTATTTCAAGGAAATCGAGATTATTC
>JAGDCN010000011.1 GCA_017958525.1 Bacteroidales bacterium
GAGGGCCACGAACTTGAATTCGAACGTGTGGGGCAGTTGGTCGGCATCGAGCGAGATTACCCATTCGTTGCACTCATGCTCGGCCATGTCCAAGGCGCGCTTGGCCTCCCAGTTGCCCAAGGTCTCGCCACCGCCAATGACGGCCAGCCGCTCGTCGGCACGAAGCTGCGGGGCTCGCACCTTCAGGCGAACGGTGCGCTCGTATGACTCGTCGGCACTCATCCGCCGCTCACGGGCAAAGACGCACTCGGTAAAGGCTGACGAATAGAGAAAGCTGTCGTCGGGAATGTCAAGCCAGTGGTCGTAGACCATATAGCGCGACGCCTTCGTAGCAGGGAACTCCAAACGATGAGGCTCCACCAGCCACTCGTGGCGATACACACTCTCGCCCCGGCGCACCGTATAATAATAGTCCACATAAGTGCCTGCCTGCACCGCCCGCGACAACTCACACGTCCAGTGCAGCCCGTCAAGGGTGTTCATCTTGTGCTGTTCAGTACTTCCGTTCTCTCCGATGATGTTCAGCATCAACTCCTCGCCGAACGTCGTCTGATACTCTAAGTTAAATAGGATTTTCATACTTTCAGTGTTTTTAGCTTGGTGCAAAAGTACTAAAAATAATAACCCGCCGTTCACCGACGGCGGGTTATTGCAGCATTATATTGTGCAAACGTTTGCACTTTCATTACATTCCCCATACCACGATGGTACGGCCGCCAAAATCGCGGAGCGTATGCCAGATGCGCTCATCCCACGACAGCTGACCGTCACGGTTGAAGACGATAAGATGCCCCTCGTCCACCGAACCGACGCAGTCCATATAGCCGGCGGTCTGCTCAAGACCTTTTTCAATGAGCGTCTCCAAACCGTCCTTTGCCCGCTTGATCTTCAGTTCCAAGACGATGCGCTTCACAGAGCCGTCGGCCAGCGGTTTGCGGATAAGCAGGTCGGTACGCTTACGCCCTAAACCATACTCACGGTCAATGTAGCCCCCACCGTTGACAATGCGCTGCAGGAACGCCTGCAGCAGCAACTGCGGTCCGGCCTCGGCATAGCTGAACCTGGAAATCCAGATGTCGCTGTTCTCACGGTAGAACTGCTGGAAGGCCGTCAGCAGCTTCCCCATATCAATGCCTCCGTCAGCACGCTGGTACCACTGCGACTGCTGCACAAGCACCTGCTGGGTGCTCCACGTCAGTTCACGGGGTATGATTTCGCGATAGATGCCGTTGGCGATGCGGATGTTCTGCCCCCTCTCCACCTTGATAAGGCCCATATCGGCCACATACTGTATATCGTCCGACGGAACAACCCCCTCAACGGCCTCGTCGCTGTTAGAGAGTATCGGCTCAATGACCCGCTTCACACGCGGCTCGCTAAGCTTGTCTATCAGGATGTCGATGTGGGTGTCGCGGCGGTAGATGATGTTCTCGATGGCGCACTCTATCATGTCGGGCGTGATGACGACCGAGCGGTCGCGGTTCTCCCGTATTTCCCATGTCACCTCGTAGCCCACGGCATTCACCAGCCAGGGCTGCCCCTCGGTGGCCTGCCAGAGCAGGGGAAAGCAGGCCTCGTCAAAGGACTGTCCCGTCTCGGCAGTATGCTGCTGGTACAGGGTGCGTACCTCCCCGAGCGTGAAGTTGCCCAGGCGCAACGACTTGCTCTTGATGTTGAACGCCGAACCGCCGGTGACGATGTCCTTGCCGGAGGTCTGGATGCGGTAGTCGCGAACGTCACGCACACCACAGAGGATGATGCTGTTGGGGAAGGATGCCGGACGGCTCTCGTAGCCGGAACGAATCTGGCGCAGCACGGAGATGAGCGAGTCGCCCACCAGCGCATCTATCTCGTCGATGATGAGTACCAAAGGCTTACTGAGAGCTTGGCAGAGTTTCGACAGATAGGTGGAGAGCATAGAGTCGGCCTCCACATCCCTCACGGCATCGCGGATTTGCTCGGCCAAAGGGTCGTTGCCCATCACCTGCGACACCTTCAGGGCCAGTGTGTCAACCGTGGATCTCACTACGCTCTTGACATTGTCGCGCGAGGCCTGCCCGCCCTCCACGTTGGCATACACACAGATGAAGTCGCCTTGGCGGTTCAGCAGGTCGCGCAGGGCAAGCATACACGACGTCTTGCCCGTCTGGCGCGGCGCGTGCAAAACAAAATACTTCCGCTGGCGGATGAGCATCAGCACATCGTCCAAGTCGAAGCGACTCAGCGGATCCACGGTGTAATGGATGTCGGGCTGCTGCGGCCCTGCAGTGTTGAAGAATCGTTCCATATCGCGCAGAATCTTTGCCTGCAAAGTTACGAATAAATTCCGTATTGCCAAATTTTTTCTGCCGAAAGTTTTGCTGCTACCATTTTTTTGCCTACCTTTGTACCGTCGCTTGGCCAGCCCACTCGTGGGCGAGCGGACAGTCTTGGTTAAAGTTGAGACTATAATGAAAGGTGACATAACAGCAGAACTGCTTCTTCTGAAAACATTAGAGAGAGCCGCATTCGGTAGCAAGTTGAAAGAGATTGCTGCGCGAAAAGAGTTCCATGCCTTGCCCGATGAGCCTTTTATCTATACAGTCGGAGGAATGCAGGACAATGATTATCCTTCGCTGCTGATGGCAGCCCGTAAGGCCGTAGAACATGGTTACCGTGTTTTCATACTGCCCAATCCTCATGGCATAAAGACCCCTGACTATATTTTGGAACGGCGTGGCGTATATAAACTATTCGATCTTAAGAATATCAGTGGAAAGAACATAGTACTTACACGCCTGAATGAGTCAGTTGATCAGGCCAACCGCGCACTTTTAAACATGCCGGCAAAATACAACACTCGTCTATTAGCTGCAGATATCAAAAACTATTTTGAGTCAAACAGCAAGGCACTTGAGGTTTTGATATTCAGGAGGAAGTACGAGCTGTCCATTTTCAGAAGGCTTGCCCTGTCAGCCCGATTCTATACGGAATTTAAGAAGCTATATGAAAGATAAAAGCCACCCGTAGGTGACTTTTAAATGGAGCAGGGTCGATGAAGGCTTACTCCTCTCGGCATTCTCAGCCCCTAAGGCCTCACATGTTTACCGGATAGTCAAAGTTTTCATTCTGACGCTGCAAATATACGGAGTTTTTCTGTAACCTCCAAATTTTTCTGTCTTTTTCTTTGCTCGTTCACAATTTTTATGTAATTTTGCACCGTCGCGCGCAGTAAGCCCTACGAAGGGCGGCGGGCGAACTTATATATAAGAAAGACGTTTTCGAACGTCTGTCGTTGTGACTCACGAATCTCGCAAATTCAAAAAACCGCGCTTAACCATCTGAAACTCAGTCGTTTGCTTCTTTCCAAATGAAATTGATATTTTAACCCGTTCTTTTTGCAAAGGTAAGTATTTCTTAGATTCCCGCCAAACCTTTAGCATAAAATAACATTTAGCCGACCTTCGCTATTGGTAGAGGTTTCAGTATGTTTCTTGATGAATTTTCGCTTGTAAGTAATTGTTAGCCAACGTATTCCCGCTCTCAGATTGAGTACAAAAGCCTACTAACTTCTATATTTAAATACGGATGGCTCCGGATTTTTTCCGGAAAAAATTTTTGTGGCTATGTGGACTTACTATCCTGCAATGCCTATATTTATGGATATAGCCATCTGCAAAATGAATAGCGATACGAAACGAAAAATCTCAATGCGGCTCAGCCGCCGAAACAAAACAGCCACCCATAAATGGCACATAAGCCGGGCAATGAAAAACCATCCTGTAAGCGACAAAACAAAAGAAAAGATATCTGCATCTTTGAAGGCTTACTACGAGAAGAAACGGGTAGCCTCAACCCCTTAACCAATAGATTGAAAACGCAAGGAAGAAAAGAAAAATCCCCATTTTTAGGGGATAATAATATCAACTATCATTCATATTTTTGATTTTAAATCAAACATTCTAATAGAGTATATGATTTTCTGCCTTGCTTTACACGTATCAATCGAGAGAGAGTGACAATGAATAACTTCAGCAAAGTCTTTTCATCAGTTAAGCGACAATACAAATCCACATCGTTCATTGTAACTTGACTAAGTGTTTTTCTTACCTCCTTATAACTTGACATTCGTACTTCAAGCCGATATATCTTTTTGAACTCCGTGGCATCTGCTATGTACTTCTTCTTTGTAGCTGCGATTTCGTCACTTTTGTTATATCCTGCAAGGCTGAGGCTGTTTTCGCTGTTAGAGAGACTAAAAGAGCGGTTTTTGCTGATATTCTTTCGTGTACCCGTGCTGATATGTACCATTTCGCCTACATGGTCGGTCATTTCCTCAATAGTACGGTGGCCCAGTAACACAAAAACATATTCAGGGTTACGCCACAAACGATAAAAACACCTAATCAAATTGATATTAACATCAAGTGCAATATCAAGCTTCGACACCCGCAGAAATTCGAAATGCAACACACTTTCAATGTACATTAGCAGATGCAAACCGCCATCATACAGTCTTTCATTTAAAACAGACAGATACACATATTGCCGGTGTGGGTTAGGACTGCCAAATTGTAAAAGTCCATAAGCCTGCCATCCGGTTTCGCTAATGGTGTACACCTCAAATTCATTCTTATAGTTCCGGCTATCTGCCCTAACAAGTTTAACATTGTTCTGATATTCCTCACCGTAACAACCTTCTGCCAATTCTGACAGCGACTCAAGCACTTCTTCCGGTGCTGTGTAACTGACCTCTAAGCGGTCAACTCTAAATCTGTATTTAATGTTATTCATCGAATCAATGCAGGGCTAATGTACCCCTTTCACATTATAACCCAAAATCCCGAAATATAACCATAAATAGGTTTCAAGTTGCAGGCACCTCGTCTGTTCTTTCATTGTCGTGAGTTGTGCTATGATCGGCATCTACCTTTTGTGACTCTTTCTTTGGAGGCATGTTGTAAGCAA
>JAGDCN010000142.1 GCA_017958525.1 Bacteroidales bacterium
AAAAAATTAGTATCTTTGCATTTTCAAAGTGCAAAGATAACACAATTTGCGCAATCCATAAAAACAAAAAATATATACTTGCAAATGAAGCGTTTATTTGTATTTTTCATCGCGTTGTTTCTCGTTTCAGGGGCCGCTTTTTCTCAAAAAAGAGAGCCCGGAAAAGTAAAAACTCTGGTCATCGATCCCGGCCACGGCGGCGATAAACCCGGTGCACTGGGCAAACACAGCCAGGAAAAGGAACTGACTCTTTCCATAGCCAAAAAGTTTGGCAAACTGGTCGAGGACAACTACCCTGATGTCAATGTCATCTATACCCGCACCACCGATGTCGATGTGACGCTTGCCGAACGCGCCAACATAGCCAATCGCGCCAAAGCAGACCTCTTCATATCAATCCATATCAACTCGCATCCCACCTCGGTGCCAGTCGGTATGGAAACCTACGTGATGGGACTTTCGCGCAGCCGCGCCAATATGGAAGTCGCAAAGAAGGAAAATGCTGATATTCTGCTCGAAGAGGGCTACAAAGACAACAGCGCCTACAAGGGCTTCGACCCCAATTCGCCCGAAAGCTACGTGATGTTCGCAATGTATCAAAACGCCTATATCGACAAAAGTCTCAATTTCGCACAATTTACTCAGGAACAATACAAAGGAAGCATCAAAACCACCAACCGCGGTGTCAAGCAGGCCGAGTTCTTCGTCCTATACAAAACAGCTATGCCCGCAGTCCTCACCGAGGTGGGATTCATCAGCAACCCCACCGAAGAGGCCTATATGATGTCCGACGAAGGACAAGCCACCATTGCCGTCTGCCTGCTCAACGCCTTTGCCAACTACAAGGCCCAAGAGGAATCCTCCGTCAAACCCAAAAAGATGGAAATCGACCTGCCCGGTTATGGCAAAAACAAAGGCAAAAAACCTGTCCCACAAGGCGATGCCGCAGCCGACAGTGCCCTCCACGCACAGATACTGCAGGACGATGCATTGGCAACAACAATCCTGCAGTCACAAGGCGAGGAAGCCCCCAAGGCCAACATCGAGTTCCCAGAGAAAAACGTTCCGCCTTCAATCGAACCTTATCGCACCGAAGAACCTGAAATTCAAACAGTGGTGCGACCCGACGAATTGGTGGTCGAAGGCGTCACATACCGCGTACAGTTCCTTACCAGCGAAAAGGAACTCAAGGATGATGCCAAAGAATTCAAAGGTGTCACCGGATACCAGATCTACAAGCAGGACGGCGTGTTCCGCTACACAATGGGCAACGAGACAACCATAGCCCGTGCCAAAAACCTGCAGAGCGAACTGCGCAAAAAAGGCTTCAAAGACGCATTCGTCATCGCCTTCTACAACGGCAAGCGTATCAGCATCCAGGAAGCACGCGAACTGCAAGAACAATAAAACCAACCCACCACTATCGTGCTAGAAGTAAACAATATAACAAAACTATACGGTCAGCAGAAAGCACTGGACAGTGTCAGCTTCTCAGTCAAACCCGGCGAGATTGTTGGCTTGCTGGGACCCAACGGCGCAGGCAAATCAACACTGATGAAAATCATCACCTGCTTCATCCCCCCTTCGGAAGGCGAAGTCAAAGTATGCGGACACAGCATCTTTGATGAACCGCAGCAGGTGTGCAGCTGCATCGGCTACCTGCCCGAGCACAACCCGCTCTATACCGAGATGTACATCCCTGAGTTCCTGCGTTTTGTCGCCGACATCCACAAGGTGAAAAACAGCAACCAACGTGTCGATGAAATGATCGAACTCACAGGCCTTACCCCCGAACTGGGCAAAAAAATAGGCGCTCTCTCCAAAGGCTACCGCCAACGCGTCGGACTGGCTCAGGCGCTTATCCACGACCCACAGGTGCTGATCCTCGACGAACCCACTACAGGCCTTGACCCCAACCAGTTGGAAGAAATCCGCAAGGTAATACGCAACGCAGGAAAAAGCAAGATTGTACTGCTCTCCACACACATTATGCAAGAGGTTGAGGCTATGTGCAGCCGCGCCGTCATCATCAACCACGGACATATCGTCGCCGACAACAGCGTCGAACAACTCAAAGCACAGGGGCACGACAGTCTCGAACAAATATTCCATAAACTCACAAAAGACTGATTCCAAACAGTTCACCCTCATAATTCATAATCAAAACTCAACAATTATGACTCGACAGGAACTTATCGACACCATACGACGCAAACAATCATTCCTCTGTGTCGGACTTGACACAGACATTCGCAAAATGCCGCAACACCTTCAAAACGAGGAAGACGGCATCTTCCTTTTCAACAAGGCAATCATCGACGCCACCCTCCCCTATACCGTCGCATACAAGCCCAACCTGGCCTTCTACGAGGCCGCCGGCATTAAAGGACTCATCCAACTGAAAAAGACTATGGACTACCTCCACAGTCTTGAAGACAAGGCCTTTACCATCGCAGACGCCAAACGTGGCGACATCGGAAACACCTCACAGCAGTATGCAAAGGCCTTCCTCGACCCCGAAGGCGACTTCAACTTCGACTCGATGACCATAGCACCCTATATGGGCGAGGATTCCGTCACGCCGTTCACAGTCTATGAAGGCAAATGGGTTATCCTGCTGGCACTTACTTCGAACAAAGGCGCCTTCGATTTCCAGTTCATCAAGACCGAGTACGACGACCGCAACCTCTTCGAACACGTGCTGAAGAAATCGCAGCAATGGGGCACACCGGACAATATGATGTACGTCGTCGGAGCCACCAAGGCCAATATGCTGACAACGGTAAGAGACATAGTACCAGACAGCTTCCTGCTCGTCCCCGGTGTCGGCGCACAGGGCGGAAGCCTCAGCGAGGTGTGCCGCTACGGCCTCAACAAGGACTGCGGACTCCTCGTCAACTCGTCGCGAGGCATCATCTACGCCTCCAACGGCACCGACTTCGCACAGCGTGCAGCCGAAGAGGCCGCCAAACTGCAGCAACAGATGGCCGACGAATTGAAAAACATTTTCTAAAATATCTTGGAAACAGCAGTTTACGCTCTAAAGTATCTACAACTTGCACAGTGGACAATAATCTGGAACAACAAATTTTCGAATCACGCCGCAGAAACCTGCGCATAATATTGGTTTTAAGTATTATCGGCTCGGGTTTTAATTTCATCAGCTATCTGATGACAGGTCTGACACTGCCGTTCCTCAAGACAATGTATCAGACTGGTTCTATGACTTTTCCGTCAGAAATGACCGTATATGTCGAACAGATTTTCGACACACCGCGATCCTTCTTCCTCTGCATCGCTCTGCTCTACGGACTCTCGCTGACAGGCGTCATCCTTATGTGGAATCTCCGCAAAAGCGGTTTCCACCTCTACACCTTGGCGCAACTGCTTGTGCTGCTTGTCACACTGCTCTTCCTCGGCCGCGAGCGCGTCCCGCTGGGCAACATAATGTTCACCCTGCTCTTTATTATATACTATTATATAGCCCTCCGCAATCTCGGCGTCTTCTCACGCACAGTTTATGAACCTGCCGACAACAGCGACGACGACAACCCAAACAGCACCTACGGCAATGGCGGACTGCCTGCCGAAACGGAAAGCGACGCCGGGACTGGCGACCGTCCCTCCGACGAAGATTCAAGCGCCTCTGTTTGAGGGCAATCTGGATTATCATACGACATTGAAGCACTGTCAAGCGTCACGCCTTCATTGATTGTTTGCTGCGGCTGAAAGCGCGGATACGCAATTTCGACCGTGCCGATGTACTGGCTCGTCGAGGCACGCCCGGCACTATCGACAACAAAGCCCCACAGTTGCACCTCGCGGCCAATCCAATAGTCGTTAAAACTCATTATCACTTTGTCACGACGACGAAATGTCGGCGAAGAAAGCTCAAAATAACCCAGTTCCGGACAATAAGCGACCAGATAGACCAAATCCTCAGACTTGGCGGTACGACGCAGCGGATTCTTCTCGAAATCAACGCTCATCGTGACTTCGTCCAGCATCTGCGGCACTCCGAAAGCCACAGGTGCCACAGGGCCGTCGGCAAGGACAAGGTTCTCATAATCAATATGGACAGTAGGCTGACCGTCGGCATCGTCTAAACTCCAGCATTTTTTGTTGATTCTCATAAAATAGTTGTATTCCGTCATTCTCGCATTGAGACTCGCCACGTGAAGCCCAATTCGCAGCACTTGACAAGCTTTGGCGGCAAAGCCCACAGCGAACTTGAACAAAGCACGTTGTTCCATCTGCTGCGGCGTGCGCGCATCGTTGTATTGCGCCGGCATCGAGCGAATGCACTTGAACCCGCGCCAGTTATATACAACCACATTGCCAACCCTGCCACTGAAATCACCGAAAAAATTACCGTTGAAATTTTTCATAGTACTATATTTTAAGGTTAATAACTTACAACCAACCGGTTGAAACCAACGAACGACATACCTTCGCTAGTTTTTTCTTTTATCTTAACGTAACCTAAACCCAATTATTGTTCACCAGAGAAAATTTTAATAAAAGTCACACTAAACTATGAGTAAACTTTGGTAGGGGTTTTGCACTTCGAAATCAGCGTTTTGTGATATTCAAAAAAAGGGTGTTTTTTTGCTTTTCGGGTTTTTCGGGGAAAAAAAGGGAAAAGAGGGAACGATTTCGGGTTTTACTTGTAAATGTGTGTCTATTTTTGCATTGTGAAAAAACCGATTAGAAACAAATAAAAGAAAGGATAAGATATGAAAACCAACAAATTGATAGCAATCTTGGCACTTGGAACGGTGCTCAGCGTAACCCCGGTGTTCGCCCAGGGCCGCGGCGGCGGTTCGCACGGCGGTGGACACAGTTCGTCGTCAAGCAGCTCGCGTGGCGGCGGCGGTTCGCACGGTGGCGGCAGCCACAGTTCATCTTCAAGCTCGCGCAGCAGCAGCTCATACTCGGGTTCCTCTTCGCGTAGTAGCAGCTCGTATTCGGGTTCATCCTCGCGCAGCAGCAACCGCGGCAGTTCCTATTCGGGCAGCAGCAACCGCGGCAGCAGCCACGGCAGTTCTTTTTCCAGTTCGCCATCGCGCAGCGGCTCAACGACCTATCGTGGCAGTTCGTCCGACGGCAACCGCAGCGGTGTTCGCAGCGGCTCGCGTTCTTCAATCGAGGCTCCTCGCAGCAGCTCGCCCAACCGTCCGTCGGTAAGCAGCCATCGCGGTGACGGTTCGTCGCGCAACGGCGGAACTATGGGTCG
>JAGDCN010000143.1 GCA_017958525.1 Bacteroidales bacterium
GGCAAGATACACTTCTGCGGCAACGGGGGAAGTGCAGCCGATGCCCAGCATCTGGCAGCCGAACTGAGCGGCCGCTTCTACTACGACCGTCCGCCGCTCAACGCCGAAGCGCTGCACTGCAACACCTCCTACCTCACCGCCGTGGGCAACGACTACGGCTACGAGCACATCTTTGCCCGACTGATACAAGGCTGCGGACATCCAGGCGACATCCTTGTCGGCATCAGCACTTCGGGCAATTCACAGAATATCATCGAAGCATACAAAGTGTGCAAAGAAATGGGAATCAAAACTATCTCGATGACAGGACTGACCGGCGGCAAGATGAAGGAACTCAACGACCTACTGCTCAATGTACCATCGACCGACACGCCGCGCATCCAGGAAAGCCACATAATGATTGGCCACATCATCTGCGAACTCGTCGAATCGGCAATATTCCCCAAATAATGGAAGCCATCATCCTCGCCGGAGGTTTCGGCACAAGGCTGCGCAGCGTCGTCAGCGACGTACCCAAACCTATGGCACCAATCAATGGACGCCCATTCCTTGAACTGTTGCTTGACCATATTATAGGCTACGGTTTCGACCACATAGTGCTATCAACTGGATATTTGCACGAGAAGATAGAAGCTCATTTCGGCACTGAATACAAAAGTGTGCCCCTCTCCTACGCTGTCGAGAGCGAACCTCTTGGCACTGGCGGCGGTATGCGCAATGCACTGAAATACTGCAAAGAAGAAGACATTATCGTCCTCAACGGTGACACCCTCTTCAAAATCGACTACAACAATTTGCGACGATTCTACCACTCGCACCCCACACGACTGGCTGTTGTACTGCGTCAGGTGTCCAACACTGCCCGCTACGGCTCCGTATGCACCGACTGCTGCGACCGCATAGCACGTTTCACCGAAAAGACGGCCTCCGGCGGACTCGGCACCATCAACGGAGGCATATATATGCTCAACCGCTCACTGCTTGAAGAGCAACCTGCAGACACTGCCTTCTCGTTCGAGGAGGAAATAATGCAGAAACGCTACAAAGATGAGCCTTTCTACGCCTACATCTCAAGCGCCTACTTCATCGACATCGGCATCCCCGAAGACTACCAGAAATTAAACGAAGATTACCTCCGTTAATACTGTTTGGATTAATAATACCGGATTTAATAAAAGGACTAAACCACCCCTGCCGAAACAACCGACATCTCGCTCCAATCCAGCAAACGCCAGGCAAGTTCCTGCAGGCGGCGCGGTGTAATGGCTCCAGGTTCAAGAACAGACATATAGTTATCGGTAAAACGTTCATCAACGCCGCTTGTCAGCAACTGGCAGAAACGCTCGCTGCGCTCGAAAACGCCATCGACACTGCGCATAAAATCGCCCAGCATACAGGTACGCACCAGTTCAAGTTCCTCGTCAGACATAGGCTCGCGACGCAACCTCTCCAGTTCATACTTGATTTCCTGCAATGCCGGTTCAACCTTGTCGGCAGCGACATCGCTGGTGATAATCAACGACAAGCTGCCGCGGCTTATCTGCGTCATAGCGCCGATGCCGTAGGTATAACCCTTGTCCTCGCGGATGTTCGTCATCAAACGCGAACCGAAATAGCCGCCCAAAGCGGTCGAAAGAACCATAAATTCAGCATATTCACGGTCGTTCCACTGCATAGGCAACAGACGACCCACACGCAGTGTGTTCTGCACCGCACCTTCGACGGCGACATCATAACGGCCACCGGGGTCGGACTTCGGCTCTGGCAAAACAGTACGCTCGACAGTTTCGACAACATCGCCGCCAAAAACACTATCGAACTCATTTAGGACCTCTTTCGACACCGCACCACCCAGCACAATAGCCAGACGCGACGGCGTAAGGCGGTTCCGATGGTAGGCTCGAACATCCTCTACCGTCAGCTGCTCCAAATCTGCCAGAGTAGCAAATACCGCCTGGGGATGACCGATACCGTACAGACTCTCGCACCAGCGCTTGCGAGCCACAAAACCGGTGCGCTGCAGATTGACTAACAGTTGTTGACGACGCTTTGCAACGAAAACACCAAATTCAACTTCGGGATAGGTCGGTTCCGTCAACATTTCACGCAGCAGCGGCAACAACTCGCCGATATAGCGCGGCATAGCATAGAGCGTCAGCGTCGATGAGACCTCATCGTTGCTTTTCTCCACTATGATACCTCGAAAATCAAGAAAATCGGCAATTTCCTTCGACGTATGTCTTGTTGTGCCTTCCGTCAAAAGATTTATTGCCGCTGCAGCTTGAACAGGCTTGTCCTGCAATGCCGAACCGGCCTCAAAGATGAAATCCATCTTTATCAGCCCTATGTCGTCACTCACAAAATAATTTATCACCTTGCCATTACGCATATTATAGCGTTGCGGCACCAACGGACGGCGGTCGATGTCGCGGGGCAAAAGATGTCCTTTTATCGGATTTTCAGTCGAAAGCATTTACTTCTGGCTCTTCACTTTGGCGTATTCCTCGTTCAAGCCTTTAAGAATTTCGTCGGTGATGTCCATACCTTCGTTGCCATACAACAACGGACTGTTGCTGAAAGACTTGGAAAGAATGATGTCAAACTGCTGGTTCTGCGCATTGTACTCACGAATAAAATTATAGACAGCCTTGGTCATATTCTCACCTTCCTTCATCGTTTTCTCGGCAATCTGCTGCGAGTATTCGCTCTCAAGGCTGATGAGACGCTGCTGACGTTCTGTCAGTTCCTTCTCCTTGGCCTGCTGCTGGCTCAGCGTCATATTCTCGCCGCCACCCTTGACATAAGCCTCATAGTCCTTCTGGAACTGAATCATCTGCTGCTTGTAGCTGTTCTCCTTGGCTGTCTGGAAATCTTTCAATTGTTTCTGCAAGTCGAGGGCATACTGATATTTTGCCATCAGCGTATCGGTATTGACATAGGCTATTTTCACACCACCTTCGCTAACGGCCACCGGAGCTTTCGCATCGGCATTGGCCAGGCTTTTGCCGCCTTTGGCACCGATGCCGGTGAAGTGGAATATGTAGAGCAGCACAAGTCCCACCAACAATATGCAGTTGACTATCGGCAGGCATTTACAACGCTTTTCTGTTTTACATTCGCATTCAGGTGTGGGTTTGGGTGTCTCTGTAGCGGGCTGAGCCTCCGACGAAATGTTTGCCGTTTCCGTTGCCTCAAAGGTCACGGAGTTTTCATCAAATTTGTTTTCTTCCATTTTCTTTATTATTTCCATTTTTGTTTTCTATGATACATTTGAAAATATGTCCTTCACACACATATCAATTTTCCGTTTCTCCTATGGTTTCAATGGCGCGCTGCACACGGCGGATGGTCTCATCCTTGCCAAGCATCATCACGAGAGTCAGCATATCGGGGCCGACGGTCTTGCCCACCACGGCCAGACGCAGCGAGTTCATCACCTGACCCATATTCAAGCCGTTGCCGACAATATAGTCGTCCAACAGAGCCTTGTGTATGGCATCGTATTCAAACGGTACAGTATTCAGTATTTCAATCACTTTGCCCATATGCGTGGTCATACCGGCTTTCCAACGCTTTTTGATGGCTGCCGGGTCATACTCGGTCGGAGCCACAAAGAAATAGCTGGTGGTGTCCCACATCTCGCTGATAAAGCTGATGCGTTCCTTCATCATTCCGCAGACCTTAACTACATATTCGCGGTCGGCTTTGACGTTGTGCTCATCAAGGATTGGCTGGAACATTTCGGCCACTTCTTCATCGCTGCGCATCTGCATATACTCGTGGTTGAACCACTTGGCTTTCTCGACGTTGAACTTGGCGCCACTCTTGCTGATATGACTGATGTCGAACAGCTTGATAAGCTCTTCCATAGACAGTATTTCCTGGTAAACGGGATTGGCTCCGTTGTCGCCTTCCCGTTTGCCCGGGTTCCAACCCAGCAGTGCAAGGATATTCACTACCGCCTCGGGGAAATAGCCGCGCTCGCGGTAACCGCTGCTCAGCTCGCCGCTCTTGGGGTCGTGCCAGTCGAGCGGGAAAACAGGGAAACCGAGGCGGTCGCCATCGCGCTTGCTCAGTTTGCCATTGCCTTCGGGTTTCAGCAGCAGCGGCAGGTGGGCAAACTGCGGCATCGTGTCCTCCCAACCAAAAGCACGGTACAGCATAACGTGGAGCGGAGCCGACGGCAGCCACTCCTCGCCGCGAATCACGTGGCTGATCTTCATCGTATGGTCATCGACAATATTGGCCAGATGGTAGGTAGGCATACCGTCGCTTTTGAACAACACCTTGTCGTCCAGCAGGTTGCTGTTCATCGTCACATCGCCACGAATC
This sequence comes from Bacteroidales bacterium, assembly GCA_017958525.1. Lineage (GTDB taxonomy): Bacteria > Bacteroidota > Bacteroidia > Bacteroidales > P3 > Colimorpha. The sequence goes on from JAGDCN010000143.1 coordinate 4,333, forward strand.
AAGTCGTGAACCGTAATGTCAATATCTGCCGGAAATTTGAAGCGCACCACGTAGGGCTCACCGCTTTCCAACCGCTTTTTCACCTCTTCAGCACTCAGACTCAGACTGTTCTGCATCTGCTGACGCGTATTGCAGTCGTATTGGAAAGTCTTTTTCTGTGCCTCATATTCCTTGCGCTTGGCCTCAAGTTCCTCAGGCTTGTCGAAAGCATAATAAGCCCAGCCGTCGCGCAACAGCTGCTCAGCATACTCGCGATACATCGGCTTGCGATCGCTCTGGCGATAAGGGCCATAGGGGCCTCCGATATGGACACCTTCGTCGAACTCGATGCCCAACCACGACAAAGCCTCAATGATATATTGTTCTGCACCAGGCACAAAGCGCGTCTGGTCGGTATCCTCGATACGTAGAATCATCTTGCCCCCTTGCTGACGGGCAAACAGATAATTGTAAAGGGCGGTGCGAACGCCGCCGATGTGGAGCGGCCCCGTGGGGCTCGGTGCAAATCTTACTCGTACTTCTCTTGACATTTTTTCAGTAAGGTTTTATTCGTTATAAAAGTGTTGTTTATTCATTTTAAAACGATAAGTGTCGCGAAATATTGTGAGGTGATTGAAATAAAAATTCAAGGAGTAGAATCCGTCTGTTGTCCGTCTATTGTCCGTCTGTTATTCGTTTGTTGTCCGATAGATATTCGAACAACAATCGGACAACAATCGAACAACAATCGGATATCAGACTGTGAATGGGTCACTTGTATCCTGTGCAATGCTGGTGATTTGCTGGTTTAGGTTGTCACTTTTGCGTCTTGCGCCAAATGAGCAAAGGTCTGAATATACTCAATACCCGTAGCAGCAAAGGTCAGGGTACACGAAGATAATTATTAAGTAATAATAAATTGGGATAACTATACTGCAGGCGGATTGGTTTCAATCCGCCTGCAGTATTTATTGAGAAGTTTTTTACTCGGACAATAATTTCTTTACGTCTTCGAGCAGGCGTGGAATATGATTGATTACCAGACTCCAAAGAAATTCAGGCGTTACACTGTCGTAACCGTGGATGACGCGGTTGCGTGTGCTTATTATTGCTCGGGCATTTTCGAGCTCAATAGTAGGATTATGCTTCTGCATTTGATTAATAGCTTCGCCCATTATTTCAACGTTCCTCTCAACAGCTCGTTGGCGGAGTATGTCAGTTTGGAAGTCGGCAAATATTTTTTGCCATCAAAGAAAGATTCAACTTCCTCACAGGCATTCATAACATCAAACAGGTATTTTCTGCTATACTCATCCATAGATTTGAACTTTTGTACGGTTTACGTTTTCGCGGAAAATAGGATTACGGATTGCCTTGTCTTCGACAAGATCGATGTCTCTACCAAGTAGTTTGTTTAGCGCATCGGAAAAGTTAAAAAAGTTTTCAGCATATTCTTCAACTGGTATCGTGTCAAAATTGACAAGCATATCAATGTCACTTTTATCAGTAAATCTATCAGTTAATACTGACCCAAATACCGATAATGAGTTTACTTTGTACTGTTTGCAAAGTAAAATAATACGACCAATATTCGATTCAATGATTGACATAATACACTAACAACGTTTTATTACTGAGAATATTGTCTTGTTGATTCACATTCCCAACTGAGAGAAACACTTTTTTCTCTTTAGATGGTACTGCACAAGCAAAGACTTTCTATAAACACAGTCAGTCTCTTGGGGATTGATGGCTTCGCGCTTGATTTCCAGTGCAGGTTTCCATTTGCGGAACTCGCTGTGGGCTTTAAAAACAGCAATGCATTCCGCCATTTTACCCTGGAACAAGAATGACAATGCGGCAACCCAGTCGAGGACGAAGCGCAGGCGTATCACCCGGTGCAGGCGCTTGTCGGGCAGGTTTTTGTATAGCATAGCGATGTTGTTGCGGAAGTTGAGAAGGGTCTTCATCGGGGAACTCTTCGGCAGGGTGCCACCACCCACGTGATAGACTTCCGCGTCGCCTGTAGCAACGACTTTGTAGCCTTTCATCTTGGTGCGCCAGCAGAAATCAATCTCCTCCATATGTGCGAAGAAGTCGCCGTCCAAACCGCCAAGTTTCTTCCATACCGAAGCGCGGACAAACATTGCCGCTCCCGAGGCCCAGAACACTTCGCGCGTGTCGTTGTATTGACCCTCGTCGCGCTCCATAATGCTGAAGATGCGCCCACGGCAGAAGGGATAGCCCAGTTTGTCGATAAATCCCCCGGCAGCACCTGCATATTCGAAGCGGCTGCGGTCGTCAAACATCAGCAGTTTGGGCTGTGCTATGGCAATGTTTGGGTCGGTGTCCATCAGCGCAACAACCTTGTCCGCCCAACCGGGTGTAACCTCAACGTCGTCGTTCAGCAGCACATAGTAATCGGCCTCGATTTGCGCAAGTGCCTTGTTGTAGCCTTCGGCAAAGCCGTAATTCTTGTCCATAAGTATCAGGCGTAGCGACGGATAGTTTTTCTTCAGGAAATCAATACTGTCGTCCGTCGAGCCGTTGTCGGCTATAACAACCTCCGCATCGCCAGTGGTGTTGGCCACCACCGAAGGCAAAAAGCGTTCCAGCATCGGGCGTCCGTTCCAGTTTAGTATGACTACTGCTGTTTTCATTCTGATAACTTTGATATGTTGATTTGTGTTGATATGGACGGGTGGAATCAGTTTTCAACTTTCAATTTTCTTGATAGTCCCGTCTTTCATTATGCGGCCGGTGCGCGTCAGTTTCCAACGGCGGTGGCTCCACAGCCAGTACTGCGGGTGCTCGCGAATCAGCTGCTCCAGATGTCGAGCATAGCGGTCGGTGATTTCGCCTTCGGCCAAGTTATTAGGAGTGTCGGTAACAAGCTCAAAATGTACGCTGTAGTATCCGCGACGTTCTTTTTTGACATCGTAGATGAAGACAGGCATATTGTATTTTCGCGCAAAATGCTCGGCACCGAACAGAAAGGGAGTGTCCTGGCCGAGGAAAGTGGTCCAATAGCTACGATGCGGATTGCTGGGCGACTGGTCGCTGAGCATCATATAGGCTGCCGGCACCTGCCAGCGGTCATAGAATGCCATCGTCTGACGCACATCAGTCTGATCGACTATTTCGGTACCATAACGAGCTCTACGGCCTGTTATAAAAACGCCAAAACTTTTGTTGTCCAGCGGTTTTCCCACCCCTACGCCGTGATGGCTGATGCTGCGGTCGAGCGAGGTTATCATATATTCCCAGTTGTTGTAGTGGGCCGACATCAGTACGACGCTGCGGTTGGCATTATAGTAAGGTTCCAGTATTTCTGCATTTTCGAGGCGATAGCGCCGGCTCACTTTGCTCAGTGGTGCGCGCAGGTTGTAGATGCCTTCGGCTAGCAGGTCAGCGAGGTGGCGGTAGTACTGACGTTCGATACGGCGCAACTCGTCACGTTTTTTTTCGGGGAAGCAGCGTTCCAGATTGCCGCGCACCACTTTCAGACGATAGCGGAATACATAATACACCAGAGGCCACAGCATCGAGGCAAGCCCATAAAGCAGCCACAAAGGCAGGTAAGCAACAGGGAGGAGAAAATTATACAAGATGACTACAAGTTTTAACTTTCAACTTCGAATTCTCAATTTTCAATTCTCTTAGTATCCCCTATTGAACTGGTCGCCAACTTCGCCCACGACGTCCTCTTCAAGCTGCAGCTGGCTGAGGCGGCGTTCCCAATAAACGTCGCGGACTTCGCCTTTGGCATTGGAATTAAGCAGTTTGTAAAATCCCGAACGGAATTCGTCCCAGAAAATAAAGCAGCGGTTGGCATCGTCGCCCGGAAGGTTGTTGTAGCGCCACAGCTGGTATGGAAGATAGAAAATCTGTCCCTGTTTTTCTGTCCGCTCCGTCTGCAGTCCAAAAGCCTCGTTGGTGTAGTTGACAGTTACGCCGGATCCGAATTTGCCCATCGAGACATAGTTCTTCTCGTCGCGGACATAATCTGGCGGTCCATACTGCAGATAGACGCGTCCACGGTCGGTTTGGATGCCTTTGGTTTTGGGCCAGGCGAAGTTCTTTTCAACATAATCGACGCGCTGTTTGTACTGACGCCAGGCGCCTTCGGCATTCAGTGGCTCGCGGCGTACCCAGAATTTGTACATAAAGACCTGTTTGTCTTCAAGTCCCGGACGTGTAATAATCTCATATATTTCACGGCGTTCTGTCTCGTTGGCGATGGGAGCCAAGGCTTCGATATAGTTGTTCAGCTGCGCCTCGTCGGTCAGCGACGACGCAAAGGTCATCGATACAGGTGTGTTATCGATGCTGTTATCGACCGAAGGATTACTGCGGAAGAAAGGCACACGCTTGTATAAAAGATTATCGTTATGCCGATTGCGGATTTCAACCACAAGATTATAGTTGCCAGAAGGGAGATCCTGAATCTCAATTGTGCCGAAAATAGGGATAATCGTGTCGCGGTCGAGTTTCTGGACTGTCTGTGTGTATTCCAGCACTTTGGCGGTTTCAAGCACCTCAATGTATGAAACAGCATAGACATTGGGTTCCTTGACTTCGCGGTTGATGTTATACAGCTCGCAGTAATAGTTGATTTCCTTCATCTGTTCAGGGATGAAATCATTGACATATGGTTCCATATCGTAACCGCTGCGCGACAGGATGTTGGGGGTTGTCGTGGGCCTCACGTTGGACATCATCTGCACACTCGACAGCGCAGGACGCTTGGCATCGTAGTATAGCGGCACCTGTTGCTCCACAACCGTAGCCTCATCGCTACTGTTTTTGTCGCGCAACTGTATCTTCAGGTTATAAATGCCGTTGTCAAGAGCAAAACGCTGGACATCGAGGAAATTGAAACGGTTGGCATCGAGCGATGCTATTGCAGGACTGGACAGGTCGTACTTTTTGACCATTACCAGCGAGTCACCCAGCGAAGCCAGAATTACGACCTCGACATTGGCCTGATAGGCTGAACCTGTTTTGACGAAATTCAAATTCCAGGCATCGAACGACAGGTAAGTCTCCATATAAGAGCCTGTACCCCTCTCATAAAAAGTGGCGTATGAGAACACTGCGGTCAGGTGTTTGTCTCCGGCCGAGGTAGTGGTTTTTGCCACGGAACAAAAACTGATGATTAATGCAAATGCAAGTAAAAATGTACGTTTCATTTATGTAAGCAAACTGATTTATACAATTATTAATAACGTCGGAATTCTTTTCATATTGTTTCTGACGAAGTTTTTATGGTTTCGTCAACGTATTTTGTGGTATTCCGTTGTACGTCCCTGTTGTTCCACCACAAGTTGTTTCGACGACAAGTGCTTGACAAGCAGCGTGTCGGAAAAATCATACACACGCCTGTCACGGAACTCCTTGCCTTTGAGTATCAAACTGTGGCGGCGTAGTTCCCATCGGTTGTACTGGTATGTGGCGTTGTTGATAGTGGCAGCGATGCCGTGATTGCCGCACTGGAATCCGGTCTCAATACCGGCTGTGTCTGTCACCCACGTGCCGATAATGTCACGCTTGCGATTGCCACCAAACAGGGCATACAGCAAAATGGCCACCACAAGCAAGACGGCTACAACAGTGATAATCGGATGAATGCCATTTTTTTTCTTCATTTTCCGCGATTTCGTATTCTACTACTTTTATGTATAACTCTTTATCATATTAATTATTATATCAATGGCAAAATTTTCATTTTTGAGACGACTGTATTCTTATTCCATTTACAAAAAACAATCCTCTGAAATTTGGTACGCAGGCGTCTTTGCCTGCGTACCAACCAATTTCATTCATCTGTGTGTATATCCAAAATTTTACGTATCTTTGCATTGATGTAACAGATCACACTACAAATACCACCAACCTGTTATTCAAACAAATAGACAAAACAACAAACAATTATGAATAACACTACGGAACTCAATATTCTTTTCGTTTGCCACGGCAACATCTGTCGGAGCCCAATGGCTGAGTTTATTTTGCGACGACTTGCCGACGCTGCAGGACTGTCGGAGAACATCGTGGTGGCTTCAGCCGCAACATCAAGCGAAGAAATAGGAAACCCCGTCTATCCCCTCGCCAAACGCGCACTGGCCATTCACGGCATCGGCTGCCGTGACAAAGTGGCCCAGCGCATTACACGCAAGATGTACGACAACGCCGACTACGTTATCGTTATGGATAGAAACAATATCGTCAATCTAAACCGGCAACTTGGTCTGCAGTCGGATGGAAAAGTCAAAATGCTGTTAGACTTCCTGCCACAGACAAACAGCAAGCACGGTTGCGAAATTGCCGATCCTTGGTACACACGCGATTTCGAGACTGCATACAACGACATCCTATCGGGTTGCCAAGCATTGCTGCAGCATCTTAGCGAGCGTCTTTGCAGCAAATAATAAAATTCATTGAAAATCACTATTGTGGATGGACAAATAAAAAATAATTTGTCCGTATGTATTTTTTTTACTAATTTTGAAAGTTCAATCAAAATGCGAACAGAGTAAATAAATAATTAATAATCAAACTAATAATTAAATTTTATGCAACCAAAAGGTAACAAATACGGTGTTCACCGTGTACTCGAGCCGAAGGGCGTTCTGCCGCAGCCGGCAAACAAAATCGACAACAATATGGACGTTCTTTATGACAACGAAATTCTGATCGATGTCCAGACCCTCAATGTCGATTCCGCTTCGTTCACTGACATTATGAACTATGCCAAAGAACAGGCAGGCCCCAACGCCACCAAAGAGCAAATCCTTGAGGAAGTGAAGAAAGAAATGCTGCTCAATGTCGAGCTGCAGGGCAAACACCGCAACCGTCGTACCGGTTCGGGCGGTATGCTCCTCGGTAAAGTCGAGAAAATCGGTGATGCTCTGAAGGGCAAGATCGACCTGAAAGAGGGCGACCGCATTGCTACCCTCGTCAGCCTCTCACTTACTCCTCTCCGCATTGACAGCTTCGGCGAGATCCGTCCTGAGATCGACCAGGTCGATATCAATGGTAAGGCTATGCTCTTCGAGAGCGGTATTTATGCCAAGATTCCCGATGATATGCCCGAAAAGCTGGCTCTCAGCGCATTGGACGTTGCCGGTGCTCCTGCACAGACCGCTAAGCTGTGCCACTATGGCCAGACCGTCGTCATCCTCGGTGCCGGTGGCAAGAGCGGTATGCTCTGCTGCTA
>JAGDCN010000144.1 GCA_017958525.1 Bacteroidales bacterium
CCCAGAATGATAAGCGACCAAAAGGCGCATATTCGTCGTTTGGAGGAGGAGTTGCAAATGGCTTATTGGTGTGTATATTAAGTTGATAATTACTCTTGAAAATGCAAAAAACAAGGTTGATACCAAAGGTTTATTCCGACACGGCCTACGTCGATGGAGTATATGTGCGCGACCGTGCTGTCGAGCGCAGTCTGTACTATCATTGCCGTGACTATTTCGACGAGAACTATCGGGCTGTGTTCTTTGTGGGCGACGAATATAGGGACGAGATTTTTCAGGAGTCTTTTATCAAGCTCTGGGAGAACATCAGAGATCGTAAAATATATGTAGAGGATGGCGAGCTGAAAGGCAAGGACGGTGAGACTTTTTCGGGCAAACTTACCACATATTTTATGAGTATCGCCAGACTGAAATATCTCGAATGGTCGCGTGAAAGCCTGCGGGTTGTTTATGGTACGTATGACGATGAGAATTTTAGCGCCAAGGAGTATGAACTCTACAAATCTATGCTCTACGACAGCGATGATGAAACGAAACTTGAAATAATCGCTGACTGCATCAGCAAGATGCCGAAGCGATGCAATCAAATTCTGACAATGTTCTACTACGATGGTATGTCGCTGGACGAGATTATTGCTTCGGTGCCGGGAATTGACAGTAAAAACGCATTGAAGACACGCAAATACAAATGCCTTGTGGAGTTGAAGACATCAGTGATGCGAGTCTATGCCACATTCATCGAATTAAAAGACAAAATACTATGAAAGAGGGTTTTCAGGACAGAATAGACGACTATCTGATGGGTAGGATGACGGATGCGGAGCGTGCCGACTTTGAAGTTGAGGTGGCAAACGACAACGAACTGAAGGAGCAGACTATCTTTGTCGAAACAGTGCGTCAAGCTCTCGAAAGCCGTAACGAAAAACTGGCCGCCATCGAGGAATGGGAGTCAGAGAGGAAAATGATGCACCAGTACAGCGCAAAGGTGGCTGCCGATTGTCGGGTGCAAAATGCTCAGCAAAAAACATACGCGTCAATGCCGGCACCAAGTTCCGGCATTGTTGGCCGCCCACGTCGCAAAAAATGGATTTTTTGGACATCTGGCATCGCGGCTATGCTGATTGTCGGTGTTTTCGTAATAAGGGCTTTTGTTGCAGATAACCACAGGCAGGATGCACAATACGCCCAGGCTGAATGTGTCGCTATTGACGACAATTCGGAATATAATGCTATTAAGTTGAAAATCAAGCAGCAACAATATTGTGAAGCGATGAGTATGATAAAAACCGAGGCGTTGATTTTGCAGCACGATTCAGTGCTTCTGACAGCCAACAGGAGTTTTGGAAACAATGCAACAGATGCCAATCTCCAGTCTTTCAAGGAAAAACAGGACGAACTGAAGTGGCTTCAAGCTGTAGTTTTTGTCGAAATGGGACGCAAGGACGATGCCCTGCTCTTGCTCAACGAACTACGACAAGGCGAAGGCAACTTCAAGTTGCAGGCAGATTCTCTGTACTATGCTGTAATGCAGTAAGATTTTGTTAAAGAAAAAAGGTTTTCTTGCTCGTTAATACGAGTGAGTCCCTTTTTTGTGTCGGCCAACATACTTTGAAAATTGTGTTTTTCAAAGTTTTGGATATGCTTGGTTGCGGCTGATTTGCAATCAGCCGCAACTTATTTTCAGGAATTGATTTTATTTTTTTTGTTCGTAATGGTTACTTTTTACTCTTTTTGCGCATAAAGGGAAAGAAATCAACTGTGGCAGACTGCGTTCGCAAACTGCTGGATTACAAAAAAAACAATATAGTTTTAAGTAAAAATAAAGTATGAAAACTCAGGTATTTAACGTTGTTATTTTGGACAAAAGCGGCTCGATGGAGGTCATTCGCAAGGCCGCCATTGACGGCTTTAACGAAACACTTGCCGGCATCCGCAAAGCCCAGGAAAAGTATGCCGACACGCAGGACCATTTTGTGTCGTTGCTTACTTTCTGCGGCTGCGAGAAAAATTATGTTTTCGACAGAACACCTGTTGCCGACACACATCCGTTGCAAATCGACGAGTATTGTCCCTGCTGCAGCACACCACTCTATGACGCTATGGGTTTTACTCTGGCGTCGATGCGCAATTATGTTAAGAAAATTGAGGATCACGTTGTTGTGGTGACAATCATCACCGATGGTATGGAAAATGCGTCGAAGGAATATACAGGCAATGCCGTGAAGCAGCTGGTCGAGCAATTGAAAGGGGAGGGGTGGACTTTCACCTATATGGGCGCCAACCAAGATGTCACCGAGGTGGCTTTCAACATCTCGATTCGCAATTCGCGCTCTTTTGTGGCCACGTCGGCAGGAATGAAGTCAACGATGATGAAAGACACCAGCACTCGAATGAACTTCTTTAGTCGTCTGGCCCAATTCAAACAGTCGGAGTCTGATGGTGAACCACTGTCGTCAGCCGAGCGCGGCGAATGCTATGCCGCTATGGCCGACGCGGCATTTGACGAGGAAGAGAATAACAAGTGATAATATTTTATTAAAAACGTCAAAAATACATTTATTATGAAAAAAGCAATGAAAAAACTATGGCAGGGCCTTAAGGCTCTTTTCTCAGGCATCGTTGAAGTGCTATGCCGCCTGTTTGGTATGTATCCCGATGCGGAGCAGCAGGCAACCTCCGACGGCGAGACGGCCCCGAAGACGGGCAATTCTAATTACAACCGCGTTTTGCGTCGCATCGTTGGCACCGCTTTTGCAGCAATAGTGGTTCTTATTGCGGTGACACTGCTTGTCCGGCTTGTACGTTTTGTATATCGCAGCATCGATTGTGACAACAGTTCGTCCTCGTACCTTTCCGAGGTGCTTTCAGACGAGCTTGACTATTATGACGATTACTATGAATATTGCAAAGGCTATGTCAAGAATTCCAAAGGTCGCCGCGTGCTGAAAAACATCGAATGGATCCAGTGTTCGCTGGGCGACGACTCGATTGCGTGCTACAGTGACGGTGAGCGGCGTGGCTATTTTGATGTGCGCAATGGGCGTGTCGTGGTGCAGCCTACCTATGACCACGCCTGGATTTTTTCAGAGGGTCTTGCTGCTGTTGCGTCGCGCAACGCAGTGCAGTTCATCGACACTACGGGCCGCATCGCTATCAATCGCAAGTTTGGCTATAGCAGCATTGATGATGGTTATGTCTTCCACCGTGGCCATTGCGCTGTGCGCGATAGTTCCAGCCAGCGGATGGGTCTGATTGACCGCGAAGGCAACTGGGTGCTGGCTCCTGTCTATGAAAGTATTGAGGTGGTTGACACTTTCTGGCTGGTCAAAGAGGACTATCGTCAGGCTGTCATTTCGCACGGAATGGACACAATAATGCCGATGATGGAAGCCGAATACTGGATTTGCGACACAAACATCTATGTCACCTTTGCCAACCATACGCAGAGTACTTATTCGCTGCGTGGCGAACTGATTGCCAGTATGCTGATACGCGATGTAAATCAGATGAAGTACAACACTGGCGAGTTATTGTATAGCCAGAAAAGAATCTATGAAGACAGCGACGAGACCTACTATAGCGACTATGATGCTCGCAAGGCCATTGCCACTTGCTTGCGCTATGAGGCCGAAAGTGGATGGTACGGTCTGATGAGCACTGACGGACGAATAATAACCCCGCCGATTTATAACGAAATCGAAGCGATAGGCAAAGACATCTACCTCTGCAGTACTGACTATGGCCGAGGAATTGTCCTCGACAGCCACGGAAACAAAGTGGAAAGATAGCACAGCCTTAAATGCAAAAGAAGTCGAGCCACCCTTACAGGTGGCTCGACTTCTTTTTATAATGTTAGAGTTGATGGTTAGCGTCTTCTGCCGCCGCCGTTGTTGTTGCCGGAGCTGCGACGTTCGCCGCCTTCGCGACGCGGACCGCGGTCGTGTCCGCCACGGTCGCCGCCACGGCCGCCTTCGCGGCGTGCAGGCTTCTCTTCCTCATAGCCTTCGGGCTTCGGGAGGAGGGCCTTGCGGCTCAGTTTAAGCTTGCCGGTTTTCTCATCGATAGCGATAATCTTCACTTGGATGATGTCGCCTTCGTGGATGAGGTTCTCAAGGGTGTCGGTGCGTTTCCAGTCGTACTCGCTGATGTGCATCAGGCCCTCTTTGCCAGGCAGGAATTCGAGGAATGCGCCGAATTCGACGATACTGACGACCTTGGCGTCGTAGATCTGTCCCACTTCGGGAACGGTGCAAATCTCGCGGATCCACTTGATAGCGGCTTCGATATCTTCCTTGTTCTGCGAAGCAACATCGACAATGCCCAGATCGCCCACCTCTTCGATATTGATGATGGTGTTGGTCTCGGCTTGGATTTTCTGGATGACTTCTCCACCCTTGCCAATAACGGCGCCGATGAAGTCCTTGGGAATCTGAATCTGCTCGATGCGGGGCACGAAAGGCTTGTAGTCCTCGCGCGGCTCGGCGATGGTTTCCTGAATGTGTTCGAGGATGTGGAGACGACCCTGGCGAGCCTGTTCAAGGGCTTTGGCCAGCACGTCGTAGCTCAGACCATCGACTTTGATATCCATCTGGCAGGCGGTGATACCGTCGCGTGTGCCACACACCTTGAAGTCCATATCGCCCAGATGGTCCTCGTCACCGAGGATGTCGCTCAGCACAGCCCATTTGTCGCCCTTGCTGATCAAACCCATAGCGATGCCGGCCACAGGCTTGCGGATTTTGACACCGGCATCCATCAGAGCCAAGCATCCGGCGCAGACCGTCGCCATCGACGACGAACCGTTGCTCTCAAGGATGTCGCTGACCACGCGGATGGTGTAAGGACATTCCGTTTCGCTGGGCAGCACCTCTTTCAGTGCGCGCCAAGCCAAGTGGCCGTGACCCACCTCGCGACGGCTCAAACCACGGTTGCCCTTCACTTCGCCAGTCGCAAAGCCGGGGAAGTTGTAGTGCAGCAGGAAGCGGCGCTTGCCTTCGACAACGGCACCGTCGATAACCTGCTCGTCAAGCTTGGTACCAAGTGTGACAGTGCTCAGCGATTGGGTCTCACCGCGAGTGAAGATGGCGCTGCCGTGAACAGAGGGCAGGTAGTTGACTTCGCTCCACAGCGGACGTATCTCGTCCAGCTGGCGACCGTCCAGACGGGTGCGCTCGTTCAGCACCATATCGCGCATAGCTTCGCGCTCGGTGTCGTGATAGTAGCGGTCAATCATAAACTTGACTTCGTCTGTCAGAGTCTCTTCGGTATAGTTGGCGTCGATAAATTCCTGTTTAATAGCCTCGAAACCCTCTTCGCGCATATGTTTGTTGGCGATGCCTTGCTTCGAGAAGTCGTAGCATTTCTGATAGACGGCATCGTGCAGACGCTGGCGCAGTTCCTCGTCGTTTACTTCGTGGCAGTACTCGCGTTTTTCGCTCTTGCCGGCCTCGACGGTCAGCTCGGCGATAACACGGCATTGGGTCTTGATTGCCTCGTGTGCGGCCTTTAGGGCACCCAGCATAATGTCTTCGCTCACCTCCTTCATCTCGCCTTCCACCATCATAATGTTGTCTTCGGTGGCGGCAACGATGAGGTCGAGGTCGGCGCGCTCGATGTCCTGCATCGGTGTGTTGATGACATACTTGCCGTCAAGGTAGCTCACGCGTACCTCGCTGACGGGTCCGTTGAAGGGTATGTCGCTGACGGCCAGAGCTGAAGCGGCAGCCAAAGCAGCCAACTGGTCGGGCATTGTTTCGTGGTCGCCCGAAATGAGGGTTATCTGCACCTGCACCTCGGCGTGGAAATTGTTGGGGAACAGCGGGCGCAGGGCGCGGTCTACCAGTCGGGCTATGAGGATTTCATGCTCCGAGGGGCGTGCCTCGCGTTTGAAGAAGCCGCC
>JAGDCN010000145.1 GCA_017958525.1 Bacteroidales bacterium
AAAATTTTTCCAATCCCCTGCTCCTCTTCTTTTCACCACACCCCCTCCTGTTTTTCGTTCCAACCCCTCCGGTTTTTCGTTCCAACCCCCCCCTTTTTTCGTTCCAACCCCTCCTGGTTTTGTTGCAACCTCTCCTGGTTTTCGTTTTAACCCCTTCTTTTTTTCGTTCCAACCTCTCCTTTTTTTCGTTCCAACCTCTCCGGTTTTTCGTTGCAACCCCTCCTGGTAGGCTCAAGGATTTTTTTGTCGGATTTTGCCTAGAAGACAGACGTAAAAATTTTAACATTTAAATGTTAAATCTTGTTAATAAATGTTGAAATCACGCCCCAGAATGCCCTTTTGCAACTACCTGATTTCCATATACCATCTTCTTACCAAATTCTACTCAAATTCTTATCAAATTTTAGTTAAATTTTACTCCAATAGAAGTTGACAAAAATATGGTCAGAATTTAATTATAATTTTTTATGGTGGGATTATTTGGAGCTGTTTGTTATCCAATAAAAGATGCTGTCAGTTCGTAGCAACATATTATTAGTGGCTTTTTGTAAATATTTGATTGTTAGGCAGCTCTGTGTTGTTATTCGCCGAATTGTAATTTTTTATTAATTATTTTCTTAATTAATTTTGTATTTTCGTTTTTTTTTTATCGGGTTGAAAAATCCCAAAAAAAGAAATCAGTTCTGTGTAAGAATTTGTAAATGTTATTATTATGAAAAGTCTATTTTATTTAAAAAACACTTAGGTGTTAAAAGGTTATTATATGCTGTCTTGCTTTTTCTCAGCGTTGACATTTCAGCCCAAAACATAGTCCTGCTTGGCGACACTAACAATGGTTACATTATTCCCCGCCCAAGCGTGGGATGGCAGATTATGGGTATTGCTACACAATATACAATTCCAAAATTTCAGTATTATACTTTCCGAAGGGGGAACGACTATCCCATACAGACTGAGGGGACAAAGATATACGGCATATCAGCACTTCTGGACGACCATATCGGCGCTGCGGCGGATTCGGGAAACTACGCTTTCCTGGTAAAAGATGACCAGAGCTGTATGGTTCTCGACTCTATGCGAATAGACACTGTCACACCGACAACATATCTCCATATCATTAATCCGCAAATCACCTATCAATACCCTATGCCAGACACAATGCTTCCGCTATACGAGGTCTTCTTTGACAGAGGATACCCTATGGACACATCAAGATGCATCATTGCTCTCGGCAACAAGAACTATCCAACCAAATATGAAGTGGATAACTATGTCGGATTCCCATCTTATTGGAGGCATTATCCGACGCGACCCAGTGATTCGATTTATAATTATTATAATTGGGTGCGAGGGGAAAATCTGTGCTCTTCAGACCCCTTCGGTATTTTTGTGTATTGTTTTCCGATAATCGACAGCACACGCCGTATCCTGCACGAACAGTCGTTAGGATGCGGAAGAATAGGCGAGCTTGCAGCGGAATATGTCAGCACTCGCGCCTTCCTGCTTCATTGGGGCGACAACGTTGACCATTGCCTGTACGAACTGGCATACGGTCGTGCCGACCAGCCGTTGTCGTCGTACACCGTAGTCGAGACGACCGACACTGCCTACTCTCTATCGGCAATTGATTATGGAATTACATACGCATTCCGTGTGCGCGGCAAGTGCTGTACGGAAGACTCAATGTCGTTTTGGACACCGTGGAGTGACACGACCCAATTCTCTCGGCCGTACTATACCCTCACGTTGCTTGCCATCAACAGCCAATGGGGCAGTTTGGGCGGGGGCGGCAGATACGAACAGAACATAGAATTGACCTTTGGCGCCTATCCTGCCGAATACTGCACTTTCGAAGGATGGGATGACGGCGACAGCACGAATCCCCGCACAATCACGCTGGAAAGTGACACCACATTCACTGCAATTTTCGCCTACCATCAAGACAGTACGTCGACAGTGACGATAGACGAAGGTGGCATTGTTATCGTTGCCCCCAATCCAACCAACGGCACAGTCCGGGTATCGGCATCGGTCCGTATGCTGTCAGTGGAACTGTATGACCAGCAGGGGCGTGCTGTTGTCCGCAGCAAAGCCGACGGGACGGATGTGAATCTGGACCTCAGTGGATTAGTGCCCGGCATATATGTCGCCACCATCATCACGGAGCGGGGAGTGGCAACAAGTAAAATCGTAAAGCAATAGTATTGAGCAACACTCCACCAAAAGAAAAACATTAAACCACTACCGTTTATTTCTGATTTTTTCTTATATTTGCAGTCTCTGGTTTTAATAAACGAGAGGTTTAAAATGTTGTAATATAATTTATTAATTGTAAAAATAGAGAAAAAATGAGAATCAAATCCATCGTATTGGCCCTTGGCCTCCTCATCGCTCTGCCGGGCATTGCCCGCGCCGACGAGGGAATGTGGCTTCTCTCGCTCATCGGCAAAAACTACACCGATATGCAGAAAGCCGGTTTCAAACTTACTGCTGAAGATATCTACAGCATCAACCAAAACTGCATCAAGGACGCTATCGTCGGACTTGGCAACGAAGGCAGCCCCTTCTGGCATTTCTGCACCGGCGAGATTATCTCCGACCAGGGCCTGATGTCAACCAACCACCACTGCGGCTACGGCAAGCTGCAGGAACACAGCACTGTGGGACACGACTACCTGCGCGACGGCTTCTGGGCCTACAGCAAAGACCAGGAGTTGCCCAACCCAGGCCTCACCGCCTCTATCCTTGTCCGTATGGAGGACGTCACCGACCAGGTCAAAGCCGCCCTTAGCGACGATATGAGCGAGAGCGAGCGCGCCCGCGCCATCCGCGAAGTCAGCGACCGCATCGCCAAGAAAGCCGTCGAGGGCACCATCTACGACGCACAGGTGAAGCCGATGTTCAACGGCAACCAGTTCTTCCTCTTCGTCCACGTCATCTACAAGGATGTCCGCCTTGTCGGCGCACCTCCCTCGTCGATGGGCAAGTTCGGCGGCGACACCGACAACTGGAGCTGGCCGCGCCACACTTGCGACTTCTCGATGTTCCGCATCTATACCGCTCCTGACGGCAACCCCGCCGAGTACAGCGACGCCAACATCCCGCTGAAGCCCAAGCACTACCTGCCCGTCAGCAACCGCGAGCTGAAGGACGGCGACTTTGCTATGGTTATGGGTTTCCCGGGCACCACCGACCACTTCCTGACCAGCTACGGCCTCGAGGAGACGATGAACATCACCAACAAGCTGCGCTATGAAATCCGCACCGTCAAGATCAACATTCTGCGCGAAGAAATGGCCGCCAGCCAGGAAACCCGCATCAAATACGCTTCGAAGTATGCCAGCTGCTCCAACTACTGGAAATACAGCAACGAACAGAACAAGGCCCTCAAGAACCTCAACACTATGGAGGTGAAACGCCAGGTCGAAGACGAATACCGCGCCTGGAGCCAGGGCAAGGACCCGAAATATGCTGACGCCCTGCCGCTCATCAAGAAAGGCTATGCCGACCGCGCACCCTACCAGTCGGCCATTTCCTACCTTGCCGAAGGTCTGCTCAGCGGACCAGAACTGCTGATGCAGTCCGTCCGTGTCTATCGCACCCTTGAAATGCTTGACAATCCGAAGTATGCCGACAACCGCGACGCCATCATCGAAGCCATCCTGACTGATGCCGCCGAGTTCTACAAGGACTACAACGAAGTCACAGAAAAGCGCGTTATGACTGCCCTGATGGAGTATGTCTATGCCAATATGGAGATGAAGTTTATGCCTGCTTTTCTCGTCAATGCCGACAAGAAATTCAAAGGCAACTTCACCAAATATACCGACGATATGTTCGCCAAGTCGGTCTTCGCCAACAAAGAGGCTTTCGACAAGTTTATGCAGAAGCCCGATATGAAGAAACTGGCCAAGGATCCTGTATATCTGGCCGGCAAGGACGCTTATGACAAATACATTGAAATCCGCGGTATGATTCCAAAAGAGAGCACTGAAGGTTTGCAGCGCGGCATCCGCAACTTTACCGACGGCATACTGCAGATCAACAAGAACCGCAAGCTGATGAGCCCCGACGCCAACTCGACCATCCGCCTTACCTACGGCAACGTGAAAGCCTACGACCCCAAGGACGCTGTCTCCTACAGCTTCTACACCACTATGAAGGGTATCATTGAGAAAGAAGACCCCACCAACAGCGAGTTCATCGTTCCCGAACGTCTGAAGATGCTCTACGAGGCCAAGGACTTCGGTCCTTACGCCAACAGCAAAGGCGAATTGGTGACCTGCTTTGTGACCAACAATGACATCACCGGTGGCAACAGCGGCAGCCCCGTTATGGATGCCGAGGGCAACCTTATCGGTCTGGCCTTCGACGGCAACAGCGAGGCTATGAGCGGCGACATCGACTTCGAGGAGAACCTGCAGCGCTGCATCTGCCTCGACAGCCGCTACTTCCTCTGGGTCATCGACAAATATGCCGGTGCCAAGAACCTCATCGACGAAATGACGATTGTGAAATAAACATCAACGTATTATCTATTATGTCAGGGACGGCAGTTGGTGTTGCCGTCCCTTTTTTATATGGTGTTTCCTAAACACGCAGCTGCCAGAAAGCTACGGCTGCGGCAGCGGCGACGTTGAGCGAATCGACACCGCGCTGCATCGGAATCTTTGCAACATAGTCGCAGGCGTCAATGACAGACTTCGGGAGGCCGTCGCCTTCGGTGCCCATCACTATGGCCATCTTGCCGATGTTTTGCAGGGTAGGGGAGTCGATGCTTACAGCTTTGTCGCTCAATGCAAGGGCCACTGTCTTGAACTCTAATTCCTGCAAGACATATATATAATTCATTTGTCCTGTAACTTCCCTTGACTCCCCAATATAGCTCCACGGCATCTGGAACACCGTGCCCATACTGACGCGGACGCTGCGGCGGTTCAATGGGTCGCAGCAAGTGGGTGTGAGCAGCAGTCCTTCGATGCCCAAGGCTGTGGCAGCGCGGAAGATGGCTCCGGTGTTGGTGGAATTGACAATGCTGTCCATTACGGCGATGCGTCGTTTGCCGGCACAAATCTCCTCTACCGTCGGCAACTGTGGCCGCCGCATCGCACAAAGGAATCCGCGCGAAAGCTCGTAGCCTGTCAGCTGAGCCAGCATATTGCGTTCGCCTGTATAGACAGGTATGTTTTCGATATTGAATCCGGAATATTGTTTTTTGAAGAGTGGCGCAAGCTGCTCGTCGATGTATTTCTGTTCGGCAAGAAACGACAGTGGCCGCAGCCCCTTTTCAAGGGCTACACGAACCACTTTCAGGCTTTCGGCAATGAAAATGCCCTTTTCGGGCTCCAGCTTGTTGCGGAGTTGTGCCTCCGTAAGTCGCGCATAGACATCCAGTTCGGGGCGGTTCAGATCGGTGACGGTGATGATATTCATAGATGCAAAGATACACCAAAAAGTCGAATATGCATCACGAAAAAACTGTTTTTAATCATTCCACAGTATCCCGAAAGTATAAATTCTTATTAATGCAAATGTTTGTATATTAATATCTTTGTACGGCAAAAGTGATAAAAATAAAAAAAGATTTTGCCAGTTTCGGAAAAGTTGGTATTTTTGCAACTCCTTTTAAGGGAAAAAGGTCGTTTGGCCGAGGGGCTAGGCACAGGTCTGCAAAACCTGCTACTCCGGTTCAAATCCGGAAGCGACCTCCAATTTTAAAGCTCACTGTTTCAGGTGGGCTTTTTTGTTATATTTTGCTGTGTTGGTTTTTCTTCGTAATTTTGCATTTTGAAACAGGTTTTAAAATAGATTCAACTCTGAGTTAAATCTGGCTATTTGAAAACAATTATCAAGATGAGATTGAAGTTAGCAATTCTGGCATTTGTAACGCTGATTGTCGTTGCTGGCTGCGGTCAGCGCGAGACGGAGGTCGATGCGCTGAAACGGTCGAAGGTTGATGCACTCAACAAGGCGTCGTTCCAGCAACGTTTCACTGACACGCGGCGTAGCGAACGCTATGCACGTCTGGCACTGGATTACATTGACGACAGTTTGCCTGATTATGACGACGGACGCCTGCGCGCCTGGAACAACATCGCCAACTCTTTCCTGAGCCGTGCAATCCACGATTCGGTATATGCCTATACCGACTCTGTGCTGCTCTTTGACGGAAAAACACCCAACCGCGATGTGGAACGCACGCTGGCCAGCCTGCTGAAAGCACGCACACTGCAGCGTCACTGCGACATTGCCGGTTCATACCAGATGCTTTATGACATCGAACAGTCGGGATTGCTCGACGGACGCGGCGAAGGGCTGCTCTACAATTTGGCACGCAGCGAGTTCTATATTACTACCACCACTCTCAACTACCACTATCGCAACAAGTCGCAATACCAGCAGGCCGAACTGCTAACCACGATGGAGAACCGGCGTGGCGAATTGCGGTGTGACTATGGCGAGGATATGTCGTTCAACTACGCCATAGCTTATGGCTACTACGCATTGTGTGAAGATAGCCTTAACCAGGCGTTCTATCTCGGTAAAGCATTAGACTATTGTCTGGAAAATTTTCGTATTCTTGATGATAGCCTTCGTTATAACACCTTTCACCTTGCCAATACCTACCAGATGGTCGGTTTTATGCTGTGGAGCCCCCGCATCAGTCCCGACAGTTGGCAGCAGAATGCCGACAGACTGGATGAAATCTGTCTCTCTGTTCGCGATGCCTTCGGCTTTGACCCTTTCGATACCACCCACTCTCCAATTTCAGATTATCATCAACTCGCATTCCCTTTCTTGAGCGAGGCAACATCGCTTTTCTTCATCAACGACGATCCCTATCAGCGGCTGGGTGCCGTGGTGGCAACAGGTCGCTACTGTATGGTGCAGGGAGATACGGTCACGGCGCGGATGTACTTCAACGAGGCACTGATCGACACGACGATGCTGGGTGTGGCTCCCAAATTCGAGGCTATGCTCTACGAAGGCTTCCTTACTTCGGGGTGCGCCACATCGAACGACGAAGTGGCGCAATGGACACGCAAAGAACTTGAACTGCTGGACTTTATCAAGCAAAACGAGAAGGCAGACTTCATCCTGCAGCAAGAACTGAACCGCGTGCGGCTAAGCAGCGGACGCTTTATGCTGTTTTCTATTATCCTGCTGGTTCTCGCATTGGCTCTGCTGGTGACTTTGTTGCTGTTGCGCAGACGAACAAAGGCGCTGCAG
>JAGDCN010000012.1 GCA_017958525.1 Bacteroidales bacterium
ACGCTCTTTGCTGTCTGATTTACCCAACGCCTGTTTGGCCAGATTAAACAACTGCTCGAGCAGAATCTTGTTATAGATAGGGGTTTCTACCGAAATATATATGATGTTCTGTGGAGAAACACCATCGTCAATTAATCGCTGGATAGAATGATACAACATAACCGTCTTACCAACGCGCCGTGGTCCCATTAAAATAAGGGCTCGCCTTACCTCAGTATCACACACCAAAGGATAGAAGATATCAAGGTATAAACGGGGGCGCATCTGGGAATAGTATTTTGCTATTTCATTTTCCGTCCACCAGGGATTATCCACCCTAAGCCTACCAATAACCTGTTTCTCAATCAGTTCGTTGTAAATCATATCATACACATTTAGACTGCAAAAATAGCACTTTTTTATTAATATGCAAATATTTTATCAAATAAGATGTTTTTTTTATGCTTAATATTTGTTTTTAGAACAAAATAAGTATGATATATTACGTTTAATTAATTTAAATATTATTTATATAATATTGAGTAATCAATACCTGTCCATAGAGCATACAATTAGATTAGTGAAATTAATATTCAATTATAATAAACACGAATACAGTGCATTATAGTTAAAATTACAAATAAGCATATTTAAATATGCTTAATATTTATTTCTTGCCTTATTTAACTTTAAATCAAGCTGATATCATCGCAATTTTAAGCAAACCACCTCTAATAGGCTCAAATGCTTTGTCATCAAACTCTTCCTGTAATTGTCGCAACACTGTCGCGACAATTACTATTAGTATATTTTGTTTTGCTGTTATTAGTATATTTTGTATTACTGTTATTAGTTTTTTACGTTGAAAAAACAAACATTTTCTGAATCAACAAAAAATTATTTTGAAATTATCCGTCAGTGCGATTCTCCCAGCGCTGGCGGGCGGCCTCCGGGAACAAGCCGATGTAAAGCTTTTATGTCCTTCGACAAACCCATTCGCTCATAGTACTGTGAGGAAATCTGCCGGTCAAGCTCTCTATATGTCCAACAGCCCCAAATGGTCTCCTGTTCATAAAAAGCGCGCTTTAACGAATCCTCGATACTCGTTAAATATGCAAGGCTGGTATAGTTTATACGATAAATGAGTTTGTTGGCAGGTGTTGCCCATTCTTCCAATTTGGCAGGCGTTGCTTGCCAAATTCCATTCAGCTAATTCTCTGATGGTAATAATTTGGCAGACGTTGCTTGCCATATTGACGAGACTCCAGACTCGGACAGCATCAAGCTATTCTTCTGAAGATACAAAACTATTTCTTTGCCCAGCTGGGGATATACAAGGTAAAGGCGTCGATAAAGGCGTAGTGTACGTGGTTCAAATCCCATTTTGTTGATGCTTTGAGCCAGTCGGTTTAACATTTTTTTGCCGTATTTGGCGCGGTCTTCTCCGTGCTGTTAAAACTCAACAATATAATATCCTACCAGCCAGTTGCGGGCTGTAAGTGCAAGATTGATGGCGTGAGCAGTCTGTGACTGTAGCACATCTTGTACCTGGTTGATGCGTCCAACGAGTGATTCAAAATTCATTGTATATCTTATTTCACGCTGCAAAGATACAACTTTTCAAGATTATCAAAAATGAATTTTACATCTTTTCAAGATTATCAGAACGACGAATTTACATCTTTTCGAGATTATCAGGGACATCTACCTCAAAAAACAAATTGATTAAAAAGAAACCTCTATTGATACTCTCGCCGATATGCCAACAAATCAGGGTAAATTCGGCATTCACATTGACGCATCGCTGTTGCGTGTCTGATTGATAATCGGCCGCAAGGTGTCAAACAACAGCAAAGGACATCTACCAAAAAATTTCTTATCTCCGCGCTGAGATCAAATTATTTTATGTATTTTTGCAGACAGAAAAAAGCAACACACATTACAGCAACATACAAATTAATGAAGTAATTATGCAAAACAACACAATTTGGCGGAACTGCAGCAACGAAGAGATGCTGGAGGTCCTTGTAAAATGTCCCGAATTAGTCGAAGAACTGAAAAAGACAGGATATAAAGAACTCATCAATTCTTACGACGCAATGCTCCCAAGCTATAAAATGGACCGCGGTACATCGCCTGTCTATAAAGGCAACACCGAAGAAGTCGAATACTTTGAATACTGGTATATGGTCGATGGAAAGCAATACAATATGCAAGATGGCGAGCGCTACGCAACAAAAGCAGAAGCACAGCTGACATCTGTCAAAGCAACAATGCTGGAACTGCAGAAAAGAATCCAGGCAAAAGCCTAAAACAATAAATTGTCTGATGAATCCGTCTTGTATTTTTACACTAAAAAAATATAAAAACAACACTAATAAACCGTTTATTATGAAACTAACGTCATTATTTCTTTCTATCGCCCTGCTGGGTTCGACCTGCTGCTGCCAGGCACCTTCGGGCTCACGTATCGAACAATTGGCCGACGACATCGAAGAATGGGCGGAAGATTTTGAAGACAGTATGGAAGACTTCACCGACGAAATGGAAGACTTCGCTGACGAAATGGAAGATCTGGCCGAAAACGTCGGCAGCGACTCAACCCTGGTCATCCAAAACAATGGGGGCGTGGTGACATACTATAAATGGCAAAACAAAAACAAGGGCAACGGTATTCACATCAGCAAAAAAGACCGCTATCTGACACGCAAGTTCGACATCGGGGCCTTTAGAGGTCTGGATGTCAACCACAGTTTCGAGGTGGTGATGTGCGACACCATCGACAAAATCATCGTCCGCATAAACGAGAAACTCGACAAGCACCTCAATGTACGGCTCAACAAAGGCACCTTGGTTGTCAAACTGGACAATTTGAAAGACATCACAATGGATAACGATGCCAAATGTGGCTACATATATCTGCCATACATTCTGAAGCTCAGCAGCATATCACTCAGCGGCACCTCGACGTTCTACACCGCGTTGCCCGTCAAGTCGCCGGTATTCAGCATCGAGCAGAGCGGCGCCACAGCCTGCACAATGAAGAAAGGAGTGGTATGTAACAATCTGGAGATAGACCTTTCCGGAACATCGGTATGCAAAGGAAACTTCGTCTGCAAAAACTCGTCGGTAGATATGAGCGGAGCAACAATCTTTGGTGGTACTCTGAAGGCTACCGACGCCGAAATAGACCTTAGCGGGGTTTCCAGAATTAAAGCCAAAATCAATACCGCCAAGTTGGAGGCAGACCTCGGTGGAGCCAGCAATATCACTCTAAAAGGCACCGCGACAGATATGGAGATAAGTCTCAGCGGCACCTCCCATCTGGATTGCGAGGGTTTGTCGGCCATCAGTATCTGTGGCGAAATGAGCGGTGCAAGTAGTGCCAGCGTCAATGCAAGCCAATCCATCGCCGTCGATCTGAGTGGTACCAGTTCCCTGACCTACTCCGGACAAGCCGACATATCGCGCTCTTCTGCATCACGTTTAGCCTCGATCAAGCGCGAAACCGAATAGAATGCCATTTCGGAAAAATAAATTTTGCCATTAAAGATAATTGTTGTATTTTTGCAAACAGAATCACAATTAACACCTTAAGGAAAATGAAAGACATTATGCCCATCAGCGGACAGTTTGCATTGATGCAGCTGCCCTACGAAAACCTCAGCAACGTCATCAGCCAGAACACCCTGTCGTTCCACCACGGAAAGCACCTGAAAGCCTACGTTGACAACCTCAACAAAGCCCTGCCCGGCAGCGCCTTCGAAGGCAAAAGCCTTCAAGATATTGTGAAAACCAGCGACGGCGGCATTTTCAACAACGCCGGTCAGGTGCTGAACCACACATTGTATTTCGAGCAATTCAGCAATTCGCCGCGCCCGATGAGCGACAGTTTTAAGGCTATCATCGATCGCGACTTCGGTTCGTTCGAAGCCTTGCAGCAAGAGATGAACCAGAAGGGTGCCACCCTGTTCGGCTCCGGCTGGGTTTGGCTCAGCGCCGACAAGGACGGCAAACTGGTCATCACTCAAAACGTCAATGCTGACAACCCCGTCCGTCACGGACTGACACCGCTCCTGACTTTCGATGTTTGGGAACACGCCTACTACCTCGACTTCCAGAACCGCCGCGCCGACTACCTCGCTGCACTCTGGCAACTAATCGACTGGCCAACAGTCGAAGGCCGACTGTAAAAAACCTTACACCCACCCAAAAACCATATAACATTGATTCTGAATCACTATGCGAAAGTTATTGGCCATACTTATTGCATTGAGTCCAATAACCTGCAGCATTGTTGCATCTCAAAATATCGGCATCCTGCCGGCTAGCGGAGTCTATAAAAACACGTTCAACGTCAGCATAAACGCATCCGAAGGATACACTGTCCACTACACCTTCAACGGCAATATACCGACGGCCAATGACGCTGTTTATAACGGTCCTATCGCTCTTTCCGACGATTGCTTTTCGCATTCCAATATCTTCCATATCCAAAACTGCCCCGATGTCAACTGGTACGACTGCGACGACGTGGACCACATCATTGTGCTACGGGCTGCACTGTTCGACAACAACGGCGTTCGACAGTCACAAACCGCAACATCCGTCTATGTCATCAACCGCTTGCTTGACAGAAAAATAGAACTTCCTATCGTTTCCCTTTGCATCGACTCGACCGACCTCTTCGATTTCGACAGCGGCATCTTCATCCCTGGCCGTTTTTACGACAACAACAATGTTTATCACAGCGGCAACTATTGCCAAAAGGGGCGGGAATGGGAACGGCTGACAGACTTCAAATACATTGAAAACAACGATGTTAAGATTTCGCAGACCTGCGGCATACGCATCCACGGCAACCGTACACGAAGCTATGTCCAAAAAGGCTTCACGCTCTACGCACGCGAAGAATACGGCAAGAAGAATTTCAAACATAACTTTTTCGGCGACAACAATATAAGCAAATTCAAACGGCTTGTCCTGCGCCCTTGGATGGCATCGTGGACTGGTGCCGGCATCGAAGACTGGACCTGCCAGCAAATGGCCTCCACCCTGCTCTGCGACCACCTCGCCACGCGCCCGGTCGTACTCTTCCTCAACGGCGAATACTGGGGCATCTATTTCCTTGAAGAAAAACCCGACGAGCACTATGTCGAAGACCATTACGGCTACGACGACGAAAGTGTCAATATCCTTGCCGACTGGGGACGCGAAGTGGAAAATGGCTCCGCCAACGAATGGAATGCACTCTATGCTTGGCTCGAAAACGCAGACCTCAGTCGCGAAGACGACTACAACTACTTCGCAACACAAGTAGATATCGACGCTTTGCTTGACTATATGCTTCTGCAAGTGTTCATCACCAACGTCGATTGGCCTGCCAACAATGTGCGGCAATGGTCATTCGGCGGCAGCCCCTGGCGATGGTTTTTCTTTGACGGCGACGCCGCTCTCGTAAATTGGCGCGAGAACCAGGAAATACTGAACTATCTCACCTGCGACGATCCTGCACAGACCTACCCCTCGGCACCCTATGCCACCCTGCTGTTCCGCCGACTGCTGGCCAACGAGAATTTCCGCAAATACTCCATTGACCGATTCTACAAAAACATCTACTATCGTATAGGAGATATACATATCAATCCTTTGGTTGACGATATGGGCGACCTTCTTTCCAACGAAGTAAAATACCAGTCCCAGCGTTTCGGCTCGCCTGTCTCCGTCTCTAAATGGAAATACAACATCAAGGAAATCAAGAAATACATCGCTTCGCGAAGCAAAACGATGATTGAAGACTACGCAAAACATATCGGACTGGACCCTAACAATATAGAAACTTTCATTTTCCCAAATCCATCACACGGGACAACCACCTTGCACTACAAGACCGACTGCGGAGGTGTAATAGACATCAGCATCTACAGCTCCCACGGAAGCATTGTCTGGCGGCAGACAATTGACCTTAACACCGGCACCAACAGCATAACACTTCCTTCGCTGCCACAGGGAATATACTATTTACGCACCTCTGACAGCAGCAAAGTCCAGAAATTCGTAATAATAAAGTAATAGCAACCTCCAAAAACATAGTTCTCAAAGGAAACCTCTACGGGGTTAGAGTTTGGTATTGAAGATATTAACTATAGACTAATTCCACGAATATCTCCATAGGGGATTCCTTTTAATAACAAACCAACGATTTACAAACAATAACCCTTTTGGGGTGGTTTTTACAGGTTGCCTAATGTCATTTCGCGTAATCGGGTATCGCCACCTGATGCAATGTACCCGACCCTGCATCCACTTGCAGGCACAGTTGCTGACGACCGTTGGTTAGCAGCAAATAAGGAACCTGAAGAACAAGATTGTAGCGACAGGCCTGATCGACAACTTTCTGCGTCAGCGCCACCTCCTCCTTCTTGCACTCCACTATCATCCACGGACGCACATCGCGGTCATAGACAACAATATCGCACCGCTTCGTCAGCCCTCCCAACGTAATGGCCGCCTCCACCTGCATCAAATGCAGCGGATAACCATAACGCTCATTGAGAATCTCAATGGTCTGCTGCCTCACCCACTCTTCGGGAGTCAGTTTCACCCACCGCCGTCTCACAGGGTCGAAAATATTGCCGTCGTTTGTTTTCATTTAATTATAAAGGGCTTACACAGGAGTAAGCCCATACGTTTTATTACAATTCTCAATATCCTCCACCTCCTCCTTCGCCGTCGCCTTCGTCGTCCATCGACGGGCCTTCAGGCTTTTGCTGTTTCAATCCGTTGTTGATCTTATAGGTAAAACCTATTGTCACCGTTGGCGACAGTCGCTTGGAGCGAGTGATGCGGCTCAACTGGCGCGTAAACGTCTCGTGGCCCCATCCACCGGTGCAGAACAGGTCGCCGACACGCAGATTGATGGTGCCGCGTTTTTGCAGCACATCCTTCTTCACTGCCAAGTCGAACCAGTAATTACCGTACATTTTCGTCTGCAAATCAAGCCACGGAGCCCAATACTGGCCGCTGAACTGGATAGTCCAGTCCTTCGGCAGCGTCATAAACGAATTGAACTTGCCACTGGCCTGAAAAGCCTCGCTGCTCTTGTTGTCCAGCAGTTCAGTTCCCTCTATGCGATTCTTGTAGAGATTGACGCTCACATTGAGTTTCCACCACTTAAAGGCCTGCCAATCAACAATAAATTCCATACCATAGTTATATCCACGGTTCAGGTTCTGCGGTGCCGAAGCCCAATAGCCGTCATACTCGCTGTTGTACGGCTCCCACCACGAATAATGTGCAGCGCTCGCCGAATCCCACACAAAACCATACCAGGTAATCATATTGTTGGTCTGGCGGAAATAGGCCGATGTATAAATATTAACTTTGTCGAAACCAAGGTTGTACGACAATTCAAAGGCATTGGTGAACTCAGGGTCGAGGTTGGGGTTGCCAAAGCCGAGCTCCTGACCTTCACGCACATTCATATAAGGGTTCATATCCCACATATGCGGACGGCGCACGCGGCGGCTATAGCTGAACTGCGCACTTTGCATCTTGCTGATTTCGTATGAAATGTGCAATGTAGGATAAAGTTGCCAGTATTTTTTATCGACAGGTTTTGTCGCAGGATGGTTCAAGTCCTCGCCGTAAGTCTTTGCATATTCGCCTCTTAGACCGGCTTGCATCGACAGTTTCTCGCCCAGTTTGCCGCCGTAAGTGGCATAGATGGCGTGAACCTGCTGCGTATAGTTGAAGTGGGTTGACGACAACGAATCGTAAAAGCGTTTCAGCTGATGGGTCGAAGTGTCATATTCTGTGCGATAGTACCTTGCATCCTGGTCGGGCCAATCCATACGGCCCTCATAGCCAGTTTCCAGTTTCCAGCCGTTGGCGAAAGGATGCACATAATTGAGTTGCATATTCAAAGCCTGGTGGCTGTTTTGCGATTCGGAAGTGCGCAGATAGTAGTTGTTCCAGATGGCGCTACTGTCGTTGCCGGCACCGACATTGTACAACTGCTCCTGGCTGCCTTCGCCGTGCATACCTCGCGTGCTGAACGTTGCATCGGCAGTCAGCTCACGGTCTTTTTCGTCAAACTTCTTGGTATAGTGAAGGTTGAAACTATGATTACTGTTACTGTTGTCGTTGGTGTCAATCTGGTGATAGTCAAGCAATCCGTTGCTAAAAAGGTCGGTTGACCAGATATCGTTCCAGCGGTGACGGGCACCGCCGCGCAGTTGGTAGCTTGCCAAAAGGCTGTTCTTCTCGTTAAAGAAATATTCACCGCCAACCTTGATGCTACCCATAAAATTACGGTTGTGGCTGTACTGGTCGATGGTGTCCTGCGACCACGGGATGCTGTCGTGCATACGCGTGCGGTTACTGTGTCCCACGTGACCACGGCTGCGCATACCGCCGTCGGCCGACAGGAAAAGGTTGTATTTCTCGGTCGTGTAGTTGAGGCTCAGCGTCGCCATCGAAGTGGGCAATATCGAAGGCAGCACATCGGGATAGTCCGAACGCAGGAATGCCAGAGGGGTGCCCAGGTTGAGCGACACCGCTCCGTTCAAGCCCATCGCCGCCGACGCCTTATCCTTCAGTTTGATATTGATAATGCCCGACATACCTTCGGGGTCGTACTTGGCCGACGGGTTGGTGATGACCTCCACACTCTCCACGCTGCTTGCAGGCGTCTGCTCCAAAAGGCTTTCCAAGTCATTGGCAACCAGCTCGTATGGGCGACCGTTAATAAGCACCTTGACGTTGCTCGATCCACGAAGACTGACATTGCCGTCGTTGTCGATCGACACGCTGGGAACATTCTGCAGCACATCGGTGGCGGTGCCGCCGCTGGCCACAAGGTTTTTATCGACATTCACAACGCGCTTGTCCAATTGGTATTCAACCATAGTGCGCTCGGCCGTAACAACCACAGCGTCAAGCGCGGCCGCGCTGGGAGCAATGGACAGCTTGCCAAGATGGACGGTATGGTGATGTTCCGAAACAGTGACCTTGCTTGGATGGATATATGGCGCATAACCCATAAACGTGACGCGCACCAGATAGGTGCCATAAGGCGCGTTGATAGAAAAACTGCCGTTGGCGGCCGTCATAGCGCCGACACCCTTGACCATCGAGCTGTCCGACGGATTCAACAGCACCACCGAGGCGTATTCCACCGCCGACTGGCTCTTGCTGTCTATAACCCTGCCGTTGATTTTGCCCTTCTGGGCCTGGATGGAATTAAAAGCAAGAAAAGACAACACAAAAAGAAATACCGAAAGGCGTTTCATAATTTGGACTACAAGAATTAATAGATTGATAACAGGCTATTTTACTGCACTTTCGGTTGACGGACGAAATGCGGCATCTCAAACGGAATCTCGATGGAATACTCAATCAGGCCACCGAATGTGCCGTCTTCCTCATACCACGGTGTCTGATAGATAAGCTTTTTCACCTTGCTGCCGTCGGCCAAAGTCTTCTCGATGGTGTAGGCGTTCAGTTTCTGCTCCTCAAGCAATCCTTTCAGCTTAGTCTTGGCTGGCTCAGGGTGGCAGTCCATCAGGTTGTTGCCTATAATCTTGTGGCCGTGGCTGTTCACGTCGGCACTGTGCTGATTCATATCCAGTATATTGGCATCGGCGTCGCACACCGTGATGGCAATATTTTTCAATCCTTCAAAATAACGGTCCATTAGTGTTTTGTATTAAAAAGAAGGTTGAAGGCGGTGGCGTTTCATCAACGTTTACCTGTCTTCAACCCTCCAAATAAATCATTATGAAAATTTACTTCGTATTCAATGCTGCAAGGGCGATGCTGTACAGTTTCGACTGGATGCTGTCGCCGCGGCTGGTCAGCACGCAGGGAACCTTGGCTCCGACAACCATACAAGCCAGTTCGGCACCGGCAAACTTGGTGCAGGCCTTGTAGAACACGTTGCCGCTCTCGATGTTGGGGAAGAGCAGACCGTCGGCATCACCTGCAACTTCGCTGGTAAGCTTCTTGGTTTGTGCACTCTCTTTGTCAATCGAGCAATCGAGCGACAGAGGACCATCGACGATGGCACCCTTCAGCTGGCCGCGCTGGCTCATCATACCCAGCCAGGCACCTTCACTGCAAGCGCGCATTCCGACACTCACCTGCTCGGTAGCAGCGATGACGGCAACCTTCGGCTTGGCAATTTCGAGGCTCTTGGCGGTGCTGACGATGTAGTTCAGCATAGCCTGTTTCTGCTTGAAATCGGGATCGGGGATAATAGCCACGTCCGAGCAAACCAGCAGCTTGTGGTAGGCAGGAACCTGGAAAACAGCGATGTGCGTCAGCATATCGTTCTTCTTGCCAGGCATCAGACCCTTCTCCTTGTTCAGGATGGCACGCATATACTTGTCAGTGCTCAGCAGACCCTTCATCAGGAAATCAGCCTCGCCGCTGTTCACCAGCTCGACAGCCTTGGCTCCGGCCTTGTTGTCGTCGGCTTCCTGAACCAGCTTGAATTTGTCGGGGTTGATACCTTCCTCGGCACAAACTTTCTTGATGGTATCGATGTCTCCCACGAGGGTAGCATCAACAATACCTTTGTCGATAGCCAGGCTGACGGCTCCGATAGTGTGCGAATCATTGGCGTAAGCAACGGCCAAACGTTTCTTTCCCTTGGTTTTCACCAGGTCAAGCAGTTGTTCTAACTTTGTAACCATATCGTTTTCAGTTTATTATTGTTAATTATTATTATTTTTAGAACTACAAAGATACATTATTTTCTCAATATGGCAAACAAATTTTCGGAATAGCAAACAAAAATGAGCACCGAACAAAACTGGACAGCAGACAAAACTTCGAGAAGAAACAATTAACAACGGTATTTATAACCTTTTTTATCACTGGCCACCTTGTAACGCGGATTCTTTTTCATCTTGTGGCATCACCGAACAGCGACATTAAAACCCAATGGCCGATTTGGTTTAAACAACTGCAGCATTTCCTGAATAGACATTACCCTGTTTTGGCAATATCGGACTCTGACATTTTCCGATTCCAACTGTAACAAAATCCGACACTGACAAAAACTGACAAGTATGACAAAATGTCAGTACAGCAAAAACCGTGCCAAAAAATCGCCAAAACCGGAAATCGACCCCAGAAGACTGTTGATAACTCAAAAAAAAGGGCCAAAAACGGCCTATTCCAACCACCTGATTTCCAGGTATCATTTACCTACCAAATTCTACCCAAATTCTTATCAAATTCTAACTAAACTTTAATGTTGAAAAATATGATAAGATTTTTATAAAAGTGTTTTAAAAAGAAAATATGGCGAGGGTTGGGACAGGAGGGGGAGGGAGAGAGAGGGGGCGGCGATGGAAACAGTGGTGTGGTGTGGGGCCACGAGGAGGGGAATTTCGGGAGGAGCGCAATAAAAGCAAAAAGGCGCCGTTATGGAATAGATGCATCTGGAATAGATGCATTTGTATCCGCTTATAAAAAGATGACATTAATATCTGCTTATAAAAAGATGACATTAATATCTGCTTATAAAAAGATGACATTAATATCTGCTTATAAAAAGATGACATTAATATCTGCTTATAGAAAGATGCCATATAGAGTCGCTCGTTGAACGATACCATTTATAGCCGCTTATTGAAAGATGCCATTTATAAAAGACATATTACGCCACCGCAGCCTGTCGATTGTCGGGCTTGAGAAGAACACCGGCAAGACGGTGTGTCTCAACTACATACTGGGACGTTTGAACCAGATGGGCGTGGAGTGCGCGGTGACTTCGATAGGTGTTGACGGCGAGCAGACCGATGCCGTATATGGCAGTGCCAAACCAGAGATAACACTCTATGAAAGAATGCTTTTCATCACTTCCGAGAAGCATTACCGCCAGCGTCAGCTGGTGTCGGAGATTGTAGCTGTCGATCCGCGTCGCACATCGCTGGGACGGCTGATTACGGCCCGCGTGGTGTGCGGAGGCAAGGTGCTGCTGAGCGGTGCTGCCTCGACAGGTATGCTTCGCGAACAGATTGAACAGTTCCGGTGCCAGGGTATTCCGCTGAGCATCGTCGATGGAGCCCTGTCGCGCCTCAGTTTGGCATCGCCCACAGTGACCGAAGCGATGGTGCTGGCAACCGGTGCGGCGGTGTCGCCAAACATCAGCCAACTGATTTCCAAGACTCGCTTCGTCTGCCGTCTCATTGCCCTCGACGAAGTGGAAACATCGTTGCAACAAAAGCTAAACCCCATAGAACAAGGTCTTTGGGCTGTTGATGCCGACGGTGGAGTCCACGACCTGCAGCTCAAATCGGTTTTCCTGCTGGGCAGCAGCGACACCGACATTTTCCGACACGGCACGACCCTCTTTGCTTCGGGGGCGGTCAGCGACCATCTGCTCAAATACCTTGCCACGCAAAAGAACATAGCCGACATCTGCCTGATTGTACGCGACTTTACAAAGCTGTTCATCACTCCCGAAGTCTATGCCAACTATGTGCGGCGCGGCGGCCGGCTGATGGTTCTGCAGCGTTCCAACCTGGTGGCTGTCTGCCTCAACCCCACCTCGCCACAAGGCTACAACCTGCATTCAAAAACAGCCTGCGATGCGCTGTCCGACGCACTGCAACTGCCTGTGTATGACGTAAGAAAAATTGACAATTGATAATTAAGAAAATGCTTCTCAAAGACAAAATAACTGCCGAACCTGGTTTTCAATATGTTGCCGACCAACTGGAGCTGATGTCCGCTGCCGGGCGTCGCCGTATGATGCAACAGCCGTTCGTCACCGACCGTGCCGAACTGGAACGCGAATACGACAACACCGAACGCATCGTTGGATGCCTGCAACGAACGGAATGCACTCGCGCTGTGGCTGTTATCCGCCACCAGCTGATGCAGATGCACGACCTGCAGGGTTCGCTGGCCAACCTGAGCCAACGGATGGTGATGGAGGAGATAGAATTGTTTGAAATCAAGAACTTAGCCTTCCTCTGTATGGAAACCTGCAAGGCCGCGGCGACACTTGGAATTGACAATATGCTGGCCATTCCAGACCTGAGTGCTGTCTTTGACCTGCTGGACCCCGACCACACGCAGATACCCAATTTCTACATCTACGACAGCTACCACCCCGACCTGGGACCCCTGCGCCGCGAACTGAAAGCACGCCAAACGCTGCTGGACAACTGCAAAGGCAGCGACGACGAACGTGCCTCGCTGCAACGCGAAGTCAACGACCTGTTTGAACGTCAAAACACTATCCAACAGCAGATTGTCGCGCAGCTTTCCGACCGTCTGTACGCCTTCAGCCAGCCACTGCGCGACGCCTTTGAGCGTATGGCCTATACCGACTTCCTTTTTGCACGTGCAACAATGGCAGACGAATGGAAACTTTGTAGGCCAAAGATTGAAAGCAACAAACTGTGCTACCGCTCATTATGGAATCCGCGCCTTCGTCGCCACAACGAAGAGCAGGGTATGCGATACCAACCTGTCGATATCAGCCTCGGCAAGGGTGTATGTCTCGTCACCGGTGCCAATATGGCTGGCAAAACGGTGATGCTCAAAACAGTAGGCATTGCCCAACTGATGGCTCAGTTTGCGATGTTCATCCCTGCCGGCGAAGCCGCAATTGCACTGGTTGATGATGTCGTTTTCTGTATCGGAGACGAGCAGAACGAGATGAACGGCCTGTCGTCGTTCGCATCCGAAATCATCAAAATCAGCGACACCGTGACCCGTGCCGAACAGGAGAACCTGTTGATACTTATCGACGAGCCGGCACGAACCACCAACCCTGTCGAAGGCAAAGCCATCGTCCAGTCGGTGGCAACGCTGCTCGAGCACCGCACTTCCACCACCCTCATCACCACGCACTACAGCCAGTTGGGACTTGGTTGCCGTCGTCTGAGAGTGAAAGGCTTTGTCGAGGATATGGCAGATGTGCCGCTGACACCCGAAAACATCAACAGTTTTATGGACTATTCGCTGCTGCCCGACGACAGCGACGAAGTGCCGCAAGAGGCGTTGCGCATCGCCGCCATATTGCACTGCAACAGCGACTTGCTGGATACCGCAGCACAGTTTCTGAATCGCCAGTAGGCACAAATCACGTCACAATTCAAAAAAAATATTAATAACCGACGCAAAAAAATACATTTAAAAAAATATTTGTATTTTTGCAGCGATTTTCAAAGAACGAAAAACAGTTTAACAATGAAAAAAATAGGACAGATTTTTCTTACCACTATGCTGTTTGTCAGCATAATGTCACCTATTAAACCTGTCGTTGCCGACAATATCGACGCAACAAAAGCGCGCCAGGTGGGAGCCTATTTTATGGCTTCGCAATTCGGCAACAAGGCCATCACGGCCCAGAGTTTGGATCAGGTGTATGAACTTCGCAACACCGTTCTCGACATTCCCGCCTTGTATATTTTCAACACAGCCGACAAGCGCGGTTTTGTTGTCGTATCGGGTTCCGACTGTGTCGATCCGATTGTAGCCTACAGCACCGAAGGCTCGTTCGACCCCAACAACATTCCTCCCAATATGATGTGGATGCTCAACGATCAGGCCAGTCCCATCGCCTACGCCCAAAACAACAACATCGAGGCCACTGTACAGAGCCGCGAAGCTTGGGAAGAACTTGAATTCGAGCGACTGCCCTACTTCGGCCAGAATTCGAAGGCCATCATCCGTCTGCTCACTTCGACCTGGAACCAGGAGCCGCTGTACAACAACTGGTGCCCGACCGACGCCGGCGGACGCTGTGTCACGGGATGCGTGGCAACGGCAATGTCGCAGATACTATATTACTGGAAGTATCCTCGCCAAGGCGGCAGATTCATTAAGTTCTACAACTGGGGTGGAGGCTATGCCGAAGTGAATTATGGCGAACAGTTTTACAACTATGACATTATGGCCGACGAGCTTACATACAGCAGCCCCACCGAGACAATCGACGAAGTGGCCAAGTTGAACTACCATTGCGGCGTGTCGGTCGAGATGAGATACACCTCCCAATCAAGCGGTGCTGTTAGCGAAAAAGTGCCCGAAGCATTGCGTAAATATTTCAAATATGTACAAGACAGTATGTCGCTGGTTTCGCGCTCCGATGCACGCTACCACAATCCCAACAATCTGACCTCCCCCAACGACAAAGACACCAACTGGGTGAACGACATCAAAGAGCAGATACTCAAGAAACGCCCAGTCTATTATGCAGGCTGCGACCCCGACAACAACGGTAGCGACGCCCGCCACGCCTTCGTTTGCGACGGTTACAACTCCATAACCCAAATGATGCACTTCAATTGGGGCTGGGGCGGTCGCGGCGACAGCTGGGTCAATGTCTTCCGTTCGCAACTCAACGCCCAAGGCTATCAGTTCACTAGCGAACATCGCGTCATTCTTGGCATTACACCTCCAAGAGACAGTATTGCCGACCCCACGCCGATAGCCGTCCAGACCGTTGAAAATCCCTTTGCCGCAGACATCTATCCCAATCCTGCAAGCAGCCAAATCAATGTCACCTACCACATCGACGGTAACAGCGATGTGGAGATGCAGATCTTCGACGCCACAGGCCGCATAGTGCGCCGCGTAGCAGTGGCCCCCTCGTCGAACCTGGTTACCGTCGATATCGCCGACCTCAACCCCGGCATTTACATCTGCCGTCTGCAGGGCCACAGCAAAAAGTTTATCGTTAAATAGCACAGGATGACAATCACATACAAAGAAGGATGCCAAAAAGGCATCCTTCTTTGTTGTATGTTAGCAACGGATTTGCAAATCAACCACTTTGGGGATTCATAAAGTAATTGTAAAAAATAACTTAATAAAATACTCGTGCTCGCTGGCCCGAGCGAAATCTTAACCGAACTTTGCGAAGCTTGAGTTATTTTTATTTCATTTTCAACACACTAATGTTGAAACTTTTACGTTATATGCACCAAACAATTACAAATTAAGCAGTAATTTTACAGAAAAATACGAACTAAAAAGGAATAAGTATGACACTGATCAACAGCATTTTGCTTCAAGCCGACCCTGTAGAGGTGGCTGAAAAAATCTCAGTTCTGACCCTCGCCACAAAGGGAGGCTGGGTTATGATTGTCCTCGTCTGCCTGCTGGTGCTGGCGCTTTACATCTCGATTGAGCGCTATCTGGTGCTGAACCACGCCCTGAAAGACGATTCGACAAACTTTATGAACAACATTCGCGAGTATGTCCACAAGGGCGACATCGACGGTGCACGCACGCTGGCCAAATCGACCGATTCTTCAATTGGCCGTATGGTTGCCAAGGGTTTGTCGCGACTGGGACGCCCACTCAGCGACATCCAGACGGCTGTCGAGAACGAAGGCAAATTGGAGGTTGCAAAACTTGAGAAACGCGTGTCGCTGGTCGCCACGGTGGCTTCGCTGGGACCTATGCTCGGTTTCCTTGGCACTGTGACCGGTATGGTCAAAGCGTTCCAGGATATGGCTCACGCCGGCAACAACATTGACATCCAGCTGCTTTCGACGGGTATCTATGAGGCTATGGTCACCACCATCGGAGGTCTGATTGTCGGTGTCATTGCCTACTTCCTCTACAATGTTCTGGTGAGCCGTATCAACAAGGTTGTTATGGAACTCGAAGTGCGTTCGATGGAATTTATGGACCTGCTGCACGAACCAGCCTGAGGAAATTGATAATTGATAATTGAAAATTGAAATAAAATGATCAAAAGTCAGAACCAAATACGGATAGAAA
Source organism: Bacteroidales bacterium (assembly GCA_017958525.1). Classification (GTDB taxonomy): domain Bacteria; phylum Bacteroidota; class Bacteroidia; order Bacteroidales; family P3; genus Colimorpha. Next base: position 16,738 of record JAGDCN010000012.1, read on the forward strand.
CAGGCTCCTCGTCGATGTCCGACCTGGTGTTTCTGCTTCTCATTTTCTTTATGCTCACCTCGACGCTGATCAGCCCCAACGCAGTCAAATTGTTCCTGCCTGAAAGCAACAACAAGACTATGGCCAAGGAGAGCGTGACGATATACATCTCCGACTTGGGCGGTACGGCCGGTGACGAAACGACGCTATCGCGCTGCCAGTTCCAGATCGACGACACGCCACTGTCGGCTACGATGGGACAAGACCTTGTCAATGAGATGAGAGGCGTGCTCGCCACCGAGTTGGAGCGTCTGGCTCCCGGCGATGCCGAAGCAGGTGTCTTTGTGCGTGCTGACCAAACCGTAGATGTGCAATATATAGTGAATGTTATTGACGCCGTGAACCAACTTAACAAAGAGCACGACACAAAGCACAAGGTGGTACTGGGAACGAAACAGGCGAATTGAAAATAGAAAGCGAAGACAAAATGTATTGTCCCTTAACTCCCTTTAACTCCCCTACCCCTACAAACCCTCAATCCCTTTAACCCTCAAACTTTAACACCAAATGAACCAGGAGAAAAAAGACAAAACGATATCGGCTGTAAGCACCACGCTGATAATGGTGTTAGCCATACTGCTCTGTTCGTGGATTGGCTACAAGTTGCCCAATCCGCCCATCGAGGAGGAAGGTATGGGTGTGGCCGGCGAAGTGCTTGGCGAGATAGAAGGCTTTGGCAACAACGACAATGCCACCTTCGACGACAACAGTGCTGCAGCACCGGCGGCAGCGACGCCGCAGGAGAGTTATACCACCGGTCAGGAGCCCACCCCTGTGGCAAAGACTCCCAAACAGGAGGACAAACCCACTCCCGCCACCAAGCCCGAACCGGCAAAGACGCAGTCGGACAACAACAGCACTGCACCTTCGGAAGCGACACAACCCACCACCAATCCCAATGCCACTTTCAAAGGGCGCAAGAACGGTTCAGGCAGCGAAGGTAAAGGTACTGCCACCGGCAGCGGCCAAGCTGGCAGCCCCGACGGTACACAGGGTGCCCAGGGAGGCAGCGGACAAGGCAATGGAGCCAGCTTTAGTCTCGGCAATCGCAGCTTGCGCGGCACATTGCCGACGCCGTCATACACCAGCCCCAAGGACGGCAATGTTGTTGTCGAGATATGGGTTAACCAGGATGGGGTGGTAGTCGATGTCAGCGCTCCCGCCAAAGGGTCGTACAACTACGACAACGCGATGGTGGAAGCCGCCAAGAAAGCCGCCCGCAACGCCCATTTCAACGCCGACAGGAACGCAACCGAGAAACAGAAAGGAACGATTACTTACAAATTCCGCCACGTAGGATAATTTTTTTCGACAACAAATACAATAATTTCAAACAAAACAATACTAACAGATGTTGACCTACGAACAAGAGCAGAAAATTGTGCAGGAAATCCTGACGGGCGACAAAGAAAAATACAGCATTATCGTTCGCGAGTATCAGGAGACCGTTGCCAACCTATGCTATCGTCTGGTAGGCAACAAATTGGATGTCGATGAGGTTACGCAGCAAGTCTTTGTGGAACTCTATACCGCATTGCCCCGTTTCCGCCACGAATCCTTATTGAGTACTTTCATATACCGCATCACCGTCAATGTTGTGTCCAAGATGCTGAAGCACGAGAAAAGATTTGTGACATACGACACCACCTTGGAGCCCGACAACGATTATCAGCATTCGCGTGAGGAACAGCTGATGAAGGAGGAACAGATACGCCGTCTGCACCAGGCCATAGGCCAACTGAAACACGAACAGCGCACAGCACTGGTGCTTCACGCCTTCAAGGATTTCTCATACAACGAAATAGCCGAAGTGATGCAAGTATCGCTCTCAAAAGTAGAATCGCTGATATTCCGCGCTAAAAAGAACCTGCAAAAAATGATGACACAATGATAACCGTTCACGACAAAAACAAAATCAAAGATCCTGAGTTGGAAGAGGCGCTGGAAGCTATCCGGATGCTGAAGGCCGATCATACGCCCGATGTTACCGATGCCGTGATGCAGCGCATATCCAATATGCAGCCTTTGGCTGTTCAAGAGCCCAAGCGTCGTCCGCTGCGCATAGTCAGTGGACTCGCCGCTGCCTGTTTTGCGGGAATTGTTGTCGTTACCTTCATCATCTCACACCGCGACGGTGTCCAGGCTGCCAATATCAGCCCGGAGATGCCCTCACGACTGTTCGACATCTACCAGTACTGCAGCGACTACGGCGAGGAAGAAAGCATCGAAAGTGCTGCCTATTACGACAATCCCATTACCGATTTCATCTAACGATAACGTTTACGACAAAAAATAATCATTATGAAACACATTATCATCACAGTCCTTCTCGTCTGCCTGGCCGGCGGTGCAATGGCGCAGCCCAAGGGTGTGCAGCCCAAAGAGAACAATGTGGGGATAACCGATCTTATATCCGACCTTTCAAAAGTTCAAAAGTCGAAGATAGACCTTATCACCAAGCGCACCGCCAAAAACGTTGAAAATTATCGCAGCCAGCTGAACGCTGTGCGCGACAGCATCCGTTCGTATATGGATTCGCCTAACGACCACAGCGCAGTCCTCTTCCCTCTCTACGAGCGTGAGGGGCATCTTCAGGCCGAAATCAGCAAGGAATACTATCGCAGCAAAGTGGCCATCGATGCGGTGCTCACTCCCGAACAAAGCAAAATGCTGAAAGAAAAGATGGCAAAGAACCGTCATCACAGACATCCGGCAAGCTATAAGAAAGAATATAAGCCTGCAGACAAGCCTTCAGTGAATCAGCCGAAAAAATAGGAGCACGGATGTCCTCCAAACCCAAAGCCATAAAACATAGCGTCAGTTCGATAGTTGCTATCCTACTGATGCTTTTTCCGTTAATGGCGCAAGGGCAGATTTGCGACAATTTCAGCGACGGCGATTTGCACAACAATCCCACTTGGACGGGCGACACTGCCGATTTTCGCATCAACAGCAACGGTCAGTTGCAGCTCTACAGCGCAGGTGCCGACACGTCGCAGATAGCACTCCCCTACTCTATGCCGTCCAGCGACACCGTCGAATGGAGCTTATGGTTGCGGCTTGCTTTCACGCCCACGGCAAACAACTACACTATCATAGCGCTTTATGCCGACAGTGCCGACCTGCTGAAGGCCAGCCATCATCTATCGCTTGCCGTGAGCGACCCTACTTCGGGCAACAAGCAGATAACCGTATATCAAGACGACATACCACTTTACACATTTCCTTACCGTCCAACGCTTGGCAACAATCGGTTGCGTTTCTGCATACGAATGATTAACCGTCAGCAATTGCTTTTTGCTGTCGATACCGTTGGCGAAACCGGAACGGCAAACTATGTTGAATGTGGATCTGCTATGCTGCTTGAAACAGTCCCCGACGAAGTCTATTTCGGTATTTACTGCTGCTATACCTCGTCGCGTGCGCACTTGTTCTACTATGACGACATAATGATTAACAGCGACGGATGCGGCAATTCCGGTGATGACGGTCAAAAGCCCCAAACAGGCGAAATAGTTATCAACGAAATACTTTTCAATCCCAAGAGCGGCGGTTCCGACTATGTGGAACTTTACAACCGCAGCGGCAACAATTTGTCGCTCTCCCAAATATTTTTGGCCGCTGTGAAGGGCGACTCCATAATGCGTATGCATCCCATTGGCACCGGTGTCATACAGTCTCATACTCTAATTGTCATCACGACCGACGCCGACTATGTTGCCAGCCAGTACAGCGTCCCCTACCCTGCCCGCCTCCTGCAAGTCCCATCGATGCCTTCCTACAACGATGCATCGGGAAGCGTAGTTGTGGCGGCGGCAGACAGCACAATACTGGACAGATTCGACTATGATGCCAAGATGCACAGCCGTTTGCTACGCGATGTTGAAGGTGTGTCGCTGGAGCGTCGTTCTGTCGAGCGTCCAACACAGGATGCATCCAACTGGTATTCTGCCGCTTCGACAGCAGGTTACGGAACACCCACGGGCAAGAATTCGCAGAGTCAAGAGTCTCTTTTCATCGATAACAGTTTTGCTTTGAGCACTACCCTTTTCTCGCCCGACGGCGACGGATACAACGACCTTCTCAACATAACCTACACATTGGAGCAATGTGATTTGGCCGCCAACATCAGCATCTACGACCGCAACGGCCGACTGGTGCGCCACTTGTCGCGAGGACAGTTGTTAGGATGCAGCGGCAATATTGTCTGGGACGGCAGCGACAACAGCGGCAGAAACTGCGCGCGAGGCAAGTATCTGATAGCCATTGAAGCCTATAACGAAAACGGCGCCAGTCAAACCTGGCGCCGTACGGTAAGTCTTGTGAGACAATAGCATTATTTGTTCTCCGGATTACGCATAAAGAGCACCAGCGAGACAGTCATATAAACCGTATAGACAACATACAGGATGAGGAATCCTATGGCGAAGCGCTTGCCACCTGCCGGGTTTATCAGCATACCACCGATCAAGACGACAATGTGGAGCAACAGGACACCCACCGTTGTTGCCAGGAAGAACTGGATAAAAGCCTTGGGATTTTTGTTGACGGCACCCACAGTCATCCAGTACTGAACGCCATAGGCGACACCGAAATAGAGCACCGCAGCGGGCAGCATCCACGAGGCAACGGGTGCGAAGAACGGCATTGCCATCCATTTGACAGCAAAAGCCAGAAGCAGCATCACTCCGGTAAGAATCGCAAGGCCAGTCAGATAACGTTTCATATTAGTCCTGGAATTTCATTGTTTCCTTAGTGGTGAACTTCTCGCAATAGTGGCATTTCAACTTCAGGTTTTCCTTGTCTATGACGTCGAACTTGGTGTCAATCTGTTCAAAGTTGGTGATGCACTTCGGGTTCATACATTTGATGATATGGTCGATATGATCCGGAATCTCAGCCTTTATTTTCTCTACCACCTCGTAGTTCTTGATAGTGATGATGCTGGCCAAAGGTGCGACAAGAGCTATTTTGTTGATTTCGTCCTTGTCGAAGAATTTGTTTTTGATTTTCACAATACCCTTGCGGCCGAACTTCTTGCTATGCAGATAGTTGCCAATAAGGACTTCGTCGTTGTATTTTTCAAGTCCCAGGATGCGAATCACCTGATAAACAACATCTGTGGGGATATGGTCGATTACCGTGCCGTTCTCGATGGCCGATACTACTAATTCTTTCTTGTTTTCCATAAAAATACGATTTTCAATTTTCAACTAATCAAATTATCTTACACCCAAGATGGCAGCCATAAGAGCCTGACGGACATAAACGCCGTTTTGGGCCTGCTGGAAATAATAGGCGTAGGGGGTGCTATCGACATCAACGGTGATTTCGTTGACGCGCGGCAGCGGGTGAAGGACTTTCATAGTGTTTTTGCATCCTTTCAGCATCGATGCCGTAAGTATGCAGCTGTCCTTGACACGCTCGTACTCAAGCGGATCGGGGAAACGCTCACGTTGCACACGGGTCATATATATAATGTCGGCATTGGGGATAACATCGTTGAGGTCGGTGTATTGATAGTATTTGAGACCGGCGTTTTTGATTGAAGCCTTCACCGACGAGGGCAGTTTCAGTTCCTGCGGCGACACAAGGTGGAAGGTGGCGTTGAAATTGCACATAGCCTGCACAAGAGAGTGTACCGTGCGACCGTATTTGAGGTCACCGACACAGGCAATCTGCAGGTTTTCAAGTGTACCCTGTGTTTTGCGGATGCTGTAGAGATCCAGCATACACTGTGTCGGGTGCTGGTTGGCACCATCGCCGGCATTGATGACAGGGACTGCGCTGACCTCGCTGGCATAGCGGCTGCTGCCCTCTTTGGGGTTGCGCATCACGATAAGGTCGGCATAGCTGGCCACCATCACGATGGTGTCGTGCAGCGATTCGCCCTTCTGGACACTGGTACCACCCGGGTCGCTGAAACCGATGATGCGGGCACCCAACTGGTTAGCGGCACTTTCGAAACTGAGTCGCGTGCGCGTCGAAGGTTCGAAGAATAGAGTGGCAACCACCTTGTCGCTCAAGATAGGTTGTTTCGGATTTTTTTCAAATTCTTCGGCGATGTCAAGTACTTGTATGTACTCTTCCTTGCTGAAGTCGGTGATGGAAATCAGGTTCCTTCCTTTTAAATTACCCATAGTTATATATTTTTTGTTTTTTCTGTTATTTATATTTAAGTCCTAAATTAACCTGTTTATTAAGAAAAAGGCGACTGCCAAAAGTCGCCAATCATAAAAAAAACTCTTATATGCCACCGTTTTTCGGTGCCGTTTCATTGACATTCAAGCCCTTACTATCGTTACCGCATTTTTTCATACAATTACAAAGATAGATTTTTTTTTCAAAACAGCGAAAAAAAGATTTCAACAATGCGGTTGATTATTATCCCGAGAGAAAGAAAAAACGCTGCAAAAAATGCAGCGTTCATTTCTTTGCGGAAAGAAGGGGATTCGAACCCCTGAAGCGCTGTTAACGCTTACTCGCTTTCCAGGCGGGCCTCTTCAACCACTCGAGCATCTTTCCGAACAATTGATTTTCAAATCACTACAGCAATTTTTCAAGTAAAATTGCTTCGTTTTTCGATTTGCAAAGATACAACTTTTTTTTAATTCACCAAAAACGGGGTTAAAAGTTTTAACCGAATAAAGCAAGACCAGACAGAGAGAAGCGATATGTTTTTTCCAACAAAGAGCCTCACAGACGGGGACAATTGTGTTCTTTTTTGGAGAATGACAGACGGGGGCGTGCCTGCATAACAATTTGGGAAGGGCGAGGATTTAGCAACTGTAAATAAAAAAGAGGCGGAGCCTTGCGGGCTCCGCCTCTGGTGGTTCGCAGGCACCATCGCCTGCGGTTTTTGGTCTTTCAGTGTGCGGATGGAATGTCCGCACACCTTTTATTTGGCAACTTATTTCACAACAAGTTTCTTGACCATATTGACATTTTCACCGCTGATGCGGACGAAGTAGGCTCCCTGGGCAAGACCCGAAACCTCCATCGTCTTGGCGCAGTCGCCTTCGCAGCTCATCGAGTCGCTCATAACGACGCGGCCGTTCATATCAACGATGTTGACCTCGACAGTG
>JAGDCN010000146.1 GCA_017958525.1 Bacteroidales bacterium
AAACCCAATATTTTGGTGGTTATGGAGTGAGTGTTCACCTCTTCCCATTCCGAACAGAGAAGTTAAGCCTCACATCGCCGATGATACTGCGCTTGTTCGTGGAAAAGTAGGTCGCCGCCAATCTTCTAAAGAGGAGTTCCATCAAGGGACTCCTTTTTTTGTTGCAAGGAGATTATCGCATCCAGTAGTAGTGTCACTATTTAATAAGAACACCCTAAGGTAACTTTTTGTGCCTAAATTCCAGTTACAAGTGCATCACTTACTAGAATATGAGCACCGAAAAGTTTTATTTGTCTATATTGGAATCAATTTTTTTTATGTAATTTTGCATTTCATTATTAATAAAAGAAGACTATGGTATATAGTAAAGACGATATGTCCATCGTGGTTTCCGAATATGGGGCTGAACTTACAAGTTTGGTTTATGCGGGACAAGAATACTTGTGGAACGGTGATGCTGCCTATTGGAACAGGCACTCACCGGTGCTGTTCCCTGTGGTGGGCAAGCCGTTCAATAACGAAATCCGTGTTGGCGGTAAGGTCTATCCGATGAAACAACACGGTTTTGCACGTGACAGCGAGTTCGAACAAGTGGATTCTGGCCAGGATGGCATTAGTTTTCGTATGAAAGATACCAATCGCAGAGAGGAATACCCATATCGTTTCGGACTATATGTAAACTATTTGATTTTGGGGAATAGGCTGGTGGTGAGTTGGAATGTAGAGAATTTGGATTGTTGCGAGATGTACTACCAGATTGGGGCGCATCCAGCCTTTCTGATGCCCGATTACAATTTCAAGGATGAGGTTCACGGATATATACGTTTCTGTGACAATTATAGAAACGATAATCATTTGGTGTGCCCAGTTGTCAAGTCGGTATTAGAGGACGGCAACCGCGTTCCATTGCAGATAGCCAAAAATTTGCCGCACACTATGCCTATAACTGATGAAACCTTTGCCCACGATGCTTTGATGATAGAGAACGGGCAAGAGGCTGATAATGTTGTTAGTAACAAACAAGATGTGTCAACGGTGACTCTTTGTGACAAGAAAGGTATGCCTTGGCTAACAGTAGATTGCTATGATGCTGATGCATATGGCATCTGGGCTCCAAACAAACCAGGTTGTCCCTTTGTATGTATTGAACCTTGGCAGGGCATCTGCGACAAGAAAGGCTTTACTGGTGACATCAGCCAGCGTGATATCATCCGATGTATCAGCCCTGGTGATCACGGTCATTTTGTATATACGATAACTATAGAAAAATAATCGGATTGACTATTCTTCCCATTTTGCCCTTTTTAAGGGAGTCATTCAAGGCTCCCTTTTTTTTATTTTGTCATATGCTGAAAAAGTTATATTTTTGCAGCTGAAAAAAATCTGCAAATGAAACACGACGACGCATACGAAGATGAAAACACAAGCGGCACCTCCCCAGTCGATCCCACTTACCGGCTGTTAGGAGAATCAGGCTTGGTGGAAGACGAAGAAGGGAATATTTATAGTGCTTCCGAGGTCTATGGTTATGATGAGCCGAAAAAGTCTTCCGGGGATACTACAGATTCTCCCCTCAAAAACTCTTTTGTCAAAAACTCTTTTGTCTCTGTATTAGACGATAAAGCCAATCCGGCCTACTGGTATTATTACTACGACCCGCGTTACTGTGGTCCGAGCCGTGAGGAATATATGGAGGAGATGGCTAAGAAATACAAGGAATCTACCTCAAAAGACTCGGAACAGCAGAACACCTGTGAAGAGCCTGAAAAGAAGCCAGCCAGTGTTGTTTCTGAACTTCCAAAGAAAACAGATTGCGTGGTTCCAAAAGCTGCCACGGAACAGAATGATTCGGAGTGCAAAAGTGAAAAACGCCCTGATTCTGTGATTTATGAAACTGCCACAGGAACAGACGATAGAAAACAAAAGGAATACGTGGATCAGGTGATTCCGGAGGCGGCAAGAAAGAAAGCCGACAGCGAACAGAAAGAAGTGGACCGTCTCGGGTTACGCCCACTTTGGAATCAACACAAGAACGGCCCTTCTTTCGCAGGAATAGTGAATCACGATAATGAGGTGATTATCTCCGAGGAAAAATATTCATTGATTGGGCCATTTTATAATGGATTGGCTGTGGCACAAAACCGAAAGACGCGAAAATTCGGCTTCATTGACAGGCAAGGAAATGAAGTAATTCCCTGCACTTGGCATTCTGCCGGCCCTTTCAGCGAGTATATGGCCGGTGTGATTGATGACAACAAAAAATGCGGATATGTGGATGTGACTGGTCGCTTGGCCATTCCGTGCAAATGGAAAGAAGGCTGGCCTTTTCATAATGGTTTGGCACGGGTGCAGGAAGGCCACCAGATAGGTATGATTGACCAGCGCGGCCAGCTTGTCATCCCTTGTGTATGGGTTGCGATGGGTGATTATAGTGAAGGACTGATTGGTGTGAGGGATGCGGACGGCAAATGCGGCTACGTGGACAAAACTGGAAAAGTGGTCATACCCTGCCGTTGGAAGCAAGTATGGACGTTCAGCGAGGGACGCGCCGTCGTTCAGGACTTCAATAAACGATTGGGTTTTATCGACAAAAACGGAGAACTGGTAATACCGTGCAGATGGAAGAAAGCCAATCATTTCAAAGACGGATTGGCGAAAGTGTCCGATTCAAAGTCTTTTTTCTTTCAAGACAAATGGGTCTATATCGACAAGCTGGGTCGGGTGGTTAAATGATGGTTAAAGTGTTGAAAACAATGTTGTCCCGCACAGAAAGGTCAGAAATCTTTATCTGGTCCAGATTGTCGGTGTCGAGATCAAGCGTGTGGTTGTACTTCGCTAGCTATTAATTCTCCCGTCAGTTGTTTACCACTTGCCATAGGTCAAAAAAAGAGCATCTCAACCGAGATGCTCTTTCTTTCTGTTTCGATTTTGCTTAGCTGCATTTGCTCCAGCCGCAGTTGGTGCAGTGTTTGCATCCGCCGCTATAGACAACGGTTTTTTGACCGCAGTCGGGACATACCTCGTCGGTGGCAGTGCCGTCCTTGATGTAGCGGCGCAGAGCGCGTGCAACGCCGTTCTTCCAGGTTGTAATGGTGTCTTCGTCGAAAGTCAGTTTGCTGATAAGATCCACAACATTGGGGATGGGCATACCGTGGCGAAGGATGCCTGAAATCAGCTTGGCGTAATTCCAGTATTCTTGTTTGAAAGTACGCGAGAGACCTTCGATGGTCACCTTATATCCGTCGGGGTCAAGGAATTGGAAATCATAGCGGGCGTGTTCGTCACCCTGTTCCTTGACGCGTATCACCCAGCCTTTTTCCACCGTTGCCGGCAGCAGGAAGTTGGATGCGCGACCAGTGAAAATCTCGTAGGGGCGTCCTTCGTACATACCTACGACAGCAATCCAGTCTTCTTTGTTGTTTTTGAAGCGGACTATTTCGGCGTCAAGTTTCTTTGGACGTTTAGGCGCCTTGGTTTCGGCAAACTGCTGTCCGCTCTGTTCATCGTTGCTCACCAACACACCGTGACGGCTGCCGTCACGATAGATGGTGCATCCTTTACAACCTGATTTCCAAGCGGTCTCATATATTTCGCGAACAATCTCCTTCGTGGTCTCTTTAGGAATATTTACAGTGACACTGATGGAATGGTCAACCCATTTCTGGATGGCACCCTGCATCTTCACCTTGTTCACCCAGTCGATGTCGGCCGATGTGGCTTTGTGGTATGGCGATTTTTCGATGATTTTATTCAGGTCAGCATCCTTCATTGCCATTACTTCGTCTGCATCATAGCCGTTGATTTTCAGCCAGTCGATGAACTTGGGATGGAACACATTGTATTCTTCGAAATAGTCGCCGCTCTGATCCTGGACTATCTTGTGTTTTGATGTGTCTTTGTCGTTGGGGTTGATTTTCTTGCGGCGTTTGTACGAAACGAGGAAGACAGGTTCTATGCCCGAGGTGGTCTGTGTGCAGATGCTTACCGTGCCGGTCGGTGCTATGGTTAGCAGTGCTATATTACGACGGCCATAGGTCAGCATCTCAGTGTACAGCTTCGGGTCTGCTTCCGCCAGGCGCTGGATGAATGGATTGAGTTTCTCGCGATTGGCGTCGTAAATGGGGAAGCATCCGCGTTCCTTTGCCATCGTTACCGACGAACCGTATGCAGCGCAGGCAAGTGCTTGCTGTACGCTGACGGCAAATTTTGTGGCTTCGTCCGTACCATAGCAAAGTCCAAGGGCAGCCAGCATATCGCCTTCTGCGGTGATGCCGAAACCGGTGCGGCGGCCTTCGAGGCACTTCATCTTGATGTTGAGCCACAGGTTCTTTTCCACCGATTTGATTTCTTCGCTTTCGGGGTCTGATTCTATTTTGGCAAGTATGCTTTCCACCTTTTCAAGTTCAAGGTCGATGAGGTCATCCATAAGGCGCTGCCCCATAGCGACGTGCTTTCTGAAAAGGTCAAAATTGAACTTGGCCTGCGGGGTGAAGGGGTTTTCGACATAGCTGTATAGGTTTATGGCCTGCAGACGGCAGCTGTCGTATGGGCAAAGAGGAATCTCACCGCAGGGGTTAGTGCTGACGGTGCGGAAACCGCAATCGGCATAGCAGTCGGGCACCGACTCGCGTATAATGGTGTCCCAGAACAGCACACCGGGCTCGGCACTCGACCAAGCATTGGCGATAATCTTGTTCCACAGAGCCGAAGCATCGATTTCCTTGCGCATTATTGGGTTGTCGGAGTCAATAGGATACTGTTGCACAAAGGGTTTGCCCTCCATAGCACAGCGCATAAACTCGTCGGTGATTTTTACCGACACGTTGGCACCGGTGATTTTGCCCTGTTCAAGTTTAGCATCGATAAACTTTTCAGCGTCAGGGTGCTTGATAGAAATGGAAAGCATCAGGGCTCCGCGTCGTCCGCCTTGAGCCACTTCGCGTGTGGTATTCGAGTAGCGTTCCATAAAGGGAACAATGCCTGTCGAGCTCAACGCGCAGTTCTTCACAGGGCTGCCGCCGGGACGTATATGGCTCAGGTCGTGGCCCACGCCGCCGCGACGTTTCATAATCTGCACCTGCTCCTGATCTATCTTCATAATGCCGCCGTATGAGTCGCTGTTGCCGCTGTTGCCGATGACAAAGCAGTTGGAAAGCGACACAACCTGGAAATTGTTGCCAATGCCAGACATAGGGCTGCCCTGCGGAATGATGTAGCGGAAATCCTTCAGCAGTCCATAAATTTCATCCTCACTCATCGGGTTGGGGTATTTGCGTTCTATGCGGGCAAATTCCGAAGCTATACGATGGTGCATCATATCGGGATTGAGCTCGTATATGATGTTGCCGTCGCGCAGGGCGTATTTGTTCATCCAAACATTGGCTGCCAATTCATCGCCATTAAAATACTCCACCGACGATTTCATAATCTCCTCGGGCGAATACTGCGTGTAGTTTTTCTCTTCTTTTTTGTTCATAGCTGCAGTGCTGACTTTTTTTTCTTTCGATGCTTTTTTACTTGATGTACTTTTAGCGGGTTGCAAGGGCTCTGTAGAGTTGTCTGTATTGTGCAACTCGTTGGCAGACTGTGCTTTGTCTGTTTTGTTGGTGCGTGCTTTACTTTTGCTGGCGACAGGTTCTTCCGATGGTGTGTCGCCAAAATCCAGAAAAAGATTACTGCCTTTCATACTGAAAAGTTTTTTTGTTACACAAATACAAAATGTTATACTCTATTCTTCCCTTGTCAATCAGATTGCTAAATTACAGATAAGATTTCTTAAAGCCGCCAATAATGTCAGATACTTATTAACACATATTTAAACATTCGGCAGATATTGTTGATTTACAATGCCTGCCGAATGTTCAAAGGGTGTTGTCTGTGTTTCTGGAAAGTGATATGTGTTTTACGAGAAAGGCACTCCTTCTACGATGTTGTTGTAGTCGTACAATCCCACGCCCATCAGGCGTGCCACTTGCCGCAACCGTCCGTCATCGTCGCGTATCAAGCTGAAAATATAGCTTTTCGATGTTGTTCCAAGTAGTACTTCGCGGAGGGCGCAAACTTTATATACAATCTCGTTGAACATTCGGTTGCTATCCACACCGGTCTTGCATTCAATGACATACAGCTGGTTGTTTTTGGAATAAACCACATCCAGTTCGTTGTTGTGAGCCGTCTTGCCGCGCGAAATATGGACTCCGATAGAGATGTCGTCGGGGTTTACCTGCTCGTTGATAATGTTGTAAACGTATTCCTCAAACCATCCTCCGGTCAGGTAATCGACCTCCGACGGCGTAAGTTCGTCGGGATTTTGCGGGATGAAATGCAGATGCGACAGCAGAGCCTCCAGATGTTCCACACGCGGACGCTCAGACAGCCCTGTTGTTGCCAATGCTTTGATGCTCATTGCTTTGCGGCGGCTGCGATAGTGCAGGCGCAGCAAGGAGATGGTGTCGTGGTCGGCAGCCGATAGAGTGTTGGAAATGAATTTTTTGAAAAACGAATGTGTGTATTCGGCACTTCTTATCGGCGAGCGTGACGGAGAATTGGCGTCATTGCTCAAACCATTGACAGCCAGCAGCTCGCCAACAGTCATACGATGTTTTATTGGTATGACGACATCGTCGTTGTCGTATATACTGTCATCGTATATTGTATTGACAATCACGTTTTCACGGGTTTTGGTGTAATAGAAATCGGCGTTGAATCGTGCAAATGAACGTTGTACAGCCAGCGTCATATAGCGGCTGCCGCCGGCCAGGTTGACCAGATAGTGCTGTTTGGAATCGAGGCGACCGATGACGGTGCGACAGATGAGCTCGTAAGACAGTTCGTCCGATATTCGGTTCATCACGATGCTATCGACTAACTCGCGGTTTAAACCCATAAGGTTGATAAAGAACGGAATACGGTCTGCATCGCCTTTGGCCGACACAAACATTACGCGGTCACCGTCATTGTACATCTCGCGGATAAAAAGATACAGCGGCAGCGGGTCCTCGCGGTCGATTATGTTGACTATTGTATTGTTCATTAGTATGTAAAGCTGTTTTGAAAATGAAAAAAAAAGTTGTTTTGACCGTGCAAATATACATAATAATTTTGGATTTATAAATAGACGAATGAAATTGGTTGGTATGCAGGTGCCCTCGCCCGCGAAAGAGACCTCAGGCGAGGGCGCCTGAGTACCAAATTTTCAAAGGAAAGTTACGAAAATAATCCGAATGTTTTTTTTTGCTTTTCCTCCCACATCTGCAAATATGTCAGTTTTATTAAATTTCTATAAAAGCCTTATCATATTTTAACATTATAAACTTTAATAAAACTTTAGTAAAAATTTGAGTAAACTTTGATAAGAAGATAGTCTTGTGTTAGAGGCTCTTAAGAAAGGAGTTTTTGGGGTGTTTTTTTGTTTTTTTACTTTTTTTTGCAAAAAAAAGTCTGCCATTTTGTCAGTTTTTTTGTTTCTGCGTTCAGCAATATAATCGTATGAAAGGCGTTATTAATTTATGAATACTTTATTGTATAATGGAAAAAATGTCGGCCTATACGAACTGAAAAATGTTCACGGAATGAAGGTTTGTATCACCAATTTCGGGGCGCGCATCGTGTCGATGTCCGTTCCGATGCCTTCAGGTGTTGAGTGTGACGTTGTGCAGGGGTTCGACCGCCTAGAAGACTATTTTCCTGAAAACCACAGTTCTGACTTTGGCGCTGTTGTGGGGCGCTATGCCAATCGGCTGGCCGACGGGCGCATTATTGTCGATGGAGTCGAATACCAATTGCCGCAAAATAATGGACCTAACTGCCTGCACGGTGGCCCTATGGGGTGGCAGTATGCTGTATATGATGTTATTGAGGCTGATGAAAATTGTCTGCGGATGTGTATGGTGAGCCCCGACGGTGACAATGGTTTTCCAGGTCGAGTGGCGATGCGGGTGACCTATACGCTTGGTGACGACAATGCCCTGCACATCGACTACAACGCTGAAACAGACCGCTCTACGGTGCTCAATGTCACCAACCACAGTTATTGGAATCTCAATGGTGACTTTGGCAGTTCGATATTGAACCATATTCTGCAAATTGATGCTGACAGGTATGCGCCTGTCGATGAGACGCTTATTCCGCTTGGGCATTTTGATGCTGTAGCGGATACTCCGATGGATTTCAGGAAGCCCAAGTCGGTGGGGCGCGATATAAATGCTGACTATGAGCAGCTTTACATTGGTTCGGGCTACGACCACAACTGGGTTTTAAATCAGCCCCGCACCTTGGAAAGTCCGGCGGCGGTGTTGCAAAGTCCCGTGACCGGTATCACGCTTGAAGTCTATACCGATACCCCTGGCATTCAGATTTATACAGGCAATTTTCTGGATGGAGTGGAAGGCAAGTATGGTGTGAAGTATCAGCGTTGCAGTGCAATATGCCTTGAAACTCAGCAATATCCAGACTCGCCCAATCACAATTGGCCCGAATCGACAGGACGTCTGACACCCGACAAACCATTTAATAGTACAACGATTTTTAAACTTGTTGCAAAATGATAGATACCAGTATTTTACGCGCAGTATTCACCGACAGGTTTGGACGCGATGGGGTGGCCTATGCCGCACCTGGACGCATCAACCTGATTGGCGAACATACCGACTATAATGGCGGTTTCGTATTCCCAGGTGCTGTGGAACAATCCATTACGCTTGTCATCAGTCCCAATGGCACCGATAAGGTCAATGCATATGCGATGGATTTGCAATTGGAGTCGTCGTTCAGCATCAATGACCCCGAAGGGCCATCGCAAGTGCATCTGCGCTATGTCTATGGTGTTGTGCGTGAAATGCTTGCCGCCGGTGTTGCCGTCGAGGGGTTCGATGTCGTCTATGGTGGCGACGTTCCGCTTGGTGCCGGTATGAGCTCGTCGGCAGCGTTGGAATGTTGCTTTGCTTATGCGTTGAATGATGTCTTCGGCGGCGGACGACTTGACCGTATGACAATGGCCAAAATCGGTCAGGCGACGGAACACAAGTATGTCGGTGTTATGTGTGGTATTATGGATCAGTTTGCATCGATGCACGGCCGCAAGGGTTCGCTGATGCGGTTGGATTGCCGTAGTGGCGAATATGAGTATTTCCCTTGGAATCCTGAGGGTTACAAGCTGGTGCTGGTCAACAGCTGCGTGAAGCACGAACTGGTGGGGTCGCCCTACAATGACCGCCGTCGCAGCTGCGAACGCGTGGCGCAGATGGCTGGTGTTGAGACCCTGCGCGACTGCACCTGGCGGCAGCTCGAAGAACTGAGGCCCCGTCTCGCTGACGAGGATTACCGTCGTGCGCGTTATGTGCTGGGCGAGAAGGACCGGGTATTGGCTGTTTGCGAAGCCCTGCAGCGAGGCGATTATGAAGAGGTCGGTTGCCAGATGTACCTTACGCACAAGGGATTGGCGGAAGATTATGAAGTCAGTTGTGAGGAGATAGATTACCTTGTTGACGAGGCACGGCGCTCGGGCGTCACTGGCAGCCGCATTATGGGCGGAGGCTTTGGCGGATGCACAATTAACTTGGTGAAAGACGGTTTGTACGATAAGTTCTGTTCAAAAGTGAAATTTAGTTACAAGAACCGTTTTGGCATTGATTGCCAGGTTATTCCAGTCCTTATCGGTGACAGCGCCAGAAGGCTTTGAAACGTGGAGATTATTATGCTGAGTAAAAAACGGACGTTTTTTGTTACATATATTGCGTGAACCCACAATAAAGCGTTTTGATTATGAAAAGATTTGTTCTGTTTATTGTTTTGCTTGTTGCAAGCGTTACGGCAATGGCCAACGGCGACCCGGTGTCTCATCGTTCGGCAATGACATTGTCGCGTACCCCTGTGGCGGTGCACGTGCCGCAGGTCCAACTGCTTGACGAACAGTGCTGTTTTACGCTCGGCTATGGCTATACCACCGTTGAGGTGCGCTATCTGCTTTGGAATCGCAGCGACAGTAATTTCCGCGCGTTGCCGTATGGTTTTCCTGTCGACTGGTACGGCGAAGGAAAGGCACATTGGGAGTATTCGGATTTTTCAGAAAGTATTGATGAGCGCGGCTGGCGCGACAGTTATGTGCGCGATGTGCTGTTCAGCCTTGATGGTAGGAGTCTTGCGGTAAGGCATTCGAGCGACACGATACTTGTGCCTTCGGTGGCGTACGCCGACCCGTCGTTGATTTTGGAATTTGGCATTGACGGTGTGGAGTATGACGTTGATGACCCGATGCTGCAGCCCGACAGCGCCGACTGGAACTATTCGGCCAAGCGTTCGCGCCAATTGGTGGAGCGGTTTGGAGAAAAGGTATTGTCGTACACCGCTGCACTTTGCCGCCGCTGGTACTATGCCGAACTGGACTTGCCGGCAGGACAAACGGTGGAGCTGGTGGTATGTTATAAGGTTGATAACTATGTGGTGAGTTCATTGTATGAGAGTTATAGCGTTTTTGGCAAAGGTTTGTGGCAAGGCAATACTTTCTTCTACGACTTTTCGCCGGCGGCCTATTGGGGCGACGGCAAGGCTTCGCGCTTCCGCGCTGTGGTCGATACAAGCGCAGCGATCAGGCGTCCAAAGTATGACCTTTTCGAGATTGAGGGACTGCCAATGACGCAGACGGCCAAAGGCTTTGAGTATCAGACCTACGCTTTCGATTTGGCCAAGGCCGAGCCTTTCAGGATAAAATATGCCACCATCTGCCGCAACGAGGATGTGGCCGGACTTCTCAAACACCGCATCAGCCCCGACCGCTATTCCGTAAGTCTGTCGGGCGGCGTTGCAAAATATCCCGCTGCCAATCTGAGCGATATGGATCTTTCTACGGCGGCAGTGCTGAAACCCGATGCCAATGGAGATTTGACCATAACCATTACTTTCAAGGATTCGACACTGGTGACAGGTGTGTTGATCTACAATGGTTATACCAAGGACCCGGCAACGTGGCGCAACAACAGCCGCATTGATTCGCTGGATTTTGCCCTCGACGGATGTTGGAAGAACTGTGGCAATGAAAACGGCTACTTTCTCGGTTATGTTGAATGGCATTGTAACGGCAATGAGATGCCAGCTGATTTTTCCTGGCAAGGCCTCACGGATGCCGCCATACGCATACCTATAACGGAACGCAATATGGATTACAAGGTTCAGTGGGAATACGTTGACCGGCGTGGCAAAATCAAGGAGCTGACACTCAAAGTGCAGCGGACGACCAAAGGCGTCAAATACGACGACCTCTGCGTTTCGGAGATAATTCTGCTGCGATAGTTTTTTTGTTGCACTTTGGCAATAAAAAGCGTGTTGGCGCGTTGTCCTTAAACGATGAAGAAAGACGAAGACAACTATATCATCATAAAAGGGGCGCGTGTCAATAACCTGAAGAACATTGACGTGCGCATTCCGCGCAACAAGCTGGTGGTAATCACGGGCTTGAGTGGCAGCGGCAAGTCGTCGCTGGCGTTCGACACCCTCTATGCCGAGGGACAGCGCCGCTATGTGGAGAGCCTGAGCAGCTATGCGCGCCAGTTTATGGGCCGTATGAGCAAGCCTGAGGTGGACTATATTCTCGGTGTGGCTCCGGCCATAGCCATCGAGCAGAAGGTGAACACCTCCAATCCGCGCTCGACGGTAGGCACGTCGACCGAGATTTATGAATATCTGAAACTACTTTATGCCCGCATTGGGCGCACGTTCTCGCCAGTGTCGGGCGTTGAGGTGAAGCGCCACAGCGTCAGTGATGTGGTTGATTATGTATATTCACTCCCTGACGGTCAGAAGATTATGCTGCTGGCTCCCCTCGAGGTGACAAAAGAACGTCCTTTGAAAGCTCAGCTGGAAATCCTTAAACAAGAGGGTTTTATGCGTGTTTCCATTGCTGGAACGGTGCTGCGCATAGAGGATTTTCTGCCGACCTGTAACGATAAAGAAACTTATACCGACCCGATGCTGCTGGTGGATAGAATTGCCATCCGTCAGGGCGACGATGACCAGCTGGCGCGAGTTTCAGAGTCTGTGCAGACAGCTTTTTTCGAAGGTCGCGGCAGTTGCTGCATTTTGGCAATAGGCGACGATCCGTCAGATTCCAAAATAGAATACTTCTCAAACCGCTTCGAGGCCGACGGAATCACTTTCGAAAAACCGAATCCCAATTTCTTCAGTTTCAACAATCCGTACGGTGCCTGTCCACGCTGTCAGGGCTATGGCAGTGTAATCGGCATCGATGAAGATATTGTTGTTCCCAACAAACAATTGTCTGTATATGAGGATGCTGTGGTGTGCTGGAAAGGTGAAAAAATGTCGGAATGGAAGCAGCATTTCATACGTCTCTCGCCCAAGCTGGATTTTCCCATACACAAACCATACTGTGACCTCAGCGAGAAAGAACGTCGCCTTTTGTGGCACGGAAACAGCATCTGGGAAGGTATAGACGGCTTTTTTAAATGGGTTGAATCACAGAGTTATAAAATTCAATATCGTGTGATGCTGGCGCGCTATCGGGGTAAAACCATCTGTCCCGACTGCAACGGTTCCCGACTTCGTCCCGATGCGCAATATGTAAAGGTGTGCGGCAAGTCGATAACTGAGCTTACGGATATGCCCGTCAAGGATTTGGCAGAATTCTTGAGAACGATGGAGCTGACGGAATACGAACGCAAATTGACAGAGCGCATTACGAAAGAGTTGCACAATCGAGTTGGCTATCTTATGGAAGTGGGGCTTGGTTATTTGACCCTCAGTCGCTTGTCGAACACGTTGAGCGGCGGTGAAAGCCAACGTATAAACCTTGCCACATCGCTTGGCAGTTCGCTGGTTGGTTCTATGTATATCCTCGATGAGCCTTCGATAGGTCTTCATTCTCGTGACACTGACCAACTCATAGCTGTGCTAAAAAGTCTTCGCGACCTTGGCAACACGGTCATCGTAGTGGAACACGACGAAGAGATAATGCGCGCAGCCGACTATATCATTGACATCGGACCAGGCGCCGGACGCTTGGGCGGCGAAGTCGTGATGGAACTAACGAATGACGGTGGTGGTATTGACAACACCTGCATAAAAAAATCCAAGTTCAAAATTCAAAATTCGCTCACGGCACAATATCTGTTGGGATTGTGTGATATTGCCATTCCCAAAAGCCGTCGTCCGTGGCGGGACAAAATAGAATTGAAGGGCGCTTATTGCAACAACCTGAAACATATTGATGTGGATATCCCCTTAGGAGTGCTGACTGTGGTGACAGGTGTGTCGGGTTCGGGAAAAACGAGTCTGATCAAATATGTTTTGTACGATATTCTTTCAAAACGTTTTGACGGCAATCCTGAGTATGTTGGCAAATGCCGTTCGGTGGGTGGCGACATCAACAGAATCAGCGGTGTTGAACTGGT
>JAGDCN010000147.1 GCA_017958525.1 Bacteroidales bacterium
CATTCCTCGTCGAGAAGTCTCTCCGGTACGACATCAAGGGGAAGCAGTATATTGACACACCGTCAAAATACTACTTTGAGGATCTTGGACTGAGAAACGCACGTCTCAACTTCCGGCAAATGGAGGAGACTCACCTTATGGAAAATCTGATTTACAATGAGCTCCGACGCAGAGGGATGGACGTGGATGTAGGCGAGATAACCGAAACTGTCGCCAAACCAGACGGCAAATATGAGCGCCGTCACCTCGAAGTGGATTTCGTATGCAATCAAGGCTTCCGTCGGTACTATATCCAATCGGCCTATCGTATTGAGGACGATGAGAAACGCGAACAAGAGCTCCGCTCACTGCGTAAAATAAACGACAGTTTCCGCAAGGTGGTCATCACCTTGGATTCCATTCCTCGATACCAAAACGACAACGGAATATTATTCGTCAGCCTTTACGACTTCCTTACAAACCCACTCAGCCTGACAGAATAAGAAAATGATGAGACGCTACCTCTACATAGGTTTAGGCCTGCTGGCCGTGGGGTTGGGGGCGTTGGGCGTGGTGGTGCCGGGGTTGCCGACGACGCCGTTCATGCTGCTGGCGTCGTGGCTGTTCTACCGGTCGTCGCCGCGGCTGCAGCAGTGGCTGCTGGCATCGTGGCTGGGCAAGTATATCCGCAACTACCAGCGGCGAGGCGGAATGACAGCCACGCAGAAGGCCGGTGCCGTGGGCGTGATGACGGCAATGGTGCTGCTATCCACCTTTGTGTTCATCCCTGCGGGTTCGGTGGCCCGCATCATAGTGCCGGTGGCCGGCGCGGTGGGAGCGCTGACAGTGGTGTTCCTTGTTCCAAACGCCAAGAACGACGATTAGTCTCAGGTCCGGATATGTATATTTTTGAAACATAAAAATGCCCTGCAATGCAGGGCATTTTATTTATAAAGAATCTAAAACCAGATGAATAATAACTAAAACTATCGTTTAATCATTAATTCACTGATTTTTACTTGTCGATGCTGACGATTTTGTATTTGCGGGTACCGAGACCTATCTTCTCGGCGTGCTCGATGGTGTGCAAACCGTGTTTCTCCTCAACGCGCTTGATTAAGGCAGTATTGTCATCACCCTCAGCATTTTTGTGGTTATATACAAGGTCAAGACTAGCCTGATCCAAAGCCACGGGGTCGGTCGAAGCCAAAATACCCATATCCTTCAGTTCGGGAGCGTGGGGGTTGCCGTCACAGTCACAATCAATCGAAATGTTGTTCATTACGTTGATATAGATAATATTGCGGCCTTCGGCTTTGAAATAGTTGTGCACGCCCTGTGCTGCTGCGGCCATACTTTCGAGGAAACCGTCCTGATCGTCGTCAAGCCACTCGCTGCTGGAGCGACCTGCACTGTGGATGTAGTATTTGCCGGCAGTCGAAGCCACACCGATACTCTGGTTCTTCAAGACTCCACCATAGCCACCCATAGCGTGGCCCTTGAAATGAGCCAAGTTGACCATAAAATCATAATTGGCCAAGTGGGTACCGACGATGTCGTATTTTATGTGCGTCGTGTCGGCGACGGGTATCTGCATCGTACCCTCCTCGTCCATCAAATCGAACGGGGCCACATCAAGAAAGCCGTGCTCGCGTATTGTTTTCCAGTGACTTTCAGTGTCCATACGGGTACCAGGGTAAGCAGTGTTGCATTCCACCAGTGTGCCGCCTACGGTTTTCACAAATTCACCTATCAGCGCCGGCTGCAGGTAGTGCATATTGCCGCCCTCGCCAGAACTGATCTTCACAGCCACACGGCCTTCGGCTTTAACGCCCAATGCCTCATAAATCTTTACCAAGGCTTCGGGAGTGATTTCGGTAGTCATATAAACCGTTGCACTATCGTTTTCCTTAACCTCTGCCGTTTCTGTTTTTTGCTTGCAGCCGACCATTGCAATCGCAACTGCAAAAGTGAGTAATAATAACTTTTTCATTGTGTTACGTTCAAAAATTAATAATTGTTTAAAATGCAAAGATAAATAAAATAATTGATTTTAACATATACTGACGATATTAACTTGGTATGCAGGCGTCCCCGCCAGCACACTCCAACCTTCAAAGAGAGAAAAGTATTATTAAAAAAGTATTTTTTAATACTGAAACAATATATTATATCGTTTCTCGTTAAGAAACACATTAAACGCTTAAATTCATCAAAAATGAAAAAAAGATTATCGATACTTATGCTGGTTGCATTGCTTGCCTCCACGGTCGGCACGCTATCGGCAGCACCCATCTTCAATGCCCCTGCCGTGCGCATTCAGCCCAACGGCGACACACTGCATTGTCTGCTCAGCGGTGACGAGTACTATCACCGCCTGCACGACGCCAACGGATTCACAATAGTCCAGAATCCGCGGACAGGTTTTTGGGTCTATGCCGCAAAGAGCGGGGAGCGAAGAGCGGAGAGCGGAGAGCGATGGGATGTTGTAGCCACCGACTATGTGGTCGGAAGTGTAGATCCTGCTTCGGTGGGTTTGAAGCCCAACGTAGGTGTGGACAGCGAGACGTGGCACAAGTTACAGAAACGTTTCGACGTACCCGAACAATATCAACACACTCCCACCAAGACTTCGGGTCGCAACCACGGCACGCTCAACAACATAGTCATATTTGTCCGTTTCAGCGACGAAAACGAAATCAGCACGTCGCTCTCCACCATCAATGCTATGTTCAACGACTCGTCGGCAAACGCAACATCTATGTACAACTACTTCAAAACAGTATCGTACAACAAAATCCACATACCAACCTACTACTACCCCACCCCCGATGGCAACAATGTCATCTCCTATCAGGACTCGCTGCCTCGCGCATACTATATGCCCTACGACGCCACAACCAACCCCAGCGGCTACGACGATGACAACGAACGACGCGACCGCGAATTCAGCCTGCTGCAACGCGCCATCGACTACGTCAACGCCAACTCTCCAGTGTCGTCAGCCATCAACCTCGATATGGACAACGACGGCTTTGTCGATAACATCTGTTTCATTGTCAAAGGCACCTACACCGGATGGAGCGATCTGCTGTGGCCGCACAAATGGGCCATCTACGACCGCTATGCCTACATCAACGGCAAGCGCGTCTATACCTTCAACCTGCAGCTCGAAGGCAGCGGCGAGCACTATTTCAGCAGCTCCACCTTCTGCCACGAGATGTTCCACACCCTCGGCGCCCCCGACCTCTACCGCTACAACAACCAAACACAGGTTTCTGGTGTCAGCAGCTGGGACCTGATGTGCAGCAACACCACACCGCCACAGACAATGGGCGCATATATGAAATGGAAATACGGCAACTGGATTGACTCGATTCCGGAAATCACAATGCCTGGAATATATACACTCCACTCGCTCGGCGATAACAACTACGACAACATCGCATACAAAATCCGCGCCGACCACCCCAATCAGTGGTACCTGCTCGAATATCGCGACAACACCGAACAATTCGAAACAACCTTGCCCGGCAAAGGTCTGCTAATCTATCGCATCGACGACCGTTTCAATGGCAACGCAGGCTACGACGGCGTGTCGGAGTTCGACGAAGTCTATATCTTCCGTCCCGGAGGCAGCGATGACACTACCAACGGTAGTCCGGCACAGGCCTTCTTCAGCGGCAACACCGCACGCACTGCCTTTGGACCCACCACCGACCCGCGCCCTTGGCTAACGCAAAACATAATCGACACCACTATCTCAATCACCAATATCGGAATACCTGGCGAAACAATATCGTTCACATACAACGACTTGAGAGGCTGTATGAAACCCACCGACCCCGTTGTGGACAGCGTAGGCTCGACAGCGGCAAAACTGCGTTGGAACGGGCGCGCCGACCACTACATCGTTCAGTATGAAAACACCACAACCCTCACCTACTACTATGACACCTGCTACAGCAACACCATCACCCTCAGCAATCTGGATATCAACACATCATATTTTTTTCGCATCAAAAGCGTTTGCTTCGATGAATCGGAAAGCCCATACACTGAGTTTCTTGAATTCCGCACAGCCAGCTGTCTAGACCTGCAAAACACCACTATAGGCGATGCCTCTTCCCTAGACAGAAACATCCCCGTCAACACCGATGCACGCTACTCCTATGTCCAGACAATCTACACCAGCAGCGAAATCGGTACGGCAATGAGCATCGAGAAAATAGTTTTCAACTATGCCAGCAACAACACTCTCAATCTGGACTATTGCGACATCTATATGGCTAACACCGACAAAAACCAATACACAAGCACCACCACACAAGACCTCGTCCACTACAGCCAGCTGCAGCTGGTCTATAGCGGACCCATTAATTGCACCAATGGATGGAACGAACTGCGACTCAACACTCCATTCTTCTACAACGGACACGACAACTTGATGATTGCCATTCACGACAACTCGGGACACAGTGCCAACTACAGTTCTTACTTCAAATGCACATCGACCCCCAACCGCTACAGTTCGGTCATCTACAGCAGCAACACATCGAGCATCGACATCACTGAAACGTCCATATCCTGCCAGAAAAGTCGCAAAAAACTCCACGCCGACATACAACTGATAGGCTGCATCAACGAAATCGAAACAGCGACCATCTCCGTCAGCAATGACGGCATCTGCGGCAACGCCTGGTTCCAGGTCTGGGACGACAACACTCTCAACGACACTCGCTACACCGAAGCCACGCTGCCCATAGGCACTCAGTTATCACTCTTCGCCGAAGCTTTTATCGAATGCGACGGCTACAACAACTGTTCTTTCATCGGATGGAACAACGACGGAACCGTCTGGGACAACCCGCTCACCATCACGCTGACAAACGACACTTCCTTCAACGCCCACTACAACTGCGTCACCATCGGCATTGAGAACTCCGACGACAACAACGTCACCATTGCCGTCAGCAGCCATCAGGTCACCGTCGGCAGTACCGCAGGACAAACCATCGAAATCCTTGACATAACCGGCCGCAACATCGCCCGCCGACAAAGCAGCGGCAGCGACGCCTTCACCATCCCCGCCGCCGGAGTATATATCATTCGCATCGACAACCTGTTGACATACAAGGTAGTGATCAAATGAGAATATGAGTTAGATACAGCAAAGAAGCTACCGCAGAATGCGATCGTAAAAAAACATATTTCAAATATCATAAATATTCATTCAATGCTTTTATTAGACGAAACACAGAATCTCCTGGCAGCTGCAGCACAGCAGGCCACAACACCGGCAGTCACAGACACTGTAGCCAAGGGCAGCATTGCCGAAGTCGCGCAGAAAACCGACAGTATCACCCACACCGTAATCGATACAGTCCGCAATATGAACCTTGGCGACATCAAGGCCGTAGTCACAGGCGAAAACACAATATTCAAGGATGCCCTCTCCGGCCTGCTTGACCTCACCGTAGCCTTCGTTCCTAAACTGATAGGCTGCATCCTGGTCCTTTGGATTGGCTTCAAACTCATCAAACTGCTCAAGAAAGGCCTCACCAAGATGCTTGAGCGTCGCAATGCAGAATCGACACTCAAAGGCTTCCTTACCTCGCTAGTCGATGTGCTGATGAAAGTGATGCTCATCATAATGGCTATGGACATCATCGGCATCAAAGCCACCTCGTTCATCGCCGTCCTCGGTGCCGCCGGTCTGGCTATCGGTATGGCTTTGCAAGGCACACTGCAAAACTTTGCCGGCGGAGTCATCATCCTGCTACTGCGTCCCTTCAAGGTGGGCGACTACATCGAAGTGGGCACCTTCAAAGGCTACGTCAAAGAGATACGCATTTTCCATACCCTTATCCGCCCCTTCAACGGCCGCATCATCATTGTGCCTAACAGCGAACTGGCCACCAAGAGCCTTATCAACCACACAAAAGACAACGTTATCCGTCTCGACGTCGTAGCCAGCGTGGCATACGGCACCGACCTCGACAAGGCGCGCCAGGTCATTATGGACGTCATCAATGCCGACGAGCTCATCCTCAAAGACCCCATACCGAAAATCGCCGTCAGCGAACTCAACAACAGTTCGGTCGATTACAGCCTATGGCTATGGACAACCGTTGACGACTACTGGACAGTATGGATGCGCATCCGCGAAAACATCTACAAGGCTTTCAACAAAAACGGCATCAGCATCCCCTTCCCGCAGGTCGATGTGCATATGAAGAACGAATGACAAGAAGGCGACCGCATCCTGCGGCCGTAAAAAAGGAACCCAACGCATCTTGCGGATATGTTGGGTTCTTTTTTTTTTAAATGGGAATTAAAAGAGGTGTTTAATTGGGAGTTAAAATGGACATTACATTTCGGTTTTCGTTTTCTTCTTCGTTTTCGTTAAATCATTCTGAAGTTAAGGTCAACGTTTTCGTTAATAGGTCTAGGGGAAAAGACAAAAAAAGTGCGCCGCACTTTAAGGCGGCGCACTTTGGATAGTGAGTGTATCAAATATTCTTTATTTGGTAACTTTAATGTTGTCGATAGTCATAATGTACATATCGATGCAGTCGAAGTGACGGAAAGCAATGCTAAGGCTTTGACCCTTGTAGTCGCTCAGGCTGAAAGTGCGGGTGGTGGTGTTGGGGCTGGGAACGTCCTCGTTGACAAGAGTTCCAACGGCTTTGAAAACACCGTTCTCAACATTACCGACCAAGACTGAATAGTGATCCCGATAGTAGTCAGCGTCAACAGCGCCGACCTCATAGCTCAGAGTGGCACCTTCCTCAATGTAGAGCTTCGGGGTGACAAGGTAGTTGTCCGGCTCAAGTGCGCCAACTCCATTCAGATAGGAGCAAGACATAGCCACACCGTCGCCTTCCATTCTCTGACCATTTTGGTCGTTCAGCCAATCCTGCCAAGCATAACCGTCGCCATCAGCGTCAATGTTTGTCCAGCCGGCGGGGATGCCATTGGTGAAATCCTCGGTGAGGGTGGTGGGCAGGTTCTCGGTGTTGCCACCGCCATTGCCGCCGTTGCCACCGTTTTCGC
This sequence comes from Bacteroidales bacterium, assembly GCA_017958525.1. Lineage (GTDB taxonomy): Bacteria > Bacteroidota > Bacteroidia > Bacteroidales > P3 > Colimorpha. The sequence continues at coordinate 7,036 of JAGDCN010000147.1, forward strand.
CTTCATTGTCATCGCCACAGGCAACCATAGCAGTCATTCCAAATACGAAAGCTGCCATTGCAAAAAATCTGAATACTTTTTTCATAATTAATAAAGATTTGATTAATAATAATTTGAATTAAAATAAATAATCATATTTATATTTTAACAAAATGCAAATTTACACAATTTTTCTTAATTGTAAAGCATTTACACCATTTTTATTAAATAAAGATATCAACTAACATTGAAAAAAAAAAAAAATGAAGTTGTGTCGTTGTTAGCGGCGGTACCGGTGCTGTTTTGCTGCAACCTTCAAATTGTTGAAATAAAAACGTCGAAACATCGATTGACCATATATCATCCTGTACTTTTTCCAGTATAAGATATACTTTGCACTGCGACGGGTCACACGGACAAGAGCAAGTTTGTGGCGTTCGGGGCAATGCATATAGATTTTTTCAAAATCGGCGGCGCCCAGGTTTTTGAGATTCATATCCGTATTGTTGCGCAGCCCGACACCGAAAAGCTCATTGCAGTAAAGCGTCATCAAGTCGGCAAAGACTTCGACATCGGTACCTTTCTTTAATCTGTCGTACCTGGCAAAATCGAACCCTTCGGTTTTCAACAACAGACACCAGTCGATTAACGTGCGCAAACGCACAGGATTGTGAAAAAAAACGGAATGGTGCTCGCAATGTTTGGCCAGAAAGAAGGCTTCTTCATCGGGACGGAGAACAGAGTAAGCCGAATGCGACTGGTCTGAATGCCACTGGGGGTCGTCGTTGTGGTAGAGGAGGTAGGTGTGCGCCTCGAAGGTCGTGTTTTCATAGACGAAAGCAATGTGACGCGGGTCTTTACTGTCGATGGCTATACCCATCGATTCGAGCAGTGTCTTCAATCGCCCAGTATCGGCTCCCGTAAAGAGGTCGTTATCACCACATTCGCGATGCAACGGTTTGGGATAACGACTGGCAAGCGACGAGCCTTTTACGACTGTCAGCTGCAGTCCCAATCGCTCGTTGCAGATGGTTGCAAGATCCGACAGGGCTTTTTCGCGCTGACGGTTGTCACTTTCGATTGTCTGCACCAACGATGTGAAATGGAACAACACCTTGCGCGGAGGACGCCTGTCGGCCGGCAGACGAAGGATTGCATCATAGGCCAATGCCGTTATTGCCTGTTGACGGGTAAGGTCATAAAGAGATTGCCACTGTGCTTCCGATGTTGGCAGCACCTGGGGAAGCGGGCCTCCAAAAAGCCCGTAACGCAGCAGAGCGACAAGACTGTTTATCTCTTTGGTCGTAAAGTTCGACATAGAAAAGCTATGAAACGGTATATAAAAAGTGGACACTTGCGTGGTTTCCCGACGATTTCCATCAGGCGCTGCAAATCGCTATAAGGGCACCCTTTGACAGCCACCACACGCAGATATACATAACGCATACGGTCATAGAAAGCAGGTACCGTGCTGTCGGTATGCCGGTCGGCATAGTTGCGCAGAAAAGTGAAAAAGCTGCAAATATCGTCAGTGAAACGGCTACTGCGTCCGGCCGACCAGGGACCTGAAGTTGACGAAGGATGATAGACGCGACGTACATAGAAGTGGTATGAGTCGTTGCAAAGGCAACGTTCGGCGGCTTCGACGACATTAAGGCAAAACACCGTATCCTCGAGCAGGGACATATACTCCGGATATCGCAATTCGGGGTGCTCTTTCAGCCAACTGCCACGAATGATATTGGTGGTGTGGTCGGTAACACTGCCGTGCGGAACGACCAGCGAAAGCGGGGATTTGGACGTTGTGAGTTGGGGATTTATGGTTGAAGGGTGATTGTTGACCGGAGTTTTTTCATCCTCTTGTGTCATCATTGCACCGATATGGAAGAACTGCAGATCGTCTGGCAAGGATTCAAGGTCGTCTATAAGGCACTCAATGCCATCAGTACATATAACATCGTCGGCATCCACAAACCACAAATATTTGCCTTGAGCCGCCTCGATGCCGGCATTACGTGCCGCTGCCGCCCCACAATGTGGCCGCCGGACAAGACGGATGCCCCTACCCTCGCTGGGCGGGATGTCCGAACCGTCGTCAACGACGACAACCTCGGCCTTTCCCGCTTCCACCAACGGACGCAGCGAAACGTAGCATTCGGCAAAAGCAGATGCATTGTTAAAGACCGGTACTATGAACGACAACAGCATTTAAAATGAATGTTGAAAAGAAAAGTGACCAGCGACACGAACACTCCCGTGTCACTGGTCACCTTCACGCTTCAATCATATTCACATTATTATTTCTTTTTTTCTGGTATTGCCTCGAGTGCAGCGACAAGATAATCAAAGAATTTCTTGCAGCTGGGGATGTTGGCGCGCTCGTCGGGACTGTGGGGACTCTGAAGCGTAGGACCGAAACTGATCATATCCATATCAGGATACTTGCCGCCCAGAAGGCCACATTCCAAACCAGCGTGGATAGCCACAACGGCGGGTTCTTTCTTGTAGAGTTTCTTGTAGGTCTGCTTCATAGTCTTCAGCAGCGGGCTCTGCATATTGGGTTTCCAGCCAGGATATGCACCGCTGAGACGGCAGTTGCCACCGGCCAGCTCGGCCAGACAAACAAGGCGCTCGGCGAGGGCCTCTTTGGCGGTATCGACCGACGAACGCAGTAGGGCCTGAACGGTGAAGTTCTTGCCTGTGGTCTTGACAATGGCCAGATTGAGCGAAGTTTCGACCAATCCTTCCATATCGCGGCTCATACGGATAACACCGTTGGGGGCAACCATCATAAGGTTGATAATCTTCTGCGTATCGGCATCGGTCATAACATTCTGGGTCATACGGACTTTTTCATATTTCATAAAGAAGTCGGGTTCGACCGATGCGAGTTCTTTCTTGACCCATCCTGCCACCTTGTCAAATTCGGCCAGGATGCATTCGCAATGCTCCTTCGGGAAGGCAACAACGGCCTCGGCGTCGCGCGGGATGGCGTTGCGCATATTGCCACCGTTGATGCTGACGATGCGAAGTCCGCACTCGGCAACCCAGCGCAGATGACGGAACAGAAGTTTGTTGACGTTGGCACGACCGGTGTTGATTTCCATACCGGAGTGGCCACCCTTCAAACCGCCAAGAACAAGCTTGTAGGCGCAATAATCCTTCGGAGCCTTTTCAGTAGCGTAGGGGATTGTGATTGTAGCATCGACGCCACCGGCGCAACCCACATAGAGTTCACCTTCGGTTTCCGAATCCAAGTTGAGCAGGAATTCACCCTTCAACTCACCAGCCTTTAGGCCGAAAGCGCCAGTCATACCGGTTTCTTCGTCGGTTGTGATGAGAGCTTCGAGTGGACCGTGTTTGATGGTCTTCGATTCGAGAACAGCCATAATGGCGGCAACGCCCATACCGTCGTCTGCACCGAGGGTGGTGTCGCAAGCATATACCCAGTCTTCGACAATCTTGGTCTCGATGGGGTCTTTCAGGAAGTCGTGCACTTTGCCTGCGCGTGCCTGAGGCACCATATCCATATGGGCCTGCAACACAACGGGACGGCGGTTTTCCATACCCTTGGTGGCGGGTTTGCTCATAATCACATTGCCTACCTTATCAACACGGCAGTCAATTTTTTTGTCTTTGGCCCATTTCACAAGGAAGTTGCGGACAGCCTCTTCGTGCTTCGAAGGACGCGGGCAGCGCGTAAGCGAGTAGAAATTGCTCCACAGAGCTTTTGGTTCAAGATCTTTGATTGTCATAATTTTATATTGTTTAAATGTTATACATCATTCTAAAAGAGATTACAAAATTACAATATTTATTTAATACAGCAAAATTTTTTTTTTAATACAGCGTTTATTTTCAACTTTCAACTATCAATTTTCGATGCAATATGTCCTGCACTAAATGTCCACGCCGATGTCAAAACCTACCGGGGTTCTGCCGCAGCGATTCGCAACGTCCCGAAGTCGCCGCCGTATATGCACATACCGGCGAGGAGCCTCCGCTGTCAGGTAGCAAGGGCATCAGCAACATATTCTTTGCACATTGCAACCTGCAGTGTATATACTGCCAGAACCAGCGTTTCTCGCGTGCCGAAGTCGCGCCCGAACTGGTGACGCTGCACAGCATTGATGAGATTGTTGAAACAACTGCACAGAGTCTGCAGAAAACCGAAAATATCGTCGGGTTGGTCAGCGCCAGCCACTATTCCGACCTGGTATCCCCCATTGTCGAAGGTCTGCACGCCCGCGGCCTCTTCCCCACCATCGTTTACAACACCGGCGGATACGACAGCGTAGAGGTACTGCAACGCATTGCTCCATACATAGATATATACCTACCCGACTTCAAATACAGCGACCCCAAACTTGCACGGCGCTATTCGAACGCCCCCGATTACCCCCACATCGCAGAACTTGCCATCAAGGAAATGTACAACCAAAAAGGCTCGTCGCTACCCACCGACGACAACGGACTGGCATTCCGAGGAATGATAGTGCGACACCTGGTGTTGCCGGGTCAGATTGACAACTCCATCCGATGCCTCCAATGGCTGGCCGACAACATCTCTACCAACATCCACATCTCCCTTATGGCCCAGTATTTTCCTCCCGACGGTGTCGTTCTGCCCGACGAGCTGAACCGACAGCTGACCGAAGAGGAATACCATCGTGTCACCGACGCTTTCTACTCACTCGGCTTCCATCGCGGGTGGGTTCAAGAGCTCGCCGCTGCCGACAACTACCGGCCCCAGTTCGAAAAAGGATTGCATTTCGAAGAAAAACAAATCAAAACAAAGGAAACCTCTAAACCCTATAACCATTTATCCTTCAAACCCTAATGGCAAAACAAGAAAAATTCATATTCGATTACGAAGGGTATTTCGATGAAAAACTTGAAAATACCGCCATATTGATGTGGAGCACACACCATCCGGCTTTCACTTTTGCCTTCTACCTCAACCAACTATACAACCTCAACCTGGAGCGGCAAGACGATATCACTTCCGAGGGCGGCAACAACAAGCTGTACAGCTACCAATCGGATGCCGACCATCACGCATTCTTCCTCATCGAGCAGCCGACACAAGGCAGCAGCGCCATCTTTGACAAAATACTCCTTGTGATGGGTGCCGACGCCTTTGAAACAGCACAATACATCTACGACGAAACATCAAAAAGCGTCGGCCAAAGTCACACAACATCGCCGTCTGAACGCGACACTATATTGCAGTCATTCATCGAAAACGGCATCTTCGAAAGCGCTCTCTTCAACTTCTCCGACCCCGACAAGCCCGAAACGACCTATTTTCCAAACAATACCGCCAATGCCGCCCTGCAAAAAAAGAGAGCCCGATTCCTTAAAGAACAGCGCGAAAAAGTGTCCGACCTTATTATGGCTCTCGACCCCCTGCTGCCTAATTTTGACTGACAAAGCATCAGAAGGCAATCCTTCAAAGAAAATTAAAAAATATTAATTTTCTCACAGATAAAATATTTTGTTTACTTTTGCATTTCAATTTGACCGGCCCAAAGGCCGGAAAATGTTATTAATCTACTTAAAAACAAGCAATTGTAACACAAACTAAACACCAAAATGGAAGAACCAAAAGAAATGCAAAACGCGACTACGGAAGATATTCTGACCCCTGCAGGCGAAGAAACCATCCAGTCCGAGCAGACACCCGAAACGCTGGCAGAGACATCTGCTGAAAACTGCCAACCCGCAGCCGACAACAACAAGGCTGAGGAAACCACCGACAAAACACCTGTCGATGAGCAAACAAATGTCGAAACAATCGAACCGGCAAACGAACCCGCAATCGAAAACACTGCCGAAAACGAACAATCCTCAGAGCCTACATCGGAAGCCGAAGCGGAAATCGAGGAAGAACCAGCAGTGGATTACAGTGGACTGAGCCGCGAAGAACTTATCGAAGCCTTAAAAGAGCTGCTTCAAAACGACGACATCACAAAGATTAAAAATCGCGTAGGCGCCATCAAACTGCGCTTTGCAGAGGCCGACCACGAAGCCAAAAAAGCGGCTTTCGACCGCTTCATAGAAGAAGGCGGCAACAAGGATGAATACGAAGCCAGTGACGATGCCGTGGCTGAAGCCTATCGCAAAACATACAGCATATACCGCGAACGCCGCCAGAAACACATCGACGAAGTCGAAGCCGCAAAGAAACACAACCTGGAACTCAAACAGCAGATTCTCGACGAGCTGCGCAAGCTCATCGACGACGAATCCGAAAGTCTGAAACAATCATACGACCAGTTCAACGCCATTCAGGAGCGCTGGAAAACCATCGGTGAAGTACCAAGAACTGAACTTAACGGTCTTTGGCAGACTTATCATTTCCTCATCGAGCAATTTTTCAACAAGGTCAAAATCAACAAAGAGCTGATGCTTCTCGACCAGAAGAAAAACCTCGAAAGCAAAACCCTGCTATGCGAAAAGGCTGAAGAGCTGATCGTTGAGCCTTCCATAGCAAAAGCTGCCAAAGAACTGCAGAGCCTCCGCGAGCAATGGCGCGAAATAGGACCTGTACCCGTCGAACAGAACGATGAGATTTGGACCCGTTTCCGCAATGCCGCAAGCCAAATCGACGAACGCCGTCGCGAATATTACGAGCAGCGCCGCGAAGAGATGGAAAAGAACCTGCTGGCCAAACAGGCCCTCATTGAAAAAGCTATCGAACTGACCACCGAAACGCCTACCACAACCAAACAGTGGAACGACATCTCCGCACAACTGGATGAGCTGCTGAAAGTATGGAAGAGTATCGGTCCCGTGCCGCGCGAGCAAAACGAAGAAATCTGGAAGACCTTCAAAGGCCGTATCGACCGCTTCTACGCTGAAAAGAAACAATATTTCGATTCTGTCAAAGACGAACAGAGCGAAAACTACAACCGTAAAATCGACCTCTGCCTACAGGCTGAAGCCATCGCCAAACGCGACGACTGGAAGAAAGCCACCGAGGAGCTGCTCAAGTTGCAGGAAGAATGGAAAAAAATCGGCCCCGTCAACCGCAAAGTCAGTGAAAAAATATGGCAGCGCTTCCGCAGCGCCTGCGACGAATTCTTCGCACGCAAGTCGGAATACTTCACTGCCCTGCGTGGCTCCGAACAGGAAAACCTGGAGAAGAAAGAGGCTCTCCTTGCCGAACTCAAAGCATACAGTTTCGGTGACGACAAGGATGAAAACCTCACCGCCATCAAGGATTTCCAGCGCCGTTGGATGGAAATAGGCCACGTACCCATTGCAGAAAAACAGCGTCTGCAGAAAGAATTCCGCGAGACTATCAACGCGATGTTCGAAAAGTTGAAAATCACCGCCCGCGAAGCTGAACTGGCATCGTTCCGTGAAACACTGCACAACGGCAAAGGCGGACACCAAATCAGTGACAAACGCGAACATCTGATTGAACAAATACAGAAACTGCGCGCCGACCTCAATCTCTGGGAAAACAACCTTGGATTCCTCGCCGACTCAAAACAGGCCGAACTGCTGAAAGCTGAGTTCGAAAAGAAAATGCAATCGGCACGCCAGGAAATTGCATTACTCGAAGCAAAACTCAAAATCATCGACAGCGAAAACAACAAAGCCGAAGAAGGCAAGGCTGACGACGGCAACAAAGCCGAATAAAATGTCCCCTCACTGAGCCGGACTCTTTCCGCCGGCTCCTTACAACAAAGCCAGGTTGGCACCGCTTTAATGCAAGCCAACCTGGCTTTTTCAAAACTAGAATAAAAAAACGATAGGCCGACTTTCGGCTTTTTTTTGTATTTTTGCAAACTTGACCTATCATAAAAAAACAATGATGAAAAAATACAACATATTGTTTTGTAGCCTATTATCCTCACTACTCATTGTATGCTGTGGCGGCAAATCCGGTCACGGTACCAACAACGACATAGAAATAATGCGCTACGAGCAGGCTATGTTCGAAACTCCGACAGAAAAACTGCCGCAAGCACTGACAACGTTTCAAACCAGTTTTAAAAGTCCGCTGCTAAACATCTATCCCGACAACCCGCAGTTCATTGAACAAATAGCTGATTTTGTTGCCGACAGCATCGTGCGCGACATATATAACATCACCAACAAAAAGTACAGCAACCTGCGCTGGCTCGAAAAGGAACTGACAGCAGCAATGAAAAAAGCCAAGAGTTTGGATTCCGACATCAATTTCACACAATTCGCCACCTTCGTATCAGGCTATTTTGACTACGCAAGCCGTATCCTGACCGACCGTGAGAGCGGCAGTCTGGTGGTAAGCATCGACCAATACGCACTGAATGCAATGGAGAAATACAGCTGGTTCGCGCTGCCGATGTACATCGTCGATCTCTGCGACAGCGTCTATTTAGCATCGGACATTATGGCTGAAATAGCACGCCAATATATTGCCGTCCCCGACGAAAAGGACATCACTATGCTTGACCTGATGATATCGGAAGGCAAAGTGCTATACTTCCTCGACCAAGTGATGCCTCGCAAAGAGGAACGCCTGAAAATTAGATACTCCGAAGAACAAATGGAATGGATGCAAAGCAACGAGGATAAAGTTTGGGCCTATTTCATTCAGAACAACCTGCTTTATGAGAAGGACTTCAACCGTTACCACAACTTCACAGACGAAGCACCCAAAACAAACGCTTTCAAAGACTCGGCACCGCGTACCACTCAGTACATCGGTTGGCAAATCGTACGCAAATATATGGAAAACAGCAAATCGACGCTTAAAGAACTCTTTGAAAACACCGACTCGCAACAAATACTACAAGTGTCCAATTATAAACCTTGATAACAACTTATTATAAAACATAAAAATGTCACAAAAAAAAGGCTGGTTTAATCCGAGAAACATATATGGCTACCTGATAACCAAAGTACTTATCGCTTTGGTTGTTCTCACACTGACACAAGTGATGTACTATGCACTCAACAGCACTCACTTCCAAATCGACAGCTTCAAGGAATGGGCCGGAATCGTATGGGGATTCCTGCGCTTCTCAATGGCGACAATATTCCTCGTACTGGTCCCATTCATCATCATCAACCTTATTCCACTCAATATACGCTGGCAACAATGGTACCGCTCAGTGAGCAACATTCTATATCTGATTCCAATCCTCACCATTGTGGTTGTCAACCAAATCGACGTGGCCTACTTCCAGTTCACATACCGGCGAATGAGCAGCGAGATGTTCGCCTATATGGGTGTAGGCGGTGATATGGGCAACCTGATTCCCAAGTTCCTGGTCGATTACTGGCCTGTTAGTGTCAGCGGTGTAGCCATCATCGCATTGCTGCTGCTCTGCTCGCACAAGACCATCTTCCCCACCCTCAACGAATACGGCATCAATCGTCGCAACGACTGGATCGGCTTTTGCGTAGGTCTGCTGCTGACATTCTTCTTTGTCCGCGGAGGTGCGCAGCGACATTTCATCGCTCTCAACGACGCCGCCAAATACTGTCAGATGAAGAACACGCCAATGGTGCTCAACTCGCCATACAACATCATCCGCACCCTTGGCGTCGCCGACCTCGAAGAACTCAACTATATGGGCGACGACGAAGCAAACGCGCTTTTCAATCCCGTATTCAAGCCGTTGGCTGCCAGTGGCAATACAACCAATGAAATCAAATACGGCGACTTCCGCGCCGGTGCCGGACAGGTAGCCTACACAGGCAGCGACAGCCTTACATACTACAGAGGCAAAAACATAGTAATCATCATCTTGGAGAGTTTCTCGCAGGAGTATATGGGCTGCTATAATGATAGTGTTCAAGAGAGTTTCACTCCTTTCCTCGACTCGCTGGCATCGAAGAGCATCCTCTTCCAGGGACGCTCGAACGGGAAAAAATCAATCGAGTCTATTCCTTCGGTAATGGCCTCGTTGCCAACACTTATGGACCGTCCGGTATTGATGTCCCAATACAAAGGCAACGACATCGTCGGACTGCCGATGCTGCTCAAAAAACACGGCTACAACACCGCTTTCTTCCACGGCGCCTATAACGGTTCTATGGGTTTCGACGCATTCTGCAAAAAAATAGGTTTCGACGCCTACTACGGCCGCAACGAGTTCGGCAACGACGCCTATTATGATGGCACCTGGGGCATCTTCGACGAGCATTTCCTGCAATATATGGCTCTGCAGCTGACGCGCACACCCGAGCCGTTCTTCTCCGGAGTCTTCACCATCTCGTCCCACCACCCCTACACCATTCCCAAAGAATATCAAGGCAAGCTGAAAAAAGGGTTCCATCCTATCCTGGAATGCGTGAATTACAGCGATATGGCACTGCGGAAATTCTTTGCAACCGCATCGCAGCAGCCGTGGTACGAAAACACACTTTTCATCATTATGGCCGACCATCCGGCTCAGGCTTTGTCGCCACAATTCAACGACTACAACCCTTGGTATCGAATCCCGATGATTGTTTTTGACCCGCAACACCCTGTGGGACAACGCAGTGAACGCATCGTACAACAGAGCGACATAATGCCTACTTTAATTGACTATTTAGGTTACAACGAACCCTGCATCTGCTTTGGCAACAGCATCTTCCAGCAAAAAGAGGGTTGGCAGATTGCTTACGGCTGCGGCTATCACCAATTGGTGACCAACGATGGCATTTCCCTTCTCGAAGAAACTCCTTCACGAACTTTTGAAGAGGACGGAAACGGCAAACTCAATATGCTGAAAGCCATTCTGCAGCAATACTCAAAACTAATGATTGACAATAAATTAAGAATCAACAAATAGTTACATATAACTCTCTACCCAAATGAAGCGCAATCTCCTCTTTATAGTCAACCCCATCTCTGGCATCGGCACACAGAAAAAGATTGAAGAACTGCTCGACAAAGGCATCGACAAAACGTTGCTGGACTATTCTGTGCGCTACACTGAGTGCATCCATCACGGCAAAGAGCTGGCTCGCGAAGCCGTCGAGCAAGGCTGCTTCGACGCCATTGTCGCCGTGGGCGGCGACGGCAGCGTCAACGATATAGTGTCGGGTATGGTAGGCAGCAATATGACGCTGGGCATCATCCCCTGCGGCAGCGGCAACGGACTGGCTCGCAACCTCAAAATTCCACTCACACCAGCTCACGCCATCGAGGTGCTGAACCACTACAAAGTGGCCGAAATCGACACCATTTACCTCAATGACCGCGTGGTGACCAGCATTGCCGGCATTGGCTTCGACGCCCGAGTGGCAAGACGGATGAAGCAGGCCAAAGCACGAGGGCTGCAGGCTTACGCAAAAATCATCCTGACCGATTACCCGACATACAAAGAGCACACTTTCCGGCTCAACATCGACGGAAACGAGATTGAACGCAAAGCCTGGTTCATCAGCTTTGCCAACTCCAACCAGTTCGGCTACAACACCGCAATTGCACCTATGGCCAAGCTCGACGACGGCCTGATTGACGTCTGCATTGTCGATCGCATCCCGCTGCTGCACCTGCCATTGACTGCACCGCTGCTCTACCTCAACCACTTCGAACTGTCGCAACACGTCGAATATTTCAAAGCACACGAAGTGACTGTCTATAACAACGACGAAAAATGGGTCAATATCGATGGCGAAGGCGAGCGCGTCGGCACCGAACTGCACTTCTACAATACCCGCAAATCACTAAAAGTCCTTGTTCCATAATATTTGAATTCAACTTTAACGAAAACATTGAATCAACCTTAACTATAACGAAGACGAAAACGAATTTTCAATTCTCCCTCAAACCCTCAACCTATGTCCAAAAAAAACAGAATAGGCGTGGTTTATTCCACTAATCCGGACTTCAACTATGAGTATGAAGACGATGAACCGATGCAAGAAACTCTGCCACCCCAGCAGCAGAAACTGCACGTCACCTTAGACCGTAAGCAGCGCGGTGGCAAGCAGGTCACCCTCATTACGGGCTTTGTCGGCACTGACGACGACCTTGCCGCACTCGGCAAGATGCTCAAAACCAAATGCGGTGTTGGTGGAAACACCAAGGACGGTGAGATTCTTATACAGGGAGACCATTGCGAAAAGGTCAAATCACTGCTTCTGTCCGAAGGATACAAAGTCAAATAAGGAACTGTAATGTTTTCATAATAATATAACACTGAGTTATGACACCCACCTACCCCATCCCTTACAACGAAATCAAGAATATGGATCAAGCGACTCTCAAACAAAAGTTTCTTATACAATTCTGAGACTTATGGACGATTATGGTTCAAAGTCAAAATGGGGGATACACCGATGGGTACTGATGAGGATGAATGAAATAATAGAGGAAGACGAGTTCTGTCTATGCAAGGATGCCAACCGATCCGCTACACAATTAGTAGAAAGTGAAAAAAACTACAGCATTATTAAGATTCCTGCCAATGCAAAAGACATTCCGCCAATAATGTTCGTGGCGCATACCGACAACGGTTGCAACAACATAAGAGAATGTTACTTTGCTGGTCTGCCGATACACTGCAACTATGACGGTGGCAGTATCAACATCGGCAACGAAAGCATTGTGGTTACACCCATAGAAAAGAACTCGGCAAACCCGGTAAATCAGGCACTCACCGACGTAGAAGCCAGAACCATCATCACCACAAACGGCAATACGCCCATCGGACTTGATGCCGTTGCCTCCAGCGCAATGCTTGTGTCGCTATGTGCACAAATCGCCTTTAATGACACCATCCGTCACGGTGATGTATATTTCTGTACAACACAGAACAAAAAAGCCATCAAAAAAGCTAAAGTTCTAAGGAGTTTACACAACAAAATGGGTTCAAGCAATGACGGTCTAATAGTTTTATTGGACGGCAGCAACAGCCAAAGCTATGAAATTACTAACAATACACCCCAAAAAATAAAAGACATTGTCGAAGAATCATACCGGACAAACGACAGAATTGTAACACAACAAGCATTGGAAACGACAGAGGAGACCGATGAGAACTACCCGTCCACAATAAGTATTTACTGCGGGATAAATGGTCCCGGCACACTTGGCGAATGGGCCTGCCTCGAATATATGAAGCAGTCGTTGAGAATAGCCTGCAGCATAACCTCTATGCTCGGACAGAAATAATGCAATCAGGCAAAACCACTAATACTTTGTCGTCACAGACTTGTGGCGGCCGCCTTTGTAGAAGTGTTTTTTCCAGTATGTATTCTCTAACGAGCTTATCGTCACCCCGTTCGACGTAGAAGAATGAACAAATAGATCCTCTTTCAGATAGATACCGACGTGCGACACCTTGCCGTTCGAATTGGTGAAAAAGACAACATCACCTTCTTTCAACGCGCTGCGGTTCAGCATCTTGTCCATATCCTTTTGTATATCGTTAGCCGTGCGGTGAAGTGTAACCCCATAGACCGTTTTGAACACATTCCCCACAAAACAGGAGCAATCGACACCCGAAGTGGAACATCCGCCATACAGATAAGGCGTACCATACCATTTATCGATAGCGGCATACAAATCGCGGTTGTCCTTGTCGTTCAGCTCAATACCCGTCACACTCGTATGGCCACCGCCAGTATTGCCGCTGTTGTTCCTGTTGAAACGAACCGGGGTTTCCTTAACATATTCGTCGGCATATAACTGACCTACAATGTAGTCCTCGTCAGAAATTTCGGTATTGAGGAACTGCTTGATGGCCTTGCACGATGTCATAAAAAAAGCAAAAACCGATATTGCAACTGCTAATACTGTTTTTTTTGAAAAGATATACATAACTTGCAAATCTTAAATATTTAACTATAACTTTTACGAATATGAAAACCTTTTAACTTCCAAACATTCAAATTCTTTGAACGTCACAAATCAATCCTCATCCTCCACAACGATAAAAACATCCTCGTTTTTGCGCTTCATATAGTAGTTCTCGCGCCCGTAGCGCTCTATAGTGTCCAGATTGTACATCAGTCGTTCGGCCTGGAGGCTGTCCTGATAAATGCCCTGGTGCATAGTGTCGATAGTATATTCCAGTCCGGAGACATCTTTACGCAACGACCGGATAACCAGCAGGTTGTTCTCATCCAAAAACAATATTATCAAGAAAAATATGAAAATAACAATGAAGTATTTGTTCTTGATTATCCTCCAAAAAAGTGTCTCCTTGAATTTTTTCATCCTATGATTTTATTTTAACCAAATAACTATTTGACTCTCAAACGCTGCCCGATGCGGATGACGTCGCTCTTCAGGCCGTTCAGCTGGCGAAGTTTTTGCGCTGTCGTGCCGTGTCGTTTGGCCACAAGCGACAGATTGTCACCTTTTTTGACCGTATAATAGACCGGCTCGCTCTTCTTGGCCGCCGGTTTGGATGCAGGCTTGGATGCAGGAACAGCAACGGCACTGCTGTCCCCCGCAACGGCATTGCTGTCGGCAACCGAAACGCTGTCATTGGCATTTTCTGATTTGGCATCAGCCTGCAAATTGACATCCTTTGCCGGGAGGTAAATCTTCAACTTCGTCCCAACTTTCAGCGTGCTGTTGCGGCTCTTGCCATTCCAGCGACGCAGGCTCGACACCGACACACCGTACTTCTTGGCAATCGAGTTGAACGTCTCGCCCTTCTTGACTCTATGATAAATCACATTACTCGAAGACAAGGCAATTACAGCGTTTTTCGAAATTGTGTCTTTCGATTCCTTGCAGATAGTGTCTTCCATCTGCAGGAAAACCGATGTCTTGCTTGTCGGCAGACTCAGAGCATAGCTGTGCGACGAAGCCGGTATCACATCGGTGCGGAATTGCGGGTTGAGCTGGCGCAGCTGCTCGCGCGAAATGCCGGTAAACTTTTCAACAACACCAAGATGCACATCGCGATGCAAGTGAACCGTGTCGGTGCGAACAGGTATCTCATAGCGGCCCGCCACCAAACCGTGCTCATGGTAATAATTCATAATATACGTAGCACCAATGTATTTGGGGATGTAGCCACGCGTCTCGCGGGGCAGATAGGGGTAAATCTCCCAAAACGTATGCTTGCCTCCCGAACGCGCAATGGCTTTGTTCACATTGCCCGGACCGCAATTGTAGGCTGCCATCGCCATCTGCCAGTCGCCATACATATCATAGAGCGACCTCAAATAGCGCGCAGCTGCTACGGTCGATTTGTAAGGGTCTCTGCGTTCATCAACCAACGAACTGATTTCCAAATCATAATGTTTGCCAGTAGCATACATAAACTGCCACAAACCAGCGGCACCGGCACGCGATGTGGCCTGCGGATTCAATGCCGACTCGACGATGGTAAGATACTTGAGTTCCTCAGGCACCTTGAATCTGTCGAGCGTTTCTTCAAACATCGGGAAATAATACTCTGACAGCGAAAGCATTGCATCGAGACGATGACTCATTATGCGCACATAAACCTTGATGAAGGCACGCACCTCCGAGTTGTACGTCAGCGGAACAACAGTGTGCAGACTTTGGAGACGATTGACAAATACCGAATCCGGAATATTGTCAAAATCAGCATACATCATCGATGCGCGGCGGTTCTGGTGGCGCGTTGCCGAGCGCCGGAACTGCTGCATATAGAAATTGTTGAGCAGGCTGTCGTAGTTGGCAGCGTCGATAGCCATATAAAAGCTTGTATCTATATCGCCCTCAACCTTTTGACCATTGGAAACACTCGGCATCAACAAAGCGAGAAAAGGCAGGACGGCAAGAAAAAAACGACGAAAAATATGGCGACAGGATGTTTTATTCATACGCTGATTTTTAAAATGTAACTTAAAAAAATCAATATTATTGTTTTCACTAATAAAAAATATTATGATTATCCACATATCTCCGAACGCCTAATACTCCGTAGGAGTTTTCGTTTAATAGAAGATGTCGCAAAAAGCCATTTTCCCGCAGGAGCGAGGGAGCGGAAGATATGACGGTTTCTATTAAGAGAGAACTCCTAACAGAGTATTTCGGATGAATGCGCATAATCATTAAAAATATTAATCATCCACAGCACCGCCAACACAAAAATATTATGATTATCCACATATCTCCGAACGCCGAATACTCCGTAGGAGTTTTCGTTTAATAGAAGATGTCGCAAAAAGCCATTTTCCCGCAGGAGCGAGGGAGCGGAAGATATGACGGTTTCTATTAAGAGAAAACTCCTAACAGAGTATTTCGGATGAATGCGGATAATCATTAAAAATATTAATCATCCACAGCACCGCCAATAAAAAATATTATGATTATCCACATATCTCCGAACGCCTAATACTCCGTAGGAGTTTTCGTTTAATAGAAGATGTCGCAAAAAGCCATTTTCCCCTCAAGACAACCTCCCCCACCCTCCGCTATACATCAATCTAACAGAAAACTTATGTAATTCCTATTATATTTTACCAGAGTAATATTTGATAGGACTTTGATAGGAGTTTGAACGAACTTTGATAAGAAGATGGTATTGATAATGTGTAGGTTAGGAAGGGCGATTTTCAGGCTTCCGTAAATGAGAGATAGCACAATGGATAACAATACATTATGCAAAAACACAAATTACAAAACTGAGAAAACCCGTTTAGTTTACACCCCTGTTTTGCACCATTTGTAATTAAGTGTCTATTGTTAAAAGAATGCAAACAATGAATACGAAACGGAGTTCAGCTGAATGAAAACAAACAATAAAAGCGTCAACCGAACAAGATTTGAAAAAAAATATCAAAAATCACCAGACCGATAGTTTTCTGGTTTACAAAAAAATAGGGAAAGTTATCAACATTTTGGAGACAAAAAAACACATTTTATTAAACAAAACCGACATCAATTCCAAAAAAATTCTTAATTTTGCACAAATATTTTTGGGAAGTAACTGCTTTTCCAGAAAGATTTTTCAATTCAAAAAAAGAAATTTAAATAATTATAAATCAATATGAGTACAAAGAAATACACGTTGGTCATCAACCCTGGCGCAACATCGACAAAAGCCGCCATCTACGAGGGTGAGAGCGAAGTGTTCACCGAGAACCTCAGCCACCCCATCGAGGAAATCCAGAAGTTCAAAGAGGTCGCCGACCAGTTCGACTATCGCAAGGGAGCTATCCTCGATATGTTGAAACGCCACAACGTCGGCACCGATGAAATCGCCATCGTTATGGGCCGCGGCGGTCTGACACGTCCCTGCGAATCAGGCACCTACGAAGTAAACGACTTAATGAAACAGGAGTGCCACGACGGTATCCAGGGCAAGCACGCCTGCAATCTGGGCGCATTGATTGCCGACAGTATCTCGCGCGAAATCGGTCTTGAGCACGCTTACATTTCCGATCCTGGCATCGTTGACGAGCGTCCCGAATACGCCAAAATCAGCGGCCATCCTGTCTTCGACCTCGACCCCAGCCGCGAGGGTGTCATCTGGCACTGCCTGAACCAGAAGATGACCGCCAAGCTGTATGCCCGCGAACTTGGCAAACACTATGAGGATCTGAACCTTATCATCGCCCATATGGGCGGTGGCGTCAGCGTTGGTATCCACAACCACGGTCGCGTTGTCGAGGTGAACCGCGCCCTCTGCGGCCTCGGTGCCTTCTCGCCCACCCGCTGCGGCAGCATCAACGCATCGAAGCTCATCGAGGTGGCTTGCAGTGGCAAATACACTGAAGCTCAGCTGAAAAAGATGGTCACTGCCGAAGGTGGATTTGTGGCTTATCTGGGCACCAACGACGCCTATGAGGTAGAGAAGAAAGCCCTGGCCGGCGACGAGAAATGCAAGCTGCTGGTCGATGCTTTCTGCTATCAGGTGGCTATGGAAATCAGTCGTTTGGCTGCTGTTGTATGCGGACAGGTCGATGCCATCCTCCTCACTGGCGGCATTGCCTACAGCAAACCGTGGATGGCCGAAATCACCAAACGCATCGAGTGGATTGCCCCCGTCAAGATTTACAAGGGCGAGAACGAGATGCTGGCCCTCGCAATGTGCGGCAAGGAAATCCTTGACGGCGCCAAAGCCAAGATATACAAATAAAATAAAAAGTATATAAACCTTTCGAATGTTGAGTGTAACAACGCTTCTGCCGCGTACACTCAACATTTGGCATATAATAAATTACAAATGAAAAGATTATTTTTAACAGCCGCTGTTTTTTCTGTTTTCTGTTTTCAGTTTCCACTTTCGCAGGCGCAGACTCCCGATGTCACCATCAAACGCGGCAAAGCCACAATGGACGAGGCCTACTACTACCAGTTGAAACAAAAAGCCGACGCATACAACAATTTGACAGAACAGAACGAACTGCTGCAGAAGCAATTGGACAACGCCAACGCTGAACTGAAAAAGAAACAGGCGCCACAAATCAAAACCTTCAACGACTCGGCATCATACGCCATCGGCAAGGACATAGCCACAACCTGGCAGCAGCAAAAGCTCGGCATCAACTTGGAGATTGTAGCCCAGTCACTTACAGATATGGCCAAGGGCAAAAACAATTGGAGCCGTCAAACGATGACCCCCATTCTGCAACGCTTCCAGCGCGAATTTGAGCAGCGTGAGCAGCAGAAACGGCAGGAGATGATGGCATCGAAGGACAAGAACAAGGAGGAAGGTGCCAAATTCCTGAAAGAGAACGCCAACAACAAGTCGGTCTATACCACCAAGAGCGGCCTGCAGTACCGCAAGATAAAAGAAGGCAACGGCAAACGGCCTACAATCAACAACACAGTGAGGGTGCACTACACAGGCAAATTGCTGAACGGCACGGTGTTTGACAGCAGCGTGGAACGCGGCGAGCCGATGGATTTTCCCGTCGGAGCCGTCATTCCCGGCTGGACCGAAGGTCTGCAGTTGATGGACGAAGGATCGAAATACATCCTCTACATTCCTGACAATCTGGCCTATGGCGACAATCCCACCGGTGAAATTCCGCCGGGATCGACGCTTATTTTCGAAGTAGAACTGATTGAAATAGTGAAATAAAATTCTCACAACGTGTCGAATACATTTGGCACACGGTTTCGGCTGACAACCTTCGGCGAGTCGCACGGCAAAGCCATTGGCGGTGTCATTGACGGCTGTCCTGCCGGCATAACAATTGACGAGTCACTGATTGCAAGCGAAATGCATCGTCGCCATATCGGTGACAATGCCACCAAACGCCACGAACCCGATCGGGTGGAAATCCTTTCCGGTGTATATGAAGGCGTTTCGCTTGGTACGCCTATCGCCTTTGTTATCAACAACATCGACACGCAAAGTAAGGATTACGACACACTGTCCGACTGCTTCCGACCCGGACACGCCGACTACACCTACGAAATGCGCTATGGCCGCCGCGACCCTCGTGGCGGCGGCCGTGCTTCGGGGCGAGAGACAGCAACGCGCGTGGTGGCGGGCGCCATCGCCAAAATGGTACTGAAAACGAAAGGGATAACATTCTGCACCGAAGTGGTGGAGAACAGCAACCCACCTGCCGACGACAGTTGCGGCGGCATCATCGGATGCACCATAAACGGTGTCAATGCCGGTGTCGGCGACCCTGTTTTCGACAAGCTCAATGCTCGCCTTGCTGCAGCGATGATGAGCATCCCTTCGGCCATCGGCTTCGAAATGGGAGCCGGATTTGCAGCGTCGCGGATGACTGGCAGCGAGTTTCGCGACTGCTGGAACGAGGATTTTACGACTCAAACCAACCACTGCGGCGGCATACAAGGAGGCATCAGCAACGGGATGCCGATAATGTTTCGCGTGGCCTTCCATCCCGTCACAACGGTATGTCAGCCAACGGAGTGCATCGACCATAACGGCAACCTGCACACCATAACACCACAAGGCCGCCACGACCGCAACCACATTCCCCGCACAGCCGTCGTCGTCGAGGCAATGGCGGCACTGACAATTGTTGACTTTATAGTTTAAGTTACTAATCAGAATTAATGTACATATTTTATAACACGAATTGCCACGAATTATCCATAAATTAATGGTTAATTAGATGATAATTATATGTAAAATAAATTTGACCAATTACTTAATTTATGAAAAGCAAAGCATTAATAGCCATATTGGCAATAACCGTACTGACCCTTGCCGGATGCAAAGGCGGCAAAGGCGACGGCCTGATGACATTCAGCATCGACGGCAAGCTTGCAAACGCCGCAGGCAAAACCCTATATATCGAAGAAATGACTCCCGACAACGGTGCTCAGTTTGTCGATTCGATTGTGTGCGACGACAACGGTCATTTCGCCTACAAAGGCACTATGGCCTACCAGACTTTTTTCAACCTGCACACTAGCGATTACGACTACATCGTTCTGCTACCAAACGATGGCGAAAAAATCAATGTCAGCGGCGATGCCAACGACTTGGGCTCCAGCTATATGGTTGACGGCTCACCGGAATCGCGCCTGATGTGGCAGATACAAAACTACATCAACGACGCCAACCATACCATCGCCGACCTTGCACAGCAAGACAAGCAAAACCGCGCCACACTGAGCGAGGCGGAATACGAAAAGGCGCACGCTGTCACCGACTCGGTCTTTATCGCCGAACACAACTTGCTGAGTGTTATGTTCCTCAACTTCATCGACGAAAACCTCGGCTCGCTGAGCACACTCTATGCCGTCGATGCTCCCTTCAACCGCTCGGGTCGCATTTTCTATGCCGAGTCCGACTTTGAGGTCTTCGAAACTGTCCTTGATGGTCTTGAGCAGAGCATCCCCAACAATCCTCACACTCAATATTATCGTACACGCGTTGAACGCGCCCGCAGCGCCCGCGCCATCGCCCAACAGCAGCAACAACCCGGCCAGGAATTTATAGTAGAATGAGAACCAAAACCTTTTTTGTCACCGATGCACACCTGGGGAGCGGTGCCGACAGCCGGCAGCGCGAGCTGGATATGATTCGATGGATGGAAACCATTGAGCCAGAGGCCAAAAGAATCATAATGCTTGGCGACATTTTTGATTTTTGGTTCACATACAAATATGCCGTACCGCGCGGATTCGTCCGCCTGTTAGGCACAATGGCGCGACTGGCCGACAGAGGCATTGAGTTCCATTTCTTTATCGGCAACCACGATATGTGGCTGTTTGACTATCTTGAGAAAGAAATAGGTGCGGTGATGTACAACGAGCCGACGGCTATGGAACTGGAAGGCAAGCGTTTCCTGCTGGGCCACGGCGACGGACTGTACGACAAGGATCGCAAATACAATTTCATCAAGCGCGTTTTCCGCAACCGCTTCAACCAGTGGCTCTTCGCCGGCATACACCCCAACATAGGTTTTCCTATTGCCAACCGCTGGTCGGACAGCAGCCGACGCAAACACAGCCTTAAAGACCTCGGCTACCTTGGCGACGACCGCGAAGGCATATATTTGTATTGCCAAAAGAAGCAGCAAGAAAAACTCGACGCCGGAGTGCAGCCCTACAACTATTTCCTCTTCGGCCATCGCCACACGCCAGTTGTACGCCCACTTGGCGACGCCACCTACATCAACGTGGGCAACTGGATCCAAAACCGTGACTATGCTGTATTCGACGGTGAAAAATGCGAATTGAAGTCTTTCAAATAGTCATTTTCACTACCATCTTTCATCTTCCACCCTACGACATTTTAGTTACCAACTAAAAAAAATAGGCTTTTTTTTTAGTTGGTAACTAAAATATTCGTATATTTGCATTCGAAAAAGAATATCATTATGGCAGTAAATAAGAATATAGTTCAGAAAATAATCATTGACAATCAAAATCTTATAAGAAATATCAATCTCATTGAACGAGATTTTGTTTTCGAAGAAAAAGGCAATTATGTTTTTGTTGGCATCCGTCAAGCAGGTAAATCATATATGTTATACCAACGGATGCAACAACTTATTAAGGATGGGCACAACGTTGATGAGATGGTATATATAAGTTTCGACGACGAACGCTTGCGTGATATTACTGCCGACGAACTCGACGTTATACTACAAGCCCACCGATCCCTATTCGACTGTCGCCCAATATTGTTCTTGGATGAAATACAAAATGTTGATGGATGGCAGTTTTTTGCACGACGGCTGGCAAACGAGAAATACCAAGCATATATCACCGGAAGCAATGCCAAGATGCTTAGCCGCGACATAGCTACCACACTTGGTGGCCGTTATTGGGTTAACGACATATATCCATACGACTTTAAAGAATACTTGAAAGCCCACAATGTTGAACTTGAACGGTACTGGCAATTGAGTAGCAGGAAAAACGATATAGCCCGCCTGTTCAATGAGTATTTCTATTATGGAGGATTTCCGGAGCTCACAGGTATAGTTGCCAAACGCGCCTGGCTGACTGGCATCTACAACAAAATCTTCTTTAGCGACATCATAGTGCGCAACGGCATTCGCAACGAAGCGGCACTGCGGATGACCATACGTCGTCTGGCCGAAAGTGTCAAACAACCAATAGCATACAACCGTATCAGTAACCTGATAAAATCAACAGGTCTAACAACAAATCCAAACACCGTGATGAACTATGTGGAGTGTTTGCAAGATGCTTGTATGCTGTTTTCGATTGAAAATTATGCAACCAAATTTGTTGAAAAAGAGACCGTAAAGAAACACTATTTCATTGACAATGGCCTCCTCAACCTTTTTCTGGTGGACCCCGAAACCTCGCTGCTCGAAAATATGGCTGCCATCCATCTTTATCGCAAATATGGAGACAAACTATACTTTTACAACAAAGAAATCGAAGTTGATTTCATAGTGCCCGAAGAAAAAACCGGCATACAAGTATGCTATAATTTGAATGACAACGACACTCTGGAACGTGAAGTTAACGCCCTGTTGCGTCTAAAAAAAGTCTTAGACCTTAAACGAATGCTTATCATCAGCAGAGACGATGAACAAACACTCACTATTGGTAACGAACTTATCGAAGTAGTTCCAATATGGCAATGGTTGATTAAAGACGCTTGATTTCTCTTGTTTGCTGAACA
>JAGDCN010000148.1 GCA_017958525.1 Bacteroidales bacterium
ACAATAAGATGTTACACCATATTCGACGATGTCTATGGCGGCTCGAACAAGGCCGACATCGTCGGCAACGTGACCCTCAACGTGGAGGGCGGCTCGATAACCAACCTCTTCGGCGGCTCGAAGGGCACGGCCGAGACCGCTGCCAACATCAGCGGCAACGTGACGCTCAACATATACGGTGGCACCATCGGCAACGCCTTCGGCGGATGCAACGTCAACGGCCAGATAGGCGGCCAAATCGTTGTCAATGTCATCAACAATAGCAGCTGCGGTTTCTCGATAAACAATGTCTATGGCGGCGGCCAGGATGCTGCCTACGGCACCAGCGAGAGTAACCGCGGCAACTATCCGCAGGTGAACATAATGCATACCGGCAGCGCACGTGTGAACAACAACGTCTTCGGCGGCGGCCTTGGAGCAACCGCCCAGGTGTATGGCAACCCGCAGGTGACCGTCGGCTACACCGGCACTATCACCGTCGGCACTACTGATGTCACCACCTCGCCCACCGTCACCATCGGTGAGAATGTCTTTGGCGGCGGCAGTGCCGCACAGGTCAACGGCGACACCAAGACGACGGTCAAGGGCTCATCGGTTGTCGGCAAGAATGTGTTCGGTGGCGGCAACGAAGCCGCTGTGGATGGCGACACCGATGTGCGACTGCTTGACAAAGTCAGAGTGTATGGCAACGTCTATGGCGGCGGCAACCAAGGCGAAGTGACCGGCGACACCAAGGTGATTGTGAATGGAAACTGATAAAACGGAGAACGGAAAGCAATTCGGTAAGGGCGTACCCCCGTGTACGCCCCACCAACTCCACTTAACGGAGAGGATAACGAAAACCAAAACGAAAACGAAGACGAAAACAACATTTGTGATAATTCCTGTCCATTGATGGTAATTCCTGTTCAAAAGAAAAAGCTCGCTTGCGAGCGAGAAAGATTTACAAGATTTACGAGATTTCGCGAGAGAAACGAGCAGGAGACATAAAGCGGAGAACGGAGAACCAGCAGGTCTTGTATTCGGGTTTCTTTAGATTTGAGAGTTAAGTTTTGCTGTTTTAAAAATTATTATTACTTTTGTAATTATTATAAAAATAATAATTATAAACATAATAATATATTATCGTATGAATATCAGTAATATATCCAATCCGTTTGTTGTTTCAAAGAGTATTCCAAATGAGTTGTTTTGCGATAGAAAAGAAGAAACAGCAATCCTCATAAGGCAGATTGAGAATGGTCGAGATGTTGTGCTTGTATCGCCGCGCAGAATGGGTAAAACAGGTTTGATACACCATCTGTTCCGTCAAGAGCCTATTCAAGACAGATACTACACTTTTTTTATTGATATTTATTCAGCGTCCACTTTGCAGGAGATGTGCTATTTGTTTGGCAAAGCGGTTTTTGAACGGCTTAAGTCAAAGAAAACACAGCACTGGGAGACATTTTTCCAGACAATTAAATCGCTGCGTCCGGCATTCAAGCTTGACGCATTCACAGGAGAACCATCCTTTGAGTTTGGCATTGGTGCCATCGAAAGGCCGGAGACCACAATGGAAGAGATATTCTCGTATCTTGAAGCGGCCGACAATCCTTGTATTGTGGCCTTTGACGAGTTCCAACAGATTGCCGAATTTCAGGAAAAACGCACTGAAGCGATGCTGCGCGGTATGATACAGAATTGTTCGAATACATCATTCATTTTCAGTGGTAGTAAGCAGCATACTATCAGTCAGATGTTTCACTCCAAGGCAAGGCCGTTTTATCAGAGTGCACAATTGATGGAGCTACAGCCACTGAACTGTGATGTATATGCCGATTTTGCAACTGAACTATTCTCAAAGTATGAGAAATCACTAAATAGAGACGTTGTAAATCAAGTATATAATGATTACAATGGTACAACGTGGTACCTTCAAATGATGATGAACGAACTTTTCTCGCTAACTCCCGTTGGCGAAACTTGCGATATCACAAAACTACAGACGGCAAGACAAAACATCATTGAGATTCAAGACGGTGTCTATCAGACACAGCTAAGTATGCTATCGCCTAAACAGAAGCAATTGTTACAGGCAATAGTACAGGAAGGAATTATTAAGTCTGTCACCTCTGCGGCGTTCATCAAAAAGTATTCTCTCGACGGCGCCAGCTCAGTTCAATCGGCGATGAAGGGCCTTATAGAAAAGGCCCTGATTTCTACTGTCGACAGCCAGTACCACATTGAAGACTATTTCTTCGCCGAATGGCTGAAGAAAAACTATTGAATGTTTATCCTACATTCACGCCGGAGGTGACGAGTTGGCTTGGGGTGACAAGCACCAAGCGACCGTCTTTGTCTTCGGCACTGAGAATCATACCTTCGCTGACGACGCCTTTGAGCTTGCGGGGCTCGAAATTGGCGATGAAGCATACCTGCATTCCCACCAGTTTTTCGGGTTCGGGATAGAACTTGGCAATGCCGCTGACGATGGTACGGCCACCCATTCCGTCGTCAATTTTGAACTGCAGGAGCTTGTCAGCCTTGGGCACTTTGCTGCATTCGAGGACGGTGCCGACACGGATATCGACCTTGCCGAAGTCGTCGAAGCTGACTTTTTCTTTGACGGCAGCGGGCTGCCAGGCGTTGAGTTCGTTTTGGCGCTTGGTTTCGAGCAGGCGGTTGACTTGAGCCTCGATGGCGGCATCTTCGATTTTCTCGAAGAGCAGTTCGGGCTGCTCCAACTGTGTGCCTGCGGCCAGTATGTCGGCACGACCGGCGTCTTTCCAGCCAAGGGCTTGCAGGCATAGGATACGGTGCATCTTGTCTGCCGTAAAGGGGATGAAAGGAGCGCAGAGCACCGCGAGGTTGGCGCAGATTTGCAGGGCGAGGTTGAGGACAGTGCCGGTGCGTTCGGGGTCTTCTTTGAAGAGTTTCCAAGGCTCGGTCTCGGTGAGGTATTTGTTACCCAGTCGGGCCAGGTTCATCATTTCGGCGAGGGCTTCACGAAAACGGTAGGTTTCGATGCTGCGACCTATGCGTTCGGGGAAGGTCTTCAGTTCGGCAATGACTTCATTGTCGAGGTCGTTCGTAGTGCCCTGTGCGGGAATACGTCCTCCGAAGAATTTGTGTGTCAGCACGACGGTGCGGTTGACGAAGTTGCCGAGGATGGCGACGAGTTCGCTGTTATTCTTGAGTTGGAAGTCTTTCCAAGTGAAGTCGTTGTCCTTGGTTTCGGGGGCGTTGCTGCAGAGTGTGTAGCGTAGCACGTCCTGCTTGCCGGGGAAGTCCTTGAGGTATTCGTGCAGCCATACGGCCCAGTTGCGCGAGGTGGATATTTTGTCGCCTTCGAGGTTGAGGAACTCGTTGGCGGGCACGTTGTCGGGAAGGATATAGCTGCCGTCAGCGTGGAGCATCGAGGGGAAGATGATGCAGTGGAAGACGATATTGTCCTTGCCGATGAAGTGGACCAACTTGGTGTCCTGGTCTTTCCACCATTTCTCCCAGTCGTTGCCTTTCAGTTGCTTGGTGAAGCTGATGTAGCCGATGGGGGCGTCGAACCATACGTACAGCACTTTGCCGTCGGTGCCTTCGATGGGCACTTTCACGCCCCAGTCGAGGTCGCGCGTGACGGCGCGGGGCTGCAGACCAGCATCGATCCAAGATTTGCACTGGCCATAGACGTTGGTTTTCCAGTCGTCCTTGTGTCCTTCGAGGATCCATTGGCGCAGCCAAGGTTCGTCCTGGTCGAGGGGAAGGAACCAGTGTTTGGTTTCCTTGAGGACAGGCTTGGAGCCGCTGAGGGCCGATTTGGGATTGATGAGGTCGGTGGCATTGAGGCTGGTGCCGCAGGCTTCGCACTGGTCGCCGTATGCGTGTTCGTTGCCGCAGTGTGGGCAGGTTCCGGTGATATAGCGGTCGGCGAGGAACTGTCCAGCCTCCTCGTCGTAGTATTGCATCGATACTTTCTCGACGAACTTGCCTTCATTGTAGAGTTTCTTAAAATATGCTGCTGCTGTCTCGTGGTGCTCCTTGCTGCTGGTGCGGCTGTAGATGTCGAACGAAATACCCAGTTCGGCAAAGCTGTCCTTGATGATTTTATGGTAACGGTCAACGATGTCCTGTGGTGTGCAGCCTTCTTTGCGGGCTTTTATGGTGATGGGTACGCCGTGCTCGTCGCTGCCGCCGATGAACATCACCTGCTCACCTTGAGCGCGCAGGTAGCGCACATAGATGTCGGCAGGGACATATACGCCGGCGAGGTGTCCGATGTGGACAGGACCGTTGGCGTAGGGCAGGGCAGAGGTTACGGTGTAACGTTTGAATTTCTGGTCTTTCTCTGTGTAAGTCATATTGTTGATGTGTTGGTGTGTTTTTTTTGTTGATAGGTTGATAAGTTGATATGTTGAAGGGTCTTAGGGATTTATGTTGATATGTTGATTCAAGGTTTTCGTTTTCGTCTTCGTTAAATCATTCTGAAGTTAACGTCAAGGTTAAGGTTAAAGTTTAAAAATCGTCTTCGTTAATGTTAAGGGTTTAAAGGGATGAGAGGAGTATTTCGAGCATCAGGCGTTCGTGGCGCAGTTTTTCCAGCTGGCCTTCGATGAAGTCTTCGCTGTATTTGCTGTCGCAGAAACCGTTGCCGCGAGCTACGTACTCCGGCGCGTCGAGGTCGCTGTTCAGCTCTTCGTAGTTGGCTATGGCTTGGTCGATGGCTTCAAGGCGTGATAGTATTTTTTCGGTGTCTGTCATCTTTTCCCCTTGCCCTTCGGGCAGAAATCAATAATTCTTTAATCGGTTAACTTCTCTTTTTGTTTGCTTAATCCGAAACCTCAATGTCTTTGTAGATGTTGAATCCGGGACCTTGTAAATCGTTTCCTTCGGGCGATGCGTCTAACCCCGATGCATAGATGCGGTGGCGCGGTGCTTTGCTGTCCCAAACAACCCATATCTTCATTGAGAGTGGATCGTAGTGCGTGATGAAGCCTCCTTCGACGCGCCATTCCACTTCCGAGACACCTTCCTTGTCGATGTAGAACAGTCGTGGGTTGTAACGATCGTTCTCAATGACAGGAGGCTCGCCGTAGATTTCCTTGTAGAAGAATTCGGTCATCTTGTCGCGGATAAAGGCTACATTTTGTGGGTTCCAAGTCCCGTCGGGGTAGCGTTGCAAGGAATGACCTTCGCCGGGGAAGGTGTGCAGTTCGCTGAGCAAACCGAGTTCACGTGCACGCTTGTCTATCTGCTTGGAGCCGTACATCTGGTCGAACATACGCTTGCCGAGTTTGATGCTCATATCGTTGAAGGGATAGCCAATGTCGTATGGCACCACCAAGTCGTTGTCGCCGTGGAAGGAGATAATATCGGTCTTGCTGTTTTTCAGCATATTGAGATTAGTTACTGCACCCCACATATTGGATATGGCCTTGATATGGAAGGTGGCGTGGCTGCTGTTGCCGCTGGAAGCGATGGTGCCAAGGTTATGCTTGTGCCGATTAGTGACGGAACTTGGACGGTCGCCGTCGCGCATAAAGGCCAGATTGAGTGCGGTGATGGCACCTGCGCTGGCTCCACCAACGAAGATATTGCTGGTGTCGATACCATATTGCTTGGCGTTATCGACAAGGTAGCGTAGTGCGGCGTGGGCATCTTGCAGGGCCATATATCCAGTGCGGGATATATCGCTTTTAGAGAACAAGAAACCGAGGCGGTAGTTGATGCTGACAGCGGTGTAGCCCAGCGATGCAAAATGGCGGCAGAGGGTTATCATCAGGTTGTCGCGCTTGTCACCGACATAGAATCCGCCGCCGTGGATGAGCATTATCAGTGGCCTGCGCTCGTCTTCGATGTCATTGTCTTCGTTGACAGGCTGATAGATGTCCATACGGAGCGACTGGGTCTTGACGGAAAGGCTTTTGATGATGCCGTTGGAAATGATTTCAAGGTAATTCATATCTTCGGTGCCGGGCATACTGCACCAGAAGCCTTGGGCTTGGCCGTATTCGATGTCGAGTGTATCGCTGGTCCTATAACACGGGTGGCGAAGCAACGAATCGTTGACGAAATGGAAGGTGGGCTCTTGGTAAAGATATACCAGTGCCTCTTTGCGGCGCTTCTTCCAATGGATATCCTGCGTGAAATTCTGCCGTTCGACACAATCGCTACCTTCAACAAGCAGATAGTAATGGCCATACATCTGATCGTCATTGAGGCTATCGACCATTACAAAGCAAGTGTCGCCTCCGATAATGACCTTGTACATCACTCCTGTGTCCGGCGTATAGTCGCCTTCGAGGATGTAGGGCAGTTCAGGTATTTCGGTTGCCTTCTTGCGGGCTTCGCCGCTTGTGTCGGTGACACCGCCTTTGCAGCCTGCCAGCAGAAGCAGCGAAAAGATGATTATGTATATCCTGTTTTTCATTTATAGTTTATTATTAGTGCCGCGCTGACATTCCAATGGCTGAAACCGCCTTCCATAGGTTTGCCTTGCGGGATGGCGATGGTCAATGTGTGTGTGCCTGGCTCGAGGTCG
>JAGDCN010000149.1 GCA_017958525.1 Bacteroidales bacterium
CACAGACTCCTCGGCGCCGAGGGCGGTCTTGTGGATGTCGCGGTGCGGCGGCGTGGCTGTGATGCCACACAGGCATATCCTCTCGACGCGGAAGGCGTCACTAGTGCGGAAAACGGAGCCTATGTTGTTTAGGCTCCGTATGTTGTCAAGCACGACGATGAGTGGCAGTTTCGCGCTGTCGCGGAACTCAGCAACAGTCATCCGGTGCATTTCCTCTGCTGTCAGTTTCTTCATCCCACACTCCCTTCCAACGATATTGACAAAAGTTTCTGCGCCTCGACGGCGAACTCCATCGGCAGTTTCTTGAGCACGTCCTTGGCATAGCCGTTGACGATGAGTCCCACTGCGCTTTCGGGGCTGATGCCGCGCTGCTGGCAGTAGAAGAGCTGGTCTTCGCTGATTTTGCTTGTGGTGGCCTCGTGTTCAAGGATGGCGGTGTGGTTGTCGGCTTTGATGTAGGGCCAGGTGTGAGCTCCGCACTGGTCGCCGAGCAAGAGGCTGTCGCACTGCGAAAAGTTGCGTGCACCGTCGGCACCTTTGCCGATTTGAACAAGACCACGGTAGCTGTTGTGGCTCTTGCCGGCACTGATACCTTTGCTCATAATGGTGCTGTGGGTGTTTTTGCCGACGTGGATCATCTTTGTACCGGTGTCGGCTTGCTGATAGTTGTTGGTGACAGCGACGCTGTAGAACTCGGCGGTCGAATTGTCGCCCTGCAGGATGCAGCTGGGATATTTCCAGGTGACAGCCGAACCTGTCTCCACTTGCGTCCAGCTTATTTTGGAGTGGCTTCCTTTGCAGATGCCGCGTTTGGTAACGAAATTGTAGATGCCGCCCTTGCCATCTTTGTCGCCGGGATACCAGTTTTGGACTGTGCTGTATTTCACCTCGGCGTCTTTGAGGGCGATGATCTCGACAATTGCGGCGTGCAGCTGGTTTTCGTCTCGCTGCGGGGCCGTGCAGCCTTCCATATAACTTACGTAAGCCCCTTCGTCGGCAATGATGAGGGTGCGCTCAAACTGGCCCGTGCCCTTGGCGTTAATGCGGAAATAGGAGGAAAGCTCGATAGGGCAGCGGACGCCCTTGGGTATGTAGCAGAAAGAACCGTCGCTGAAGACGGCGCTGTTGAGAGCTGCAAAGAAGTTGTCGGTGTGGGGGACAACGCTGCCCAAATACTGTTTTACAATTTCGGGATAGCGCTGCACAGCCTCGCTGATGGGCATAAAGAGGATGCCTTTCTCTTCCAACATTTTCTGGCTGGTGGTCTTGACGCTTACAGAGTCCATAATGGCGTCGTAGGCCACGCCAGCCGGCGATGCGACACCGGCAAGTGCTTCGCGTTCGCGCAAAGGTATTCCAAGTTTGTCGAAAGTGGCA
This sequence comes from Bacteroidales bacterium, assembly GCA_017958525.1. GTDB lineage: Bacteria > Bacteroidota > Bacteroidia > Bacteroidales > P3 > Colimorpha. Next base: position 1,378 of record JAGDCN010000149.1, read on the forward strand.
AGCAGTTCGGGATCGACTTCGTCCATCGACTTTTTGGGTTGTTTGGGCGCGGCAAAATAGATGATGTCTTGATAGTTGGGGGTTTCGTATTCCAGATGCGCCCAGTCGGGTTCCTTCATCGTCTGCCATTTGCGGAAAGCTTTGAGGCGGAACTCCAACAGCCATTCGGGCTCGTTCTTTTTCTTCGATATCAGCCGCACAATATCCTCGTCAAGACCCTTGCGGATGGTTTCGGTATCGATATCGGTGGTGAAACCAAACTCATAGTCTTTGTTTGTAACTTCTTGAATTATATTTTTTTCGTTATCTTCCATTGTCGTTTATGACTAGATTTTGCGATTGCAAATTTACACAAAAAACTTTGATTTATACACAGACGAATGAAATTGGTTGATAAGCAGTCACCCTTGCCTGCTTACCAAATTATCAAAGGAAAGATACAAAACAAATGTCGGACATAATCATTGGCGAATTGACGTATTCCCAAATTCACATATTCTTATAGTGCGGATGGCAGTGGCTGATGGTGTCGCGGAGGTATTGATGCGAAAGATGTGTGTAAATCTCGGTAGTGTTGATTTTCTCGTGGCCCAGCATTTCCTGCACAGCACGCAGGTCGGCGCCGTTGGTGACCAACTCGGTGGCGAAACTGTGGCGCAGACTGTGTGGCGAAATGGTCTTCTTGATGCCGGCCTTTTTGACAGCATCCTTGAGGAACATAAAGACGTAGTTGCGCGACAGGTGTGTCCCCAACCGATTGATAAAGACATAGTTTTCCTCGCCGTGGCGGATGCGCTGATGGCTGCGGATGGTCTCGATGTACTGCAACATCAGGTGCAGGGCAGTGTGGTTGATGGGCACCCATCGCTGCTTGTTGCCTTTGCCAATGACAAGCAGAAACTCATCGTCGGCATAAATGCTTGAAAGATGGAGATTTACCAGTTCGCTGACGCGCAGCCCACATCCGTAGAGCACCTCGACGATGACGCGGTTGCGGGCCTGGTCGGGCATACTGAGGTCGAAGGTGGCGATGATGGCGTCAATCTCTTCGTTGGAGAGCACGTCAGGCAGGTGGCGTGCTGTACGTGGCATTTCGAGTAGCGTGGCGGGATTGTCGCTGACAGCGTCTTCGATGACCATCATACGGTAGAATGTGCGCAGACCGCTGACAATGCGGCTTTGCGTCGTCAGGGCCACACCGATGTCGTTGAGTTGTGCCACCAGTTGTCGCAAGTCGTTGAGGGTGATCTGCGATGGATTTTTACCATCGGCAACGGCAAACTGTGCCAGATGCGACACGTCACGCAGATATGCTTCTATCGAGTTGTCCGACAGTTGCTTCTCCAGCTTCAGGTAAGTGCGAAACGCTCGCAAAGCCCGCTTCCATTCAGTGTCTTTTATCGATTCTACAAGGTTCATCGGTGAGGCGTTAAGGGAATGTGCGGAGTTTCGAGTTCTCCGTTTCCTTGTTACCTTTAACGTTTCCCGGCTTAAAATATTTTTGAATTTTTAAGAATATTTTTGCAGGGTGAAAAAATATGTGTATATTTGTAAACTCAATTAGTAAATCGAATAAATTATAAACATTTAAACAACAATAAATTATGGCAAAAGTAGCAATTAATGGCTTCGGCCGAATCGGAAGAATGTCTTTCCGTGCAATGCTGGCTCATCCCGAGCTCGAAATCGTGGCAATCAACGACCTGACCAGTGCCGATACGCTGGCCTATCTGTTCAAATATGACTCTGTACACGACAACTTCGACGGCGAAGTTCACGCTGAAGGTGAATACCTCGTTGTCAATGGCAAGAAGGTCCGTATCTATGCCGAGCGCGACCCGCAGAACCTGCCTTGGGGCGAACTGGGTGTTGATACTGTTGGCGAATCGACCGGCCTCTTCAAGAAACGCGAGCAGATGATGACGCACATCAACGCTGGTGCCAAGAAGGTTATCCTCACCGTTCCTGCCGGCAAGGCTGACGATGTCGATGCTACCGTTGTTATGGGTGTGAACGACAGTGTCCTGACCAAAGAGATGCAGCTTGTCAGCAACGCCAGCTGCACCACCAACTGCTTGGCTCCCGTTGCCAAGGTGCTGAACGACAAATTCGGTATCAAACGCGGTTTGATGAACACCATCCACAGCTACACCAACGACCAGAAGATCCTCGACCAGCCGCACAGCGATTTGCGTCGTGCCCGCGCTGCCGCCGTCAGCATCATCCCCACTTCGTCGGGTGCTGCCAAGGCTGTAGGTCTGGTTATCCCCGAAATGATGGGTAAACTGGACGGTTTTGCAATGCGCGTTCCCACTCCTGACGGTTCGGTTGTTGACCTGACCGCAGAGATGAACTGCAACGTCACTAAGGAAGAAATCAATGCTGCCATCAAGGAAGCCGCTGAAGGTCCGATGAAAGGCGTTCTGCAATACTGCGACGAGCCTATCGTCAGCGTCGATATTATCGACAACACCCACAGCTCGATTTTCGACAGCTTGCTGACCCAGGTTATGGACGGCAACTTCGTCAAGGTTGTCAGCTGGTATGACAACGAGAAGGGCTACAGCACCCGCGTCGGCGACCTCGCCGCCAAGCTGGCTACCCTGCTCTAAACCTCAAAACGTTGATCTTAACGTAACCCCCAAGAGGGTGCCGCACGGCACCCTCTTATTGTTGAAAAAGAACTGTATGAAGAAGAATTTTATTTGCGTTATTCTTTTCACCGTGGTCGTTGTTTTGTCGGGCTGCAGACAGAGGAGTGTGATGTCTGATGCAAACGAGACATACCAATACACCGACGACTACGGCAGCGTGGTCAGTGTCCCGAAAACCCCAAAACGCGTGGTGAGCTTGTCGCCGGCAGTTACGGAGATAATGTTTGCCATTGGTGCCGACAGCCTGCTGGTGGGACGCACCGAATTCTGTGTTTTTCCGCCAGAGGCAACGAGAATAGAAAATCTGGGCGGCATTAGCAATTTGAATATCGAGAAGGTGCTGTCTTGCAATCCGGACTTGATTATCAGTGGCTCGATGGTGCCGCAGAAAGTGGTGCAACAATTTGAGAAAATGGGTGTGCCGCTGGTGTGCGTAATAGAGAAACAAAAGTTTACCGGTCTTTTTGAGAACATAAGCAAGATTGGTCACCTTGTTGGATGCGACAAGCAGGCCGACAGTCTGAACCAAAGGCTTGTGATGCAACTGGCGGATGCACGTCCAGTAGCTATAGATGCTAATATCGATAGACCAAGTTGTTATTATGTTGTCGGTTTCGGCAGCAGCGGCAACTTCACCGCCGGCGGCAACACATTCATCAACGACATCATCCGTATGGCCGGAGGACAGAATATTGCCGAAAAAAGCGAGGGGTGGACCTTCAGCATCGAAGCACTGATGGATGCTGACCCCGACTTTGTCCTGATTCGAGCTGAAGACAGCGCACTATTCTGCCAGACAGCACCTTACAGTAGGCTGACGGCGGTGAAAAAAGGAAGGCTTATAGCACTTGAGGATGGCATCCTCGACCTTCAGGTGCCGCGCAACATTGAACTTGTACGGTGCCTCAAGAGTAGGTTTGAGGCTCAATAATCACGACCACTCACTAAAGTTGTATCCTATTGTGATACAAGGTCAATGAAACAGGTGTTGTCCAAGATGAAATAAGCGAGGCCTCCACCTATTTTATAGTGACAAACTCGGCTTTTGTTTAAATCCATTTAGCCAACTGACCGACCATATTGGCAGCGCCGTCGAAGATTTCGCTGATATGTGTCGCCACCATATAGGCAGGTGTGGTGATAATGCGATTCTGCTCATCGACACAGATGTCGGTGGGCGAGCAGGCTACTATGTTGCAGCCAAATCCTTTGGCAACCATCGCAGCGGGGTTGTCGTCGGTACCCAATGTAAGACTTACTCCCTGGCGGCCAAGTACTTTGGCAACGACGATAGGGGCAATGCACATTGCCAGAATTGGCTTATGGGCGCGATAGGTCTCAAGCAAAGCGTCCATAACACCATCGATAACAGTCATCTGAGGGCCGTCGAAAGCGTAGGTGCTGAGATTGCGTGCGGCTCCCATTCCGCCGGGCAGAGCCAGAGCATCGTAATCGGCGGCGCGGTATTCTGAAAGCGGCTTGATGTTGCCGCGGGCTATGCGGGCACTCTCAACAAAGATGTCGCGCTGTTCGATATCGACAACGGCACCTTCGTCTTCTTCGTTATCAATTACGTCGATATGAGGGACAACCTCGAAAAAGCCTTCCGGGGCAAAGCACTGATATTGCCAGCCTTGACGGTCGATAGCCAAAAGAAGTCCCAGGGATTCCTGCAACTCGCTGCCGTCGCGGTTGCCGCATCCTGAAAGTATGACTGCGATGTGTTTCATTTGTGTAAAAAGGTATAAAAAAAAGGAGAATATGAGGAGACTCTCATCTCCTCATATTCTCGTCATCTCAAAATGAAATTACTTTCCGGCGTTGTATTCGTCAACGCTTTCTTTAATCAGTTGGAAGGTGGCTTCGATGTCGTTGTCGAGACCCATCGAGAAGCGGATAAGGCCTTCGCTCATACCCATTTCCTTCTGGATGTCCTCGGGCACCTCGCTCGAAGTCGATTTGCCGCTGTTGCTGAAGAGGGTCTTGAAGTAGCCCAGCGAAACGGCCAGGTAGCCCACACCTTTCTTCTGCATAATTTCCATAATCTTGCTGGCAGCTTCAGCGGTGCCCATATCGATGCTGATCATACCGCCAAAACCGAAACCGTCGTTCATCATCGAGCAGAACAGGTTGTAGTCGGGATGTTCGGGCAGACCGGGGTAGTTGTATTTGAAACCGACCTCTTTGAAACGTTTGGCCAGATACATAGCGTTCTCGCTGTGTTTCTTCATACGGATGTGCAGGGTGTGCAGGTTCTTGTTGATCGAAGCCGAGCGCATAGGATCCAGCACCGGACCGAGCAGCATACAAGTACCGTTGTTGACGTCGATAAGGCTGTTGATGTATTCGGCACTGCCGCAGATGGCACCGGCCACACAGTCGTTGGTACCGTTGATATATTTGGTCATCGAATAGACAACGACGTCGGCACCAAGGCGATAGGGGCTGAAAATCATCGGCGTGAAGGTGTTATCGACAATCAATTTTGCACCGGCAGCGTGAGCCATCTTGCTCAGTTCGGGTATGTTGGCGATGCGGAGCAGGGGGTTGTTCATAGTCTCGGTATAGACAACCTTGGTGTTGGGATGCTCGGCAAGGGCTTTCTTGAGAGAGTCAAGGTTCTGCATTTTGACGAACGAGCAGCTGCCGTTGAATGTCTTCAGATAGGTGGCCATAATGGCGAAGGTGCCGCCGTATGTGGTCAGCCTGGCAACGATAGGGTCGCCTGCGC
>JAGDCN010000150.1 GCA_017958525.1 Bacteroidales bacterium
CCATACCATCCCCATCTGTCAGACAAGTTCGAGTACTGGATGCCGATGCCGACATCTACGGTGAATTGTGTTGGATAATCGTCTTGTTCAACGACTGGGCCAAAAATAAATTTTGCTTCAGCAAAGTGCTTCGAAAAGCGCGGAGCGTCTGTCGAAAGAGTGTCTTGCGCGGCTGCATTTATTGTGATAAGCATAACCGCAAGGAATAGTGTTCTTTTCATAAGTTTATGGGTATTTAGATGCGAAAGAGCTATTCTTCCTTCATCCTGTCGTCGCCCCAGACGGCGTTCATAGCGGCAATGCACTCTTGGCGTGTGATGTCGTTTTTGCGCTCAAGGTGGCGCTGGTAGAAAATGCAGCGCGACAGGCCGATTCGGTTGATGATTACGTCGCCGGCAAAACTTTCGCAGGTGGGAGCGCCGCACAATCCGCAGTCGATTTGTGGCAGGCGTGCTTTGAGTTTGTTGATGCGTTCCATCTTCTCGAAAGCCTTGCTGCGGTCGTTGTCGAGAACGAACATCGAACGGGGCTGCGGAGCCTCGACGCGACAGTTGTCGAGCAGAAAGTCCTTCATCTTGTCCATCTCGCGTTCGCGCGGCACCTCACCGTTGCGTTCGCGTTCGGCGGCTTTGCGGGCGCGGGCATACATACGTGCGCCGCACAGGAAACGGTTTTCGTAGCTCAGCAGTGCACCGGCGCAGCTTTGGTCGCAGGCGCGCAATTCGAGGAATTCGACATCCTCCACCTCGTCGTTTTCCAGCTTGTCGAGGAAGTCCATCACGTTCTGTATGCCGTCGATTGAATAGCTCTGCTTGGCCAGGCAGATGCGTCGCTCTCCGTTGGTGAGTGTGCTCAGAATGGCGTCGCTCGAAAGGTTTATGGTGCGGCTTTGACGCGGGATGTAGCTTTTGCCTTGCTCCTTGATTTTGCGATAGGTGCGGTTGAAAAGCGAGTCCATATTGATGACACCGTCGATGATGGAGCGTTTCTCGCCAACGGGGGCCTTGACGGCCGAAATCTTGGCGGCGCAGGGTGTGACGTAGAAAAGACCGATTTCCTCGCGCGGGATGCCGCGGTTTTGCAGCTCCTGCAGACAATAGATAGCCGAAAGGTCGAGTGGGGCCTTGATGGGCATAATGTTCTCGACCAACGAGGGATATTTGATTTGTATCAGCCTCACGATGGCAGGGCAGAAACTGGAAATCAGCGGTCGTATTTCGGGATGCTCGCGAGCGTAGTGTTCTTTGGCTTCGGCGAAGAGCAGAGCTGCCGATTCGACCTCGAAGACGTGGCGGAAGCCCAAGTCTTCCAGCGCGTTATAGATGCGCGACACGCGTATGTCTTCGGGAAACTGACCCAGAAAGACCGATGGAATGAGTGCCACCGAGTGTGGAAACTCGTGAACCATCTGGAAGTCGTCCTCATTGATGTAGATAGCCTCGACAGGGCAGGCTTCGTGACATTTGCCACAATCGATGCAGCGGTGTTCCTGAATGTAGGCAGTGCCTTCGCTGATGCGAATGGCCTCGGTGGGGCAGGCCTTGAGGCATCGCATACAACCGATGCATTTGTTGTCGTCAATTTTTATTGCGTGTACGAACATCTCTGATAAATTGAATAATGGAAAGTGAGAATTGAAAAATGGCTGGCTATGTTATATCTAAAAATTGACCTCCATTTCGACAGTGGTGCCGACGCCAACTTCGGAGGTGACATTCAGTTTGTCCACGTTTTTCTGCATATTGGGCAAGCCCATACCGGCACCGAATCCCATATTGCGCACTTCGGGACGTGCCGTCGAGTAGCCTTCCTGCATAGCAAGTGCTATGTCGGGAATTCCTGGCCCTTTGTCGGCAACGACCATCCGAATCTTATCGCTGTCGATATCGACCAGTACTTTCCCGCCGTAGGCGTGAGCGATGGCATTGACTTCGGCTTCGTAGAGAGCCACAACGACGCGTTTCACAATGCCGGGTTCGACATTGAGTTGTTTCAATGTTTTTTTGACTGAACTGGAGGCTTTGCCGGCATTGACAAAATCGCCTTCTATAACTGTATATTCTTGATGCATAATTGTGTTTGAGTTATTGTGTTGTTGTGCGTTAGCACATTAATGCATTAGTATAATGGTTTGATGCCGGCGTCGTAGAGCAGGCCGCAAGCTTTGAACATTGAATAGGGGCAGCTGAGGATGACCATATCGTTGTCCTCGGCTTCTTCAATCATATCTTCAGTGACTTTCTTGTTGCGTACGACGATGATAATGTCGAGTGTGGCCATATCGCAGGTGCGAATGGTCTGTACGTTGCACAATCCGGTAATGAGCATCGGGGTGTCTTTGAGCGTCAGCACATCGCTCATCAAGTCGGAAGCGAAGGCGTGTTCGACTTCTTCGTCCAGTCGGTTCTCGCCAATACAAACTTTTGCATCAAGCAACTTAACTATTTCGCGCAGTGTCATTTTGATGTTTATTTAGGAGTTTTAGAAGTTATTTTATGGATTAAAAATACTCAAAAAAAGAAAGTGCAAATTTACACTTTTTTTTTGAATTGCAGTTCCATAAAGCGTCTTTTAAATGGATTTTAACTTTTTTGCCGATGTCAATTAATTGAAATGTAATATATTGAAACGATGCAATAAAAGTGCTTTTTTGTCGTTAGCAAATGAAAAAGAAGAATATGGAGAAACTGAAAAGCGGAGACAATGTTGCTTTGGTGGCTACGGCTCGCAAGGTGACACAGGCGGAGATGGAACCTGCCATACGATTGCTCGAATCGTGGGGGTTGAAGGTTACTGTGCCTGAAAGATTGTATATTTCTGACAACCAGTTCGCCGGCAGTGACAGCCATCGTGCTGCGTTGATACAGAACTTGCTTGACGATCCAGGCATTAAAGCCGTGTTTTGCGCTCGTGGCGGCTATGGTACTGTAAGAATCATTGATAGACTCGATTTCAGCCGATTTGTGCAACATCCCAAATGGATTGTGGGATACAGCGATGTGACGGTTCTTCACAGCCATATAGCACGCAATTTCGGAATTCCTACGCTTCACGCCACTATGCCCATCAACATCCCGTCCGACAGTGCGGAATGGGGTTGCCCTGCCGTCGCAAGTTTGCATCGAGTGCTTTTCGACGGCAGTCTGCATTATAATTTTGACAACTGGCTTTGTGACCTTCCCAACCGTGCGGGCGAATGCCGAGGAGTGCTGACAGGAGGCAACTTGTCAATACTTTACAGCCTTTTGGGGTCGGCATCGGATATTGACACCGATGGCAAAATATTGATTATCGAAGATTTGGATGAATATTTGTACCATATTGACCGTATGGTTATGGCCTTGAAACGTGCTGGCAAGTTTGCGAAGTTGAAAGGTCTTCTGGTGGGTGCTATGAGCGATATGCACGACAATGCTGTGCCCTTTGGCTGCAGCGCCGAACACATTGTGGCCGATGCAGTGGAGGGATATGACTATCCAGTTGCTTTCGGATGTCGCTTCGGACATATTGGTAATGACAATTGTGCCCTGCCGCTGGGCATCGAGACAAAAATGTGCGTCGCGCAGTGCAGTGTTGCTATTGATATTTGCTTATGATTTTAGTTTATTCAACTTTCGGGAGTTATAAGATGAAGTTAAATAGGGAGTTATGCCAGCGTTGCAGGCAGGGAGTTATGCTCTTCGAACAGGACAATAGTTTTGAAACAGCCATTGTGTAGATTGTATTGTCCTTTTTAACTTCCATTTTTACTTCCTTTTGTTACTTCCATTTTTACTTCCGAAACTTGAGTAATTTAATTGGAAATACAAATGCCGGAAAGGTAGGCAATCAAATTTGTATTGCCACAGCCTCATCGCTGGGGTAACCATCTACATACATTCTCACCATTCGCTGTTCTTCGGGATTGAGGGCTGACAACCCCTAACGGTGTGTTCTCCAAGTGATTTCTTATGTTGTTCCCATACACATCTTATATCGTTCTTATATCCGGAATGTAAGAACGATATGTGATCAATATAAGAACGGGCCTTGTTGCTGGCACTCTGAGACGGCTTTTCCCCCGCCAGGCGGGTATGCCGGTTTGCAGTGGGCGGCGAATGTTTTTTTTTTGAAGTCTTTGAAGCCGTTTTTGTCCTGTTTCAAAAAAAATGCGTATTTTTGCATTTTCAAATTTTGAGAAAAATCCGGTTTATGCTGCTCATACATATACCCAGAATGACCAACCGACTTGGCTACACATTGAATGTGGTGTTCCGTCATATACTCAAGGTTGATTTTGAAATTACCACCGATATGGAAACATTTGAACGTTATGACGGGCCCAAGATGAACTACGGACTTCGAAGAGTGGGTGACGGCCTGTTTGTGCGATCGACCGATCTGTTGTTCCAAACCACTATCGAGGAACAGTCGCCACGATGTTTAAAGTATGAGGGAATGCCGGCACTTTATCCGGTCCACAGCAGCGAAAGTGACTTTCCGTTCGACATTTTGGCGTCGGTCTTTTTCTGCTTGTCGCGCTATGAGGAATATCTGCCGCACATCACTGATGTTCACGGTCGTTTCCCGGCATCGGAAAGTTTGGCATTTAAGGAGAATTTCCTGAATATGGCGGTTGTTGATAGATGGATAATAATGTTGGTTGCCAAGCTTAAACAGCGTTATGCAAATCTCTCTATAGGACCGCGTACGGTTGTGTTTGAAGACACTATTGACATCGATGCCGCCTATTGTTACAAGCACAAAGGATTGGTGCGCACTTTGACGGGTATATGCCGCGATTTTGTGTCGCGCGAAAACCGCGGTGAGATCCGCAAGCGCTGGAGGGTGATTCTAGGCAAAGATCCTGATCCGTATGACAGTTTTGACTATATTTTAGACGTCCATAGCCGTATGCCGGGGTCCAAACTCAAATTTTTTCCGCTGATGGCTGACTATAATGTGTTTGACAAGCCAATCTCATACCAGAATAACGAGTTCCGACAGCTGCTGCAGCATCTGAGCGACTATGCCAAAATGGGACTTCACGGCTCCTATGCATCGTTCGACGACCCCAAACTGGTTGAAAAAGAGAGCGAGCGCCTTGCCACGCTTTTGCATAGACGGACGGTGAGGAACCGCTACCATTTCCTTAGGCTGGCGCTGCCTAAATCGTATGATGCGTTGATAGATAATGGAATACTGCACGACTATACTATGGGTTATGCTGAGGAACCAGGCTTCAGGGCAGGTACGGGCAGTCCATACCCATTCTTTGATTTGGAAAGCGACTGCGAAACACCTCTGACGATTCATCCGTTCGCGGCGATGGATTCGACATTTTACTACTATAAGAAGATGTCGCCTGAGGCCTCGGAAGAGGTTTATAGACAATTGATTGACGAGGTGCGGTCGGTAGGAGGAACAATATCGCTGTTGTGGCATAATCAGAGTCTCTGTGAGGATTTCGGCTGGCAGGGATGGCGCAATGTGTATGAAACAGTGTTGGCATACGCCGACCAGGCCCAAAAGACAAAGGTTGAATTCTGAAAATGATCGTTTTATGAACTATAAAAGCAAACTACACAGTATTAAAGCATTTGTCTTTGATTTTGACGGTGTTATGACCGATGGAAGCGTGTGGACATACGCAGACCGTGAAACGGTGCGTTGCGGAAATATCAAGGATGGATACGCAATACAGTATGCGGTGAAAAAAGGATATATCATCGCTCTAATCTCCGGTGCTACGTCATTGAGTATCAATAATAGAATGGAGGCACTTGGAGTAACACACATCTATACCGGTTGTGCTAACAAGATGGAGACATACCGGCGTTTTTTGGACGAAAACGGACTGGATGAGTCGCAAGTTGTCTGTATGGGCGACGATATACCTGATTATGAAATAATGACCCATTGTGCTGTTGCTGCCTGTCCGGCTGATGCTGCCGAAGAGATCAAGTCTATTTCGGATTATATATCCCATCTGGGCGGCGGCCGCGGCTGTGTGCGTGATATTATTGAGCAGACTCTGCGACTGCAGGGGAAATGGTTTGACAAAGATGCTTTTAATTGGTAGTATGTGATGCGTAAATTTCTGTATAGTATGTTTTTGACAGCAGTGCTGATGTCGATTTCTCAAAGGTTGTCGGCGCAGGCGGTGTCATCGACCGACACAACGGCGAAATATACTATGCGGGGTACTTATTACAGCGACAAGTTCGTGGGTCGCAAAACAAGCAGCGGTGAGATTTTCACGCAGGACCGATATACTGCTGCCCATCGAACACTGAAATTCGGCACTCTGCTGTTGATTACCAATCCCAAGAACGGTAAGCAGGTGATAGTCAAAGTGAACGATAGGTGCCCGAAAGGAAATATTATTGATTTGACACGCAAGGCGGCAAGACAAATCGGCGTGACTTCGCATCAGGTGACCGTTGAGATACTGCCCTCCAGATGCTATGCACTTTGGGAACACCAGGATCAGATTGTCGATGTGCTTGAGAAAGGAGCTTTTCGCGATTATTTGTCTCTGCTTGACTCAGAATCGAAGCTGGATGCAGGCAAACAGTATGACCTGGAACTGTTTACTTGTCGCAATCGTGATGAAGCCAGAAAGCGTGTTGAACGTCTGCCGATATTCTATCAGGATCAAGTAGAATACCATCAACGTGGCATTAGTGGACGTACCGTTGCGATACTGGAATTGACAACAACATACATTAAGGCAGAGCTGATAAAAAAGGAGCTGAGTGCCCTCTTTCCTGAAGTGAAAATCGTTGAAAGTAAATAGTTGATTTTATTTGCTGATAATCAGCACTATGATTTGTTTTCTCATATTTTTTTTAAAAAAATAGCTGATAAATAGATTATTCTTGTTATCTTTGCAAGTCAAAAAGTACTTTGCTTTGGAGTTTCCAAACAAAGTGTTTGTGATTATATGATATTGAAAATAAAATTATTATAATATATTAACTACTTAAACAATATGAAAATCGAAATCAAAAAAAACATATCAATTTTGCTTTTGATATTGGGATTTTCATACGTCGGTCATTCTCAACAGGAAGTACAGTTTTCGCAATATATGTTCAACCGTTTGGCCGTGAACCCCGCTTATGCCGGTAGTTCAGGATCAATGTGCGGTTCGATTATGTATCGCGGACAATGGCTAGGTCTTCGTCTTGACGCACCTGTTCCGGGAGCGGAAACGGGTTCGCTACCGACGGACTATCTGTTTTCATTTGATTCGCCAGTAAAGATTCTTCACGGTGGTCTGGGTTTGACGTTGTTCGCTGACAAGATTGGTTACAACTCGACAGTTAGTGGCTCTTTGGATTATGCTTTCCGTATCTACTGGGGACCGGGAAACCTTTCGGCAGGTATTGAAGGCAACTTCTACAGCATCACTCGCGACAAGGGTTTGTTCGGTTATAACGATTTGCCGGGTAACCCTAATGAAGTTCCTACATCAACTTCCGACCCTGCGTTGAACAACAAGGAGGTCAGCGATTTCTTGATTGACGCTTCTTTGGGTGTTTACTATCAGGTGCCGGGTTCTTATTACCTTGGTTTTTCATTGAAGAATTTTCTCGGCGCTCATAGCGACGAACTTAATTTTCAGACCAGCAGGATACTTTACTTGCTGGGCGGTTATGAATATGTGATTCCTTCCAACCCGTCGTTCCGACTCAAACCATCCGCCTTGGTTCGCACTGCTAATTTTGCTGTCTTTCAGTTCGATCTTTCTTGCCTGCTGGAATACCAAAACCTGTTCTGGGGAGGTGTCAGCTACCGTCTGCAGGATGCTGTTACGTTCTTGGGAGGCGTGAACTGGGACAAGATGAAGATTGGTTTGGCATACGACTTAACAACCAGCAAACTGGGTGTTTATAAATCGGGCTTCAGTTTTGGTTCGCTTGAGGCGTATATTAGATACTGCTTCAAGATTATCGTCCCGCCGAAGTTGCCGTCGGTATATCAGAACACTCGTTACTTGCTGTAATATTTTTGAAGAAACGAAACTTTTTGAATTAACATTCGTAAAAGGACAGAAAGAAGTGATATTATATAGAAATTAAAAATAACATTATTAATATGAAAAAGTTGTTTTTCTTACTCTCGGGAGTAATACTTTTGTGGAGCTGCGGTTCGTCGGACAAGGGCGAACTGGTAGGCGTTCAAAACCGTCCCATCTTTGAAGACATCGACCTTAAAGGTATGGTCTTTATCAACCAAGGTAACTTCAGTATGGGTTCTGGTACGCAGAATGTAACCTACGGTACACCGCCGCAACCGCGCACAATGCAGGTTAGCTCGTATTTTATGGACGAGACTGAAATCACCAACAACGAATACCGCCAGTTTGTGAACTGGGTTATTGATTCTGTCGCTCGCCGTATGCTTGGCGAGGCAGGTATTGATGGCTTCTTGATTGAAGAGGACGAGTATGGTGAACCCATTGAACCGGCAATTCTTAACAAGAAAGAAAAAATACGCTGGACAGAACAGGAAACCCGTGAAGCTTTGGAAGACCTCTATCTTCCTGAGAAAGACCGTTTTTATCGTCGCCGCACAGTCGATCCTGCCAAGTTGAATTATGAATACTACTGGATTGACTATGCCGAGGCTGCCAAGAAAGAGAGTGCCACTGCTGTCAAGGATGAATATAAAGGTACTATGTTTGCCCCGCGTCCGAAGGGTTTGAACAACCGTTCGTCGCTTATCAAACGCGAAGTTGTTAACGTATATCCTGACACTCTTTGCTGGGTACACGACTATACATATAGTATGAATGAGGACTTCACACGCCAGTATTTCACATCGCCGGCATACGACAACTATCCCGTTGTCGGTATCAGCTGGGTTCAGGCCAAGGCTTTCTGCGTGTGGCGTTCCAACTACTTGAACCAGTATCTTGAGTCTATCGACTATACTCAAATGAACGATTTCCGTCTGCCTACCGAGGCTGAATGGGAATTTGCAGCCCGTGGCGGTATCGCTGGCGAGAGCTATCCTTGGGGCGGTCCTTATGTTCGCAATCCCAACGGCTGCTTCTTGGCCAACTATGAGCCTCTGAAGGGCGCATACGATGATGACGGAGGTGTCAGAACATTGATGGTTGGTCACTATGCCCCCAACGATTACGGTCTGTACGATATGTCGGGTAATGTGTCGGAATGGTGTTTGGATGCCTATGACAATCCCACATACGTTGTCGCCAACGCTCTGTCGCCGTTCTACAACTACAACGCCAACGACAATTCATCGCCGGCTATGAAGCGTAAAGTCATCCGTGGCGGTTCTTGGAAGGATCAGAAGTACTTTATCCAGGTCCAAACGCGTTCGTTTGAATATCAGGATACCGCCAAGTCGTACATTGGTTTCCGCTGCGTGCAACCCTATTTGGGACGTGTTAAGGGCGACAACCTGAAATCGGCATCGAATGTGGCAAAGTAATGTGTGTGAACATATATATTTAATGAATACATTATAAAAATAAGTAAACATAATTAAAAAGCTAAAGTTATGAGTAAAATTGACAACCTTGTTCGGAGTAAAGGTTACAAGAACTTTATGAGCAAACTGTATGGATGGGGTGCATCGGCCGTTATTATCGGAGCTCTGTTCAAAATCAACCACTGGCCTGGCGCTGTTCCTATGCTGATTCTCGGTATGGGTACTGAGGCCGTCATCTTCTTCCTCTCCGCTTTTGAACCTCTTCACATCGAATGGGACTGGAGCCTTGTCTATCCTGCGCTTGCAGGTATGAAGGGTGATGATATTGTCAATCCTGATCAGGCAAAATCGGAAAGTATAACCGAAGAATTAGACAAAATGCTTGCTGAAGCTAAAATTGGTCCAGAACTGGTTGATCGTCTGGGACGCGGTATGGAGAACCTTGCCGAGTCGGCCAATTCGCTGAACAATATGACCACTGCTGTAGCTGCTACGGACAAGTTTGTCACCAATATGGATGTCGCTGCCGAAGCTGCCAGCGATCTGTCGGCAGCCTACAAACGTACTGCTGAATCCATAAACCACGACTATGAGTTGTCTTCGACTTATTCCGAAAGCTTGAAAGATGCTACCGCTGCTGTTACAAGCCTTTCGACTATCTATCAAGAGACTGCCCAGACTCTTCGCACCGGCGACACATCGTATGTCGATGAATTGAAGAAAATGGCTTCAAGTCTTTCTTCCATCAATGCAATGTATGAAATCCAGATGCAGAATTCCACTATGCAGCTTGAGGCAACTAAAGAGGTCCAGGAGCGTATGCAGAGTATGGTTGCCAACTTTGCCGAATCTGCTGAAGGCGTGTTGAAATACAAAGAACAGGTGGATGCACTTACCCGCAAGGTTGCCGAACTCAACAACGTTTATGGCAATATGCTTGCTGCAATGCAGACCCGCATCTAAGAGAATGCGCCTAAGCGCATAATGTAATTCAACAGTATGGTAGAACAAAAAAATAGATAGAATATGGGTGCTACAAATTGCCCGGAGACCCCGAGGCAAAAAATGATTGCAATGATGTACCTCGTGTACACCGCCCTGCTGGCACTGAACGTATCTGTCGAGATTCTCAACGGATTCGTCACGGTGGGTGATGCTATGAACGAGTCAAATAAAAATATCGAGACCCAGTTGAATGAGGCTTATGGTCTTTTCCAAGATGCTATGAGAGCAGACTCGGTGAAGACTGTCAAGTATTATGAGGCTGCTATGGCCATCAAGGAACACACCGATTCGCTCAAGGCTTTGATCGACGAAGGTCGTTTCGGATTCCTCTGCTATATGCAAAAAACCGCTGAGGTTGTTAAGCATAATTCTGACAAGACCACTATGAAACGCAAGATCCCGCTGCAGGATGGCAGTGGCAATTTTCTGCTGGATAGTGCAAGGGTGGCTCTTGATTTAGGCGGTCTGGATATTGTTGCCAAAAAGGACAATACCGATATGGGTACGCATTTTTTCTATGACGAGGGCAAAGGCAAGGCCATCGACATTAAGAATGCTATCATTGCCTACAAGGAGAAGATTACGAAGATATTCCAAGATACAAACATTACTCACGATACCATCGACGTGAATTTCGGTATGGATGTTGAAAGTGAGTTCTGGAGTTCGCACGCGGGCCGTATGGTCAGCTGGGAGGAATACAACTTTGACGGTGCTATCGCTGTTGCCGACATCGTCTGTCTCTCACGTATGAAGTCTGAATTGATGAATGCCGAATATGATGCTATTAAGAAACTTTTCGGTATGATTGGTAAGGATGACTTTAAATTCGACCAGATTGCCGCTATTTGCCGTCCTACGACCAGTTATGTCATTCAGGGTGGCAAGTATGAAATGAAAGTCAATGTTGGTGCATACGACTCGAAACGTGAATTCCGTGCAGTCATCAACGGAACTGAATATAAAAGCGGTCCTGACGGCTCGATTACATATACTGCTGGTGCTGCAGCTCCAGGTGAACGCAAAGTCCACGGTGTGGTCTATATGGTAAAAGACGGAGTTGAGGAAGAATATCCGTTCGACGAGAGCTATTTTGTCGCCGCTCCTGTGGCAGTCACCGAGTTGGTCAAGATGAATGTTGTCTATGCCGGTATCGACAATCCTGTGTCGATTGGTGTTCCTGGTGTGGCTTCGAAGGATGTCACTCCGTCAATTACAACTGGCAATGCAACGATAGTAAAGGATGCCGGCGACGGCAACTATATCATCAAGCCGACCAAGATTGGCAAGATGAGCCTCAAGGTTATGGCTAAAATCGATGGTCAGACCAAGGATATGGGTTCGAAAGAAATCCGTATCAAGCGCATCCCGAAACCGTCTCTGCGTATTGGTAGTTTCAAGAGTGGCGACCAGGTCTCAAAAGCTGAAATTACAGCTAACCCTGTACTGCGCGCTTCGATGGAAGACTTCGATTTCCAAATCCCTGCATTGAAGATTAATACATTTACTTTCAATGTCCAAGGTTCAGGTGCTCTCGACCTTAATGGTACTGGCAACCGACTGACTCCCGAAATGATCAGCCGTATCAATAATGCCAAACGAGGCCAGAAGATTTATATCACAGACGTGACTGTCAAAACTCCTGACGGAGCAACACACTCACTTGACTGTACACTGCGTTTGAAGTAACATAAAACAATTTATACAATGAAGAAATTATCGTTTTGCTTAGGACTGTTCTTCTTTTTGGCTGGTGCCTTCACGGTCAATGCCCAAAGTATCATTGATGCTGAAGAAGATCATAATTTCAACGACTTCTATAAGAAGGACCAGGTCAAGGGCCGCGAGGCAATGCCTTATGCATTCCTTCGTGAGTCGGACGTGGTATGGGAACACGCTGTATGGAGAACTATTGATTTCCGTGAGAAATTCAACCAGTTCTTCTATTTCCCCATCGATGCCACTCGTAACACTCAGGGTCGTGTAAGCCTTACAACGGCTATTATGGACGCACTGAAAAACGGCGACATCGAAGTGTTCAAGGAGGACGACCTTACAACACCGTTCACATACGAGGAGATGATGAGCCAGCTGACTCGCAGCTACAACTTCCATATCGCCGAGTATGACGAATGGGGCGACGAAACAGAAGGCCGTGACACTCTTATTACCGAAGAGTTCAAGCCCGAAGAGGTGTATTCTGCCCGTATTAAGGAATATTGGTATATCGACAAACAGGACACTCGCCAGAAAGTCCGTATCACAGGCCTTACATTGGTCTATAACTACTGCAAGGACCGCGATGGCGAACGCGTCTGCGACAATGTCGAGATGTTTTGGGTCCCTATGAACGATATGCGTGTCCGCAATGCACTTGTGAAGGTTCTGGCATACGACGAGCACAACTCGCACGCCGAGCGTTCGTATGACGATATCTTCATTGACCGTTATTTCGACAGTTTCTGCTATCGCGAGACTAATGTTATGAATCGTCCTATCTCGGCCTACTTGACAGGCACGGATGCCATCCTCGAATCGCAGGCTATCGAAGAAGAAATTTTCGACATTGAGTCGGATATGTGGGAATACTAAAAACAGGTTCCATCCACAAACAAAGAGAGTCAAGGGTCGGTGGACTCTTGGCTCTCTTCTTTTATTTGCATTTGATGAAACGCCATCTTCTTTTCCTTTCCTTAATGACGCTAGTTTCTGTGCTCGCTGCTCAGTCAATTGATGTTGCGGAACCTCAGCATTTTTATCAGCGTCATATTGCCAAAGAGCGAGAGGCTTTTGCCTTCCCTTTCTTGCGCGAGAACGATGTGGTGTGGGAACAAATGCTGTGGCGTACTATTGATATAAGAGAGAAATTCAACCATTACTTCTATTTCCCTGTTGAACGACGCGGAGTCGAGGGACGACGCAACTTTGCTTATGTGGTATGGGATGCTGTTGTGGCAGGTGAAATACCTATATACGAGGATGATGAGCTAAAGATACCACTTGATAACGAGGCTTTCGTAGAGCGTTTTACGCGTGCCGACACCATTATTCTTGAAATCGTCGATGATGATGAGAATTATGAGTACAAGACTGTTTTGGTGCCCAAGGAGTTCAACTCAGAGGAAATGTTACAGATAAGACTAAAAGAATCGTGGTATATTGATAAACAAGTGACAGAGCAGAACATTCGAATATTATCTCTGAGTTTGACTAAGGAATTATATAAAGAACACGATGGCGATCTTGACTACATCGGGACTGCAGAGATGTTCTGGATACCGATGCAGTCGCCTCAGGTGCGCCGTCTTATGGTTCGCAATGAAGCCACTTGGCAGCAGAATATTTCCCATCAACCGTCGTGGGAAGATATATTCATAAACCGGATGTTCAACAGCTATGTAACCCGTATCACCAACCGCTTCAACCGCTCAATACTTGATTATCTAACGGGAACAGAAGCAATATGGGAATCGGAACGAATAGAATCCGAATTGCTTGATATCAGTCAGGATATGTGGGAATATTAAGGAGGTCTTAGTCTTCTATTGATTTGGAAGATACCGCATATTTCCTCCATTTTTCAATGACAGCGCTCATATCCTCCGGCATCGGTGATTCGAAGTGCATCTGCTGGCGTGTCGTAGGATGCTCAAATCCGAGTATAAGTGCGTGCAGAGCCTGTCGGGGCAGCAACTGGAAGCAGTTTGTAATGAACTGTTTGTATTTTGAAAACGTAGTGCCTTTCAGTATTTGGTCGCCTCCGTACATTGCGTCGCTGAAAAGCGGATGACCTATATGTTTCAGATGGGCTCTGATCTGGTGGGTTCGGCCAGTTTCCAAAACACATTCAATCAATGTGACATATCCGAAACGTTCCAGTACGCGCCAGTGCGTAACAGCGTGTTTGCCAACCTCAGGATCGTCATATACGGCCATAACACGCCTGTCTTTCTGCGATCTGGCAAGATTGCCGTCAATAACACCACTGTCTTCGGTAAAATCACCCCACACTAACGCGTTGTATTTGCGTTCAATGGTATGGTCAAAAAACTGCTTGGCTAAAATAACTTGTGATTCTTCGTTTTTTGCAATCAGTAACAATCCTGATGTGTCTTTGTCTATGCGGTGTACCAAGAAAGGTGTTATTGGATTGCCGTCCTTGCCTGTTTTTCCATCATAATAGTATGCAAGTGCGTTCAGCAGAGTGCCGTCAAAGTTGCCGTATCCCGGATGGACTACCATCCCGGCCTGTTTATCCACTACCAGCACGTCGTCGTCTTCATATACAATAGTAAATGGAATATTCTGTGGGATGATTTCCAGTTCTCGCGGTGGGGTAGGGAGGAGTATGCTGATGACATCCAATGGCTTGATCTTGTAGTTCGACTTGGCTGGTTTGTCATTTACCAGAATACACGAGGCTTTGGCTGCAGCCTGTATTTTGGTGCGCGAAACACCCTCAATGCGCATCTGCAAATACTTGTCCATACGCATTGTCTCCTGCCCGCGATCGACAGTGAAACGATAGTTCTCGTATAGTTCCTGTTCGTCGTTGTCAATGCTTTTGTTTTGGAGGGATTCCTCTTCAAGCTTACTCATTTTTATCGTCTGATTATGATTTTTTCAGTAGCCTGCAGTCCTGTCGCACAGTCGTATAGACGTAAAACATAGACACCGTTTGTCAGTCCGCTCACATCAATTGTGTTGTCAAATTGACGTGTCCATATATGGCGACCCTGGATGTCGTAAAGCGTTAATCTGGCTTCTGAACTTACAGATTGTTGTGTAACAAGTTGAATCCTGTCACGTGCAGGATTTGGGAAAACTCTTATGTTGCTTTCGGCAAGTCGTGTAGGTACGGAGACCAGCGCCGATTCACCGAATGCCGGCCGCATCATTACCGAGCCGCTCAAAATGCTTTGCATCCATTCGTTGCCGGTGCGATAAAAGGTGTAACGGCGCGAATCGGTGCTTCGATCGAAACCGAGGTTGATGTATTCGTTTGAAAGCTGTTCGAAACCGACAAAAATAGTATCATCGACGATTACGGGCTGCGACAGACGGTACCGACAGAAACCATTGCGGCCATTGAATTGTGGTGTCATTTTTTCTTCATCTTTATACAGAAGTGTGGATGGCAATCCGTTCTGACAGGTCCATACGCACAACTTGAAGCGTATTCCTTCGTTTTCATTGTTTCGTGTGCGGTTGAAGCAAAGATCGACAGCCGTAAGTGTGTCAGAGGTATTGAGGTCGAATCGGTAGGCCAGCCACATCTTGCTGCCAGTGGCTGTCAGTCCATAACCGTTTTCGGCCACACCGTCGTCGTATGCATAGTAGTCACCAAACACTTGGACGAAACGTGTAGTGTCGTTGCCGTTATGTACGTCGCCGCCAACACCTTCGCGCACCACGTGGACGATTTCGTAGGTTCTTGGTGTTGCTGATTCAGCAAAAGCAAAATTGACTGGCGGAGTGCTGTGTACAGCCATCTCCTGAAAATGGCCGTTTGGGAAAAACGAAACAACATTCTCAAAACCTCCGTCATATTGCGCTATCTGGTTGCCTGCGGTGTCGAAAACCTTGTATGAATAGTTTGATGCAAGCGTCTGATTGTATCGGTTTACAATCTTCATATTGAGAGCCGATGCCATTTCTGATGCGGTGTACTGGCGGGCAGGCATTGCGTGGTAATGTTTAAGCATCGACGGTGCTTTCTCTGCAAAAGCAACGTCGCGAAATGTAGAATCGCCTATTGTGCGATTGTAATTCAGATAGATATAGTCCAAATTCCATTGGTCACAATTTCCGGCAATGCCGCTCTTGGGGTTAGGGTCCAGACTTGCATAGTTGCGGAAGCGGAATTGAAAACTCTTATTGAAAAAGCGCTGCTCGTCAATGCGGATGTTCGCAAACCGCCACGGCCAGTGTGATGTTGTGCCCGATGTATCTGCGTCATATCCTGGCATAGACCAGACAGTCAGCCATTTCTGCTCGTTGGCATCGTAAAACTCCAGAAACAGCGAGTCCTGATTAGAAGGTGCATCGCCTACCAGCTCCCATTGGTTGCCATACCATCCTCCGGGCAGGTAGAAGAAACTGAGATAGATGGAATCAGAAGGCTGCAAGCGACGCTGATAAGTGCCTGTTAGTGAATCAAGCCTGATAACCTGTGAGGCCAGTGTGTCGGCGGAAAAAAGATTCGATGACGCTTGAGGATATAGATTGCCGTTGGCGTCCAGGGCATCCAGCGTAGCCATACCGATAGTGGGTGCCAAAGGTGCGTAGTCTTTATTGACATAAGCCTGGAATGTCAGCCATTTCTTGGCGTCGGGCAGCCCTTCGTAGTCGGCAAAGTCTTCAAAGAAAGGCAACTCCAATACCATTGTGTCAATGCTTTTGGCTATAGACGGCCGCATTGCCGACGACAGCGGAGCCAACACCTCTTGGGCATAAGAAAATGAAAATTTGAAATTGAAAATAGAAAATAATATGACAATCGGTAGTAGGCGTCTCATAGTATTTTCAGTTTCAGAATTCGTCAAGTCCAGTCAATCCGTAGGGATCCTGTGTTGATACGCCATCGCCACCTTGCTCGTACAAGGCTCGTATTGAGTCTTCTATCTGCCGTTGCTTCATACGCTCCAGTTCTTCCATAGCGACAACCGACTTGTCGCAGTACCACAGTTCCACGCGGCTTCCATATTCGGCCCCCGTTCTGCCACTGTATTCAGGCGACTGCTTATACACTATGGCGCGGCTCATATCGGTGATGCCGTCATAATGCTCTGCACCAACGTTCAGCGATGCCGACAGAATGCTGCGGCGGGCCTTGGTGGGCGACATACCGACCAAGTACGGAACGATGCTTTGTGCTGAACCGCTGCCGCGTCCAACAACGAGATCAACCATAGCGCCTTTCTCCAGACGGCGGCCCTCGTTGACAGTGCGGCCTTTGTATTTCTGTTCAAGCACCACGTGGTGCGGGTCATCGACGAAGACCAGCTTACCGCCGTGCAAACCGGCATTTTCAAGCTGTGAGATGGCGTGCCTTACCGAGAGCGAACGCAAGTCGGGAACAATGGCGTTGTCTGGCACATACGCAGTGATGGTCAAGTAAATCTTGCGGCCTGTCTTGATCATAGCTCCCGAATCGGGATCCTGACGCAGTATATATCCACCACGTTTGCCTTGTTGATAAATGGAATCGATAACAACGTATTGAAGATCCAGCCCGTCGTCCGTCGGAAGTTCGTCGATATACGATCCTACCACGTATGGTGTCGGATATTCATCCCCCACACGTCCGTATTTTTTCAGGATAATGAAAACGATGATCACTATTACCAACGATATTCCGATGGCTATTAAGGCGTGCGTCACCCACGGGTGTTTCTGGAAAAAGCCGTTTTTGCTCATTTGTTGTGTTGTTTTTCTTCTTTAACGGAAATGACTCTCATTTATTGCCCACAACCTCGCCAATCAGTGTCGCCGACGTACAGCGCAACACCTTGACCTTTGCGTATTGGCCAGGTTGCAGGTCGCCGCGCTCAAACACTATCACTTTGTTCTGGCTGTTGCGCCCGAATAGTTGCTGGTCCGAGCGGTGCGACACACCCTCTATCAGCACCTCGTAGGTGTTGCCTATCTCTTTTTGGTTGTTTTCAAGTGCAATCTGACCCTGCAAGGCGATGATTTCCTCCAATCGCCGCGTCTTTACCTCGTCGGGAACATCGTCCTGCAAATGTTTGGCAGCGTATGTGTTGGGACGCATCGAAAACTTAAACATATAGGCGTAATCGTATCTCACTTTGCGGAACATATCCAGCGTTGCCTGATGGTCTTCTTCGGTTTCCGTACAGAAACCGGCAATGACGTCAGTGGTAATGCTGCACGTCGGCAGGTACCGGCGTATGGCACCGATGCGGTCCAGATACCACTCGGGCGTATAATGCCTGTTCATCAGCTTCAGCATTCTCGTACTGCCCGACTGTACAGGCAGGTGTATGCATTTGCAGATGTTGTCGTATTTTGCCATCACCTGCAGCAATTCGTCGCTCAGATCTTTGGGATGCGATGTCGCAAAGCGCACACGTAGCAGCGGACTTACCTCGGCAACCATAGCCATCAGCTGCGGAAACCCGACGATTTCACTTTCTCCGTTCTTCCAGCGATAACTGTTTACATTCTGACCTAATAGTGTAACCTCGCGATATCCCTTTGCAACCAGATTGCTGGCCTCTGCGACGATGGTTTTCGGATCGCGGCTGCGCTCACGTCCACGGGTATATGGTACCACGCAGTATGCGCAGTAGTTCTGGCATCCGCGCATAATGCTTATATATGCGGTTATGCCGTTGGTGTCGTAGCGCACAGGCTCGATGTCGTCGTAGGTCTCTGTCTCGCTCAACAGCGTCTCGGCCATCTTCTCGTCATCCTTTATGTGGTCGAGCATCTGCGGTAGTTGGCGGTATGCGTCAGGACCGACAATGAACGACACGTTGTCCTCCTCTTCCATCAACTGGGTCTTAAGGCGCTCAGCCATACAGCCCAGAATGCCAATTTTCAACCATTGGCGACCGCGCTGCAAGGCTTTGAGTTCACGCAAACGTTTGCGGATGCGCTGCTCGGCATTGTCGCGGATGGCACAGGTGTTGATAAGGATAAAGTCTGCCTGGTTGATGTCCTTCTCAATAGTGTAGCTGTCCTTGGCAAGCAGCGAAGCCACTATTTCACTGTCCGCCAGATTCATCTGGCAGCCGTAAGTCTCTATATATACTTTGTTTTTCAATGTGTTAGTGCTGACTTTAGATGATTGTATAAATTGCAAAAATACAAAAAAATATTCGATTTCAACGAAGATATATATAAAAGCTTTTTGATACACAGGCATCATCGCCTGCGGTCATCGATTCACAGTTTGTCAATACCCATTGCCTGCCTGCGACCCCTACCCAGTCTGGCATATCAACGTTACTTCAACGATACTTCAACGATATTTCAACCATTATATATGGTTAAACGATGGTTGAACGATGGTTAAACGATGGTCGAAATGCCAGTGTTGGTATTTTGTGATTTGCTGTTTTCTGTTGTCAGCCGCCGTCCGATGCGACTGTTTTTTGTTTGCTCTGGTCAAGAGTCGGAACTAATGGTTTGCCTCACATCATTGTGGCTCGATGCCCCAATGATTTGAAAACAAACACGTTTGTTTGGCCCGTTTTATTAGTGTGAATGGTGTTTGTTAAATAATAAAGCACTCCGATCGGAGTGCTTCACTTGTTGTCCTACCAGGATTCGAACCTAGACAAGCAGAACCAAAATCTGATGTGCTACCATTACACCATAGGACAGCTTCTCAAAAGCGGGTGCAAAAGTACTACTTTTTTTCGGTGTGGGCAAATTTTTTTTGAAATTGCCTCGTTTGACTAATGATAACCAGCTGGAATTACGTGGATTATTGTCAGCTGTTGTCTCTGAACGGCAGCTTGATGGAGGGCAGTTCGATAGAGCGGAACGAGGAGAAAAGTCCGGATTTGGAGTCGTCCTGCTTGCCGAAAATATCAATAACAAGGTCCTTGTATTTATTCTGCAGCAGGTTGCGTCGCACCTTGAGGGTGGGGGAGAGCAGACCGTTGGCGGTGGTCCACTCCTCGCTGACCAGACGGAACTTCTTGATCTGCTCGTGGGGCGCAAACTCTTTGTTATAGACGTCTATTACCTCCTGCATCTTCTTGTTGACCTCAGGCAGCGCAATGAGCTGCATATTGTCACGATAGTGCAGGTGGTGCTTCAATGCCCAGTAGTGAAGTGTGTTGAAGTTGGGCGAAATGATGGCGGCGGCAATCTTCTGGTGTTCGCCGATGACCATCACCTGATCGATGTATTCCGACTCGCGTAGTTTGTTTTCAATCACTTGCGGTGCCACATACTTGCCAGCCGACAGTTTGAAAATATCCTTCTTGCGGTCAGTGATTTTCAGATAGCGTCCGGCAATCAGTTTGCCGATGTCGCCGGTGTGGAACCAGCCGTCCTCGTCGATGACCTGTTTGGTATATTCGGGGTCTTTGTAGTATCCCATCATCACGTGTGGTCCGCGGGTCAGGATTTCGCCGTCTTCGGCAAATTTCATCTCGGTGCCGCTCAAAGAAGGTCCAACAGTGCCGAAGCGTACGAGACCATCAACAGGGTCGTTGACGGCTATGACGGGGGAGGTCTCGCTCAGACCGTAGCCTTCATAGATGTTCATTCCTGCAGCCGAGAAAAGTCGCACCAGACGTTCGGGGATGCTGCTGCCTCCCGATATGATAATCATCCGCTTGCCACCGAATTTATCGCGCCAGTGGCGATATACCATTTTGTCATAGAACCACTGCATAATCTGGTACCATATCGATACCTTCTTGATAATGCCGTTGTCGAAGCGCATACCGTGCTTGAAGGCGCGGAAATAGATGGCTTTCTTGATGGCAGGGAAGTCTTTTCCGGCAGCGTAGAGTTTGTCGTAGAACATCTCCAGCACTCGCGGTACGGCACAGAATCCACCGCATCCGATGTCGGCCATATCGCGCTGCAGCGTGCCCATCGATTCGGCATAGTAGATACTGCATCCGAGGTATTGGAAATGGTAGTTCATTGAACGCTCAAAAACGTGGTTCAACGGCAGGAATGACAGTACATTGTAGTCGGGCGTCATAGGATTGACCTTGGCGTGCGCTAAAAAGTTGCTGCAAATGTTGCGGTGGCTCAGCATCACGCCCTTCGGGTCGCCTGTGGTACCGCTGGTGTATATCAGCGTCAGCCAGTCGTCGGGCTTGGTCTGCTCTTTGCGTTGTTCCAGTTCTGCCAAATGCTTCTCGCGACTGGCGATGCCGAGTTTCAGTATCTCCAGTGTACGGCGCTCACCTTCGATGGCAGCGAGGGTGTAGATGTCAGGCTTCGTCTCCAGTTGCTGGAGGGCGGGCTTGATGCGGTTCAGCAGCACCTTGCTGCTAACCAGAATGAGTCTCGCTTCGCTATGGCGGAAGATGTGTACGTAGTTCTCTGTTGCGAGGGTTGGATAGACCGGCACGTGGATGGCACCCATCAGCGCCAATGCCATATCCATAAAGTTCCATTCGGGACAGTTGTTCGAAATCGTTATGACGCGGTCGCCTGGCTGGATACCAAGTTCCATAAGGCCGTAGGCCATAAAATGAGCATATTTGTAATAGTCGTGCGAGCTGTATCGTACCCATTCGCCATTGACCTTTCCTGCAAGGATATCGTCCTTGGGATGATTGACCACAAGATGGTCCAGTAGGTCAAACAGACGCGTAATTTCTATTTCCATTTATATGTGCTATTATTTTCTAAAAAGATGTATGACAGTTTATTGTTGAAGTTTTGCCACCGAAAGACATTCCTCCTCCAATATGCAAATATAAGAATATTTTTCGATTAACAACGAAAATTACCAAAAAAACACTCGAACAATTACATAAAAAAAAGCAGGTCAAAAAGACCTGCTTTGCTTGGTTGCGGGGGAAGGACTTGAACCTCCGACCTTTGGGTTATGAGCCCAACGAGCTACCACTGCTCCACCCCGCGATGTTTTCAAAGTGCAAAAGTACTAACTTTTTGCATACTGGCAAAATTAAAAATGAATAAATTTAAATAAATATATGTAATGCTTTGATTTTTAAACGAACAGAAGAATAGTAAAAATGGCCGCTGTCCAGCGACAACGGCCATAAAACGCTTGATATTATTTAAAATTTATTATTTTTTGCCATAGTTTTCTTTGCCTTCTTCCAAAAATGCCATAAACTTATCGACATCAGGCGAATAGGCGTAGTTTTCTTTCGTCAGGCTGTTGCCGTCGGCATCGATAATCACATAGTATGGCTGTGCGTTCATATTGTAGAGCGAGCGCTGCATAAAGAGGTTGCGACGTCCTAGCGTTGTGATGGTACGGTCGCCGTCCTTCACCCACTCTTCTTCCGGCAACTTGATGTCGTTCATATCGCAATAAAGCTCACACAATACAAAATTGTCGTTCATATAGTTGCGCACTTTTTCGCTCGAAAGTACATATTGCTCCATTTTGCGGCAGTTGTTACAGTTGATGCCGGTGAAGTCGATGAAGATAGGCTTGCCGGTTTGGCGGGCATAGGCTTTAGCCTCGTCAAGGTCGAAGAATCCTTCGTAGCCCATCGGCTCGTGCAGGATGTCGGCATATTTGCGGTCGGCGGGTATGCCGTCATAGCTTACTGAACTGACTTTCATATTTTTGGTCGATTCCATTATGCTGCGCTCTATATTGAAATCTTGCGACTGGATAGGTGGCAGGAATCCAGAGATGCCGTTGAGCGGAGCACCCCACAGGCCGGGAATCATATAGACCGTAAAACTCAAGCTGGCGATGGCGAAGAAAAGGCGCAGCACGCCAATCTGCTTCACATCCTCGTCACCTTTGAATTTCAGCTTGCCGAGCAGATAGATGCCCATCAGACCGAAGATGACACTCCACAGTGCCAGATAGACCTCGCGGTCCAGAATGCCCCAACTCCAGTAGAGGTCGGCCATTTGCAGGAATTTCAATCCGAAGGCCAACTCAAGGAAAGCAAATACTATCTTGACGGAATTAAGCCATCCTCCAGACTTCATATTCTTCAGCACCGAGGGGAAAAATGCCAGCAGTGTGAACGGCAGCGCAAAGCCGATGCCGAAACCAAGCATCGAAACCAAGCTGATCCAGCGGTTGGTGGTCGATGTGGCCAACTCGACAAGTGCTGCACCGATAATGGGGCCAGTGCACGAGAACGACACCAGCACCGTGGTCAGCGCGATGAAGAACGGCGCCATCAGGCCGCCCTTGTCGGCCTGCGCATCCGATGCGTTGACCCACTTCTCGGGCATTCGGATTTCGAACAGTCCGAAGAACGACAGGGCGAAAACGAAGAAGATGATGAAGAATATCAGGTTCGGGATGCCGTGGGTGCCGATTACGTTGAGCGACTCGGGACCGAGGAACAGTGTAAGGATGGCGCCCAACACAGCGAACATAAAGATAATCGAGAAGCCGAAGAACAGCGCCTGGCGGCGGTTTTTGCGCTTGTTGTCGCTGCTGTGCATAAAGAAGTTGACC
>JAGDCN010000013.1 GCA_017958525.1 Bacteroidales bacterium
AAATAACCTACCATTATACAATAAACCTAAAAAGTTATTAACAAAATTCTATCAAACTTTACAAAGGTAAAATTTGATAAGAATTTGGTAAGAATTTGATAAGATTATGGTATTGAGTATTAGTAGGTTAGAAAACGGCTTTTGGGGTGGGTTTGGGAGAGTTGGGAAAAATGATGTAAAATTTTGGTTTTTATGGTTTTATATGCAAAATTATGTTAAATTCAACAGAAAACTCTGTTTGGGACAATGGTAAATTCCGGCGTTAGTATGTTTCCGGCATACAGGATTAATTGCTTGGCCTTGGTCTGCTGTTTCATTTTTTCGGATAATGCGCTTTTTTTTCGCGATATGGGAAAAAATTAGTATTTTTGTTTGTTTGTCCTGACAAGGACGAACAAGTTAATCTATTGTAAAATCAACAAGTTACACAGAACATGTCACTTTTATCCATACGTAATTTGCACGCCTCGATAGGCGAACGCGAAATATTGAAAGGAGTTAATCTGGAAATCAACAGGGGCGAGGTGCATTCCATTATGGGTCCCAACGGCAACGGCAAGAGCACGTTGGCGGGTATTATTGCCGGCAATCCGAAATACACTGTCACCGATGGTGAGGTGATTTACAACGGCAAAAACATACTGGATATGCCCGTTGACGTCCGTGCCAACGAGGGCATTTTCCTTGGTTTCCAATATCCGGTTGAGATTCCCGGTGTCACGATTACCAATTTTATGCGTACCGCCATAAACGAGCAGCGCAAATACCGCGGTTTGGACCCGATGAGCGGAGCTGAATTTCTGAAACTGATGGAGGAGAAGAAGAAAGTTGTCGAAATGACCACCAACCTTGCCAATCGCTCTGTCAATGAAGGTTTCAGCGGTGGCGAGAAGAAGAAAAACGAGATTTTCCAGATGGCGATGCTCAATCCGACACTGTCTATTCTCGACGAGACCGACTCGGGTCTGGACATCGATGCTCTGCGCATCGTTGCCAACGGTGTGAACCAGCTGCGCAGCCCTGAGAATGCCACTGTAGTCATCACGCACTACCAGCGTCTGCTCGACTATATCGTTCCCGACTTTGTCCACGTTCTTTACGAAGGCCGCATTGTCAAGACCGGTCCCAAAGAACTGGCTCTTGAACTGGAACAGAAAGGGTATGAATGGATTAAGGAGGAGTTGGAGAAATGATAAGAAAGGATGTTCTCCCAAATGTGTGGCCCGACGGATTGCGCTGCACAGCACCGCAGCAGCAGATGTCCATCGAGAGTGGCAGAGAAAGAGAGGTTGTGTTGTGCAACCCTGCTGACGCTCCGATGTTTATGCTGCGCGAGGACAAGGGCTATACCATAATGAGCGATGTCGAGAATTTGCATATCGATATCGGCGACGGAGCATCGCTGAAGTTGTACCGGCTGCAAGGTCCCAACACACCTGCCAGCCACATCACCGAACTCGATGTCGCGATGAAGGAACGTTCGCAGCTGTCGATGTGCACCATCACCCTGGGTGGCGGTCACGTGCGCAACAACATCGTCGTGCGAATGCAGGGCGAGGGATGCCGTTTGGAAGCCGACGGGCTTTACCTGAACGACCGCGAGCAAGAGTGCGACAACTACATCTTTGTCGAACACGCCAAGCCGCGTTGCCACAGCCGCGAGTTGTACAAGGGTATTGTCGATGATGCGGCGCGTGCACGTTTCAACGGCCACGTGCTTGTGCAGGACGGCGCCGTCAAGACCGAGGCTTACCAAACCAACCGAAACATACTGCTGACCGACAAGGCCCACGTCGATACCAGACCTTTCCTTGAGATATACAACGACGATGTGAAATGCTCGCACGGCAGCACCATCGGGCAACTTGACGAGCAGGCGATGTTTTACCTGATGACGCGCGGCATAAGCCAGCGTACGGCTGTCACAATGCTGAGTTATGCCTTCTGCGACGAGGTGATACGTGCCATCGACATTCCCTCGCTGCGCGACGCTGTGGGCGATATGGTCAAGAAACGTCTTCACGGCGAGCTGACATCGTGTGCCGACTGCGCCATTGCCTGTGCCAATCCCTGCAATGGTCCCGATGCGCACTTTGAAATCGACCCCAACAAATTGTAGCCGATGAAACACCTGCTGCTTCTTGTCGTTTTGTTCACTGTTTTCACTATGGGCATTTCACCTGCCCTTATGGCTCAGGGCGAAGAGTGTCGTTCGCATTTTACCGGCAGCGACAAAAGCGATTTCGACAAGGGTGTGGAGGCTTACAACAACAAGCGATACCAGCAGTGTCTGACATTGATGCGCAAGGTGTCGCAAAAAAACCGTACTGCTGCCGACCCCTACTTTTATATGGGAGTGAGCGCCGTCAAGACAGGTGAACGGCCCGCAGCCATACGCGCACATTTCACCAAACTGTTCAAACAGTGTCCCAACTACCCTAATGCGCTGGCTTACTTTTATATGGGAGTTGTAGAATACAGCTATAAGAACTATGACGAGGCCGTGGTGCAACTGAACCGGTATTTCGACATCACCAACCAGCAGCCAAATCCCGCATACGACGCTGTCTATGAAGAGGCTTCGACCTATCTTTACTGGTCAGAGTTTCTGGCCAATGCTCAGCAGAACCAAGTGCCTTTCTACCCCACCGTGGTTGGAGGTGCATCGTCGCGCGACGACGAATATATGCCTTATATCTCTTCTGACGGCAAGGAAGCTTATTATCTGAGGTTGGTGACAGAAACAAACCACAACACCTTTTACAACAAAGAAAGCGACAATAAAGTTATGCGCCTTTATTGCAGCCGATGGAAAGACACCGCCTACACACGCGGTGAACAGCTTGCATCGCCCTTCAACCAAGACGGCGACCAAGGAGGTGTGACCATCACCGCCGACGGGAATCTGATGTACCTTTCCATCCTGAAAAGCGACAAAGGCTATGACAACTGCGACATTTACTACACACAACGCACAAACGGCCATTGGGGGACACTGCAGAACGCCGGACGCAACATTAACGGCGAGCGCACGTGGGAATCGCAGCCATCGATAACGCCCGACGGGCAGTATCTCTATTTTGCCTCGAATCGCATTGGCGGACAGGGCGGCACCGACATCTGGCGATGCCGGCGGCTGGCCAATGGCGACTGGAGCCGCGCTGAGAACCTGGGGCCAGCCGTCAACACTCCCGGCAACGAGAAATGTCCCTTCATCCACGCCGACGGCAAAACGCTCTATTTCGCCTCGAACGGATGGCAGGGATTCGGAGGCTATGATATGTATTTCATCGACATCACAGACACCTATCTGCAACGGCCAACCAATCTTGGATTGCCCATCAACACCGAGGATGACGACATCTGCTTTGGAGTCACCACCAATGGCAAACAAGGCTATTTTGCAGGCAAATCCACAGAATGGAAAGGTGTTGGCGGCAACGACATTTTCACGTTTGAACTCTATCCTGCCGCACAACCCGAAGAGATGGATATTGTGGCTGCCACGCTGCGCACCAGCGGCGGCGGCACAACGACAGGCAAGGTGGCAGTTCTGCGCCAAAAGAGCGATGCCGACCAATACCTTGTTGATAACGCCAATGGGAAGTTTGCACTGGCATTGTCGGCACGCAACACCAACACTGTGATTGTAAGCGCCGACGGATATATGCCAAAAGTGGCCATCGGCAACGCGCGCCAGCTGCGACGCGACCTGAACGCCGCCGATTTCACCTTGCAACCTGCCGAGCTGTGGGGGCGCTACACCCTGCCTCTGAACAATACACAACTGACAATGCACAACTCGCAAGTCGCGACTTTCAACTCTCAACTCTCAACTATTTTAGATGCCTATGCCGACTTCCTGCTGAAGAATCCGCGTATGCACATCAGAATCGAAGCCACCACGATGGAGCAGGCCAAAACGATATATGACTACTTCCTGTCACGGCAATTGCGAGCCGAGCGCTTTGAATACAAACCCAACCAGTCGTTGGCGAAACCACAGCTGGTGATTATTGAAAAATAAAAAACAAAATTGAAAACCAGATCGCCCATATTCCGTGTGTTCCGCTATCTTCGGTTTTATCCGAAGGAGATAGTGCTGAACATTGTTTTCAATCTGCTTTCGGTTTTGTTCAACCTATTCTCGTTCGTCCTTATTGTCCCTGTCATAGAGTTGTTTTTCGGACTATCGACGCCGCCGACTGTCGAACCCGACTTTGCTTTCAACCAGAGTGCTATGACCGACTGGGCGATGTTCCATCTCTACCAATACCGCGCCAACGTTGGTTTCTGGCCGAGTCTGCTCACCTTTGCAGGGGCCTACCTTGTCTGCGTGCTTCTCTACGACCTGTCTCGCTATCTGGGCTTATATTTCCTGAGTCCCATCCGCAACGGGGTGCTGCAACGCCTGCGCAACGACATCTATCGCCGCATTACAATACTACCCGTTTCGTTCTTTGCCGGACGTCGCAAAGGCGACCTCATCAGCCGTATGTCGGCCGATTTGGCGGACATCGAATGGAGCATTGTCAGCACACTGCAGTCGCTGGTGAAGGATCCCATCAACGTCATTGTTTTCGCCGCCACGCTGGTTTTCATCAGCCCGCGACTTTTCTTGCTTTTCCTGCTTGTATTGCCACCTGCGGTGTTCCTTATCGCCAAGATAGGCAAAAGTCTGAAACGCAATTCAGTAAAGGGTCAACAGAAGATGGGTGAGATGATGTCGGCCTACAAGGAGACACTCGACAACCTGGAGGTGGTAAAAGCCTATGGCCGTGAAGGTTGGCGGCAGCAGACATTCGAGCAGGTCAACAACGACTACAGCCGCAGGATGGTGCGTGTAGCACGCCGCCGTGAAGCCGGCAGTCCACTGTCGGAAGTGCTGGGAACCATCGGATTGGGATTTATCCTCGTGCTGGGCGGCAACGCTGTTTTGGGCGGTCATCTGCAGGCTTCGGTATTCATCCTTTTTGTGATTATCTTCGCCCGTTTGATACCGCCTGTGCAAGCCATCGTCAAAGCATACAGCAGCCTGCAAAAAGGGAGCGCATCGGCAGCGCGCATCTTCGAAATACTCGATGCCGACGAACGCATCACCGAGAAGCCTAACGCAGTGGTGATGACCAATTTCGCCGACAGCATTGAATACAAAGGCATTAAATTTGCCTACGACGGCGAAGATGGATATCAGGTTCCTGTTCTCGACGGCATAGACCTGACCATCCATAAAGGGCAAAAAGTTGCTATTGTCGGTCCTTCAGGTGCAGGAAAAACGACACTGGCTGACTTGCTGCCGCGGTTCTACGACCCCACGGAAGGGATAATAGCCATTGACGGCATCGGCATCAAAGATATGAATATTAATTCGCTGCGCAGCAATATCGGTGTCGTTTCGCAGAACTGCATTCTTTTCAACGATACAGTTGCCAACAATATCACCTTCGGTTTGGAAGGTGTCGCCCCCGAACGTATCCGCGAGGCCGCCAGCATCGCCGGTGCCGATAATTTCATCAGCCAGCTGCCGCAGGGTTACGACACGTCCGTCGGCGACCACGGCAGCGCGTTGAGCGGAGGTCAGCGACAGCGTATCAGCATTGCCCGTGCCATATTGCGCAACCCGCCAATACTTATTTTGGACGAGGCCACGTCGGCGCTAGATGCTGCTTCACAACAGGCAGTGCAGACAGCTCTCGACTCACTTATGCAGGGACGAACAACCATCGTTATAGCCCACCGCCTCTCAACAGTTGAGAACGCGGACCTGATTGTCGTGATGGAGCACGGTCGCATCGTCGAACAAGGCACCCACTTGGAATTGATGAAAAGTGGCGGGACATACAAGAAACTAGTGGATATGCAGAGTGTTTTGAGGAGTTAGAGGGTGTTATATGTAGAGTTATGGAACAGTGGTTTTCAGCCATTATTTCGAACAAATGCTACCGCAAATCACCTAAAACAACTATTAATTATTTTCTTTTTTCACTGATTGGATTCTTTTTTTATTTTTTATCTCATTAATTTTCAGCCAAGAATAATAATATTCTTCAATTTATTTTGCCAATTCGCAAAAAGTTAGTACTTTTGCAGCCGATTTCGAGGGAGTTTAGCTCAGCTGGTTCAGAGCACTTGCCTTACAAGCAAGGGGTCATTGGTTCGAATCCAATAACTCCCACCAACAGCGGAGACACAACGTTCCGCTGTTTTTATTTTCCCACTCGCTGACACGGTCATTGTTTGACCCTATTTTTTTGTCATTACCAAACTATTCACTTTTTTTTGTATTTTTGCAAAATATGAAAGAAACAAAAAACACATATATTTTCCTGTTATTCTGCCTTTTGCTGACTTTTACAAGCTGCAGGGAGGCATCGCTGCCAGAAGGCGTTATCGACACCGCCACCTTTACCCAATTCCTCACCGAGGCTGTTCTCGTCGAATCCTACGACAAAATCATAGTCTCCGAAAACCGCGATTCGCTACAACATCTGACCGCTGCGGCCTACGACTCGCTATACAGCAAATACGGCATTACGAAGGCCGATTACGACACCTCCATTGATTACTATCTGCGCAATCCAAAACTTTTCGAGGATGTGTATAGTCGCGTTGTATCCAACTTGAAAAAATATAATGAACAAAAGCAAAAAGAAAGAGAGAAGTTGGCCGACACCATAGACATTTCGGATTCCGAATCAAGAAGTCCAAACCACAAACACATTATAGCCAAGCAATAACACGATCAAACTATGCTAGTAAAAACCTTCGGCAGTGCCATTTTTGGCGTCAGCGCCATTACGATAACCGTTGAAGTAAGCGTCGAACAGGGCGTGAGTTTTATGCTTGTAGGTCTCCCCGACAGCGCTGTGAAAGAAAGCCAGCAGCGCATCCAATCGGCGTTGCTCCAGATAGGGCATCATATTCCGCAGCGTCGCATAGTCATCAATATGGCACCGGCGGACATCCGCAAGGAGGGAGCCGCTTACGACCTGCCTCTGGCGATAGGTATTCTGGCTGCCGATGGACAGATACAATCCACTGAGTTAGGGAAATATGTAATTATGGGTGAGCTGTCGCTTGACGGCAGTTTGCGTCCGATAAAGGGGGCTTTGCCGATGGCCATAGAAGCCCGCAAGCACAAGTTCAAAGGGATTATCCTCCCCAAGGACAACGCCCGCGAGGCAGCAATTGTAAACAATCTGGAGGTATATGGCGCAGAACATATCAAGCAAGTCATTGATTTCCTAAATGGGACCGACACAATAGAGCCAACGGTGGTCGATACGCGAGCCGAGTTTGCCCGCAGTTTGGACCAGTACGAGTTTGACTTTGCCGACGTGAAAGGTCAGGAGGAGATAAAACGTGCACTGGAAATCGCCGCCGCCGGCGGACACAACGTAATACTTATAGGCCCTCCTGGCAGCGGTAAAACGATGCTGGCCAAGCGGTTGCCTTCTATTCTGCCACCGCTGAGCCTTGAGGAATCACTCGAGACAACGCAGATTCACAGCGTTGCCGGCAAGATGCGCCGCGAGGATTCGCTAATTGCAGTCCGTCCTTTCCGCGCTCCGCATCACACAGTTTCGGACGTTGCCTTAGTCGGTGGAGGAGCCAATCCGCAACCCGGCGAGATCAGTTTGGCTCACAACGGAGTGCTTTTTCTTGACGAATTGCCAGAATTCAAGCGCAGTGTACTTGAGGTTTTGCGACAACCTATGGAGGAGCGGCGCGTGACCATCAGCCGCGCAAAGATGAGCACCGAATATCCTGCCGCCTTTATGCTTGTAGCGGCAATGAATCCCTGCCCCTGCGGATACTATAACCATCCGACAATAGAGTGCACCTGCAATCCCGGTGCCGTCAACAAATACCTCAACAAAATCAGTGGTCCATTGCTGGACCGCATCGACCTGCATATCGAGGTGACGCCCCTGCCCCACTCCGCTCTTGCCGAGAAGAAGCTGGGCGAGCCTAGTGCCGTCATTCGTCAGCGTGTCATTGCCGCACGCAAGATACAGGAAGAGCGCTACAAAGGTTACAAAGGCATCCACTGCAACGCACAGATGAACCAAAAACTCTTCCGCCAATGGTGCGACATCGACACCGACTGCCAGAACCTGATGAAGGCCGCTATGGACCGCCTCGGCCTCAGCGCACGCGCCTACGACCGCATACTTAAAGTGGCCCGCACCATCGC
>JAGDCN010000151.1 GCA_017958525.1 Bacteroidales bacterium
GGATGATACTTCATCGCCAGACGGCGGTAAGCCCTTTTGATTTCATCGTCAGTGGCGCTGCTATCCAGACCTAACACCTTGTATGGATCTTTATTGTAGTTATTCGAGGATGAAGAACCCGAACCGTATCCACTGCTTTGTCCTCCGCCAAAACCGTTGGCAACGTGGCGAGCCGCAATGGAAATAAAGTCACGCGCATTGACACCAAGCTTGTTGCTGATAGAGCGCAATTTCGTTTGTTCTGGGAAAGTCACCTCTCCATCGGCATCGGCAATGCTGAACAGGAAGTCGAGCATATGGTAGCGCGTGGTATAGTCAGTATTCTGCTTGATTTGTTGGCATACATCACCGATAGGAATATCCAAATTCTTCAAGTCGCGCAACCTCAGCAGCATTTCTTTCGCCTTCTCCTCGCCATAGTTGCTGACCAGAAAGACTTTGACACGGTCCAGCTCGCTCTTTTTAACTACATTGTCGGCATTCATCACCGCAGCAATCAACACCAGAAGCGCCGCCGACAAATCGTCGGCCGATCCTGTATTTGTATAACGATGAGCATTCGACTGGTGACTTTCGCCACTGCCATAGCTGCCACCGCCTATCGTTTCGCGATATTCCGAGCGTTTTTCAAGTTTGTTGCCTATCAGATATCCGATTATGCCGCCTATCGGCCCCATCATAGACCACCCAAGACCCGTCAAAATCCACTTTCCTATTCCCATTTATATTTAAATGTTTATTTTTTGATAAGATTGTTCCACATTCCCTATTACTGTTCAAATGTCACCTCATACTCGCCTTCTTCATCGTCACTCTCCAATGTCGAGCCGTCGCTCAACGTCGAACTGATAGAGTAGCCCGACTTGGGCATTCCACTTACGACAGGTGCAATAATAACCTGCTTTTCAGCAATGCCCTGCCCGTCAAAGAAGCGTTTGAGAAACTCATTGCGATAACCGGCCACGATTTCCAGGCTCGTTTCGGCAGCGTCCTTCGGGTATAGCCGTTCGGCCAGACGCTGAACATCCCTGTCGGTCAACGTCTTTTTCAGGCCCTTGCTGCGCAGGAATGACACAAATCCTGTATCCTTCACCGTAATTGCGTTTACCTCGCCAAACAGAACCGCCTGAGGAAGAATATTTGTGTTGGCGCGTTCCGGATGGCGAGTCATATAATACTCTTCCTTAAGCAGATATAGGCTCTGTGCCTTGTATGCCGCCTCTACATTCAGTTGCGGCTCAAATGTCACAACAATTGATGTGTCGTACTGCAGCACCTCGGTTATTTTGTTAAGTGTGCTATATTGTTCCGAATTAAACTGTGCCTGCAGCGGGTCGAAGGCTATGAATTCCAGATTGCCGCTAACCCCAAGAGCTTTTGACACTGCACGGAACGGCGAAGTAGCAACCTTCACAAGCAAGTTGCCAAGTGTCTTCCAGACAATCTTCATATATGAAAATTCTGGTGAATCGATGTTGCCCGACACCGGCACATCGAACTGCACCTTATTGTCTTTGTCCTTAAGTACATATAGAGCCGCCTTGAGCGGAACTTTTACCTTGGCATCGACATCCTTGCGTTTCTCGCCGACTTCGGGGTTGAAGAGGTCCAATTCATTGCGGCCTTCCAACTGACTGTAACGGATGGTGTTCTCACTCGAGAACGAAAAGGTTCCGTCGGTCAGTGGCGAACCCAGATAGGCCACCGCATAGGGAGACAGGTCTTTAAGCTGCAAATTTTTAATATTCAGCGTCAGCTGCTGATTCTGTTTCCATTCGTCTATGTTTCCGTGCCAGCGGACAATCGCTGTGCCGCCGTGAGGCAACTGGGCGAAAAGCCGCGCATTGTTATCGCCTTTAGATGTAATGTTTTCTGCACTTACATTCAGTTTTTTTATTGGGAATGAGAATGCATCCGGCAGTGTATAGTCGTTATATGTAACCTCAGCATCGTTGATTTTTAACGACCCCACACGCAGCTGCAACGGCTTTGGCGCACTTTGCTCCGACTGGTCATCCGTATTCTCCGTTTTCAGTTCTACCTCCCTCATTTCAATGTCATCTGTTTCCTCACTCTCCGCAGCAAATAGCCGTGAGAAGTTGTTTCCGTCGTTATACATATCGAAATGAGACATAAGACCGTCGATTTTAACTGACTGGATATCGTAGAGGTTATTGTCAATATTTATACGGTTCACTTTTACATCCAGTTCGTTGCAAACCAAAATATGATCTTTTTTCTGATCGCGGATATCGACATCGTCAAGGTTCACATTGCCTCCGATGTCCATCTTCATAATCTCACTCAGGTTAACTTTTACGTTGATGTCAGCATTCAGCAGGCCATCCATTTTGCCAACCTTTATAAAATCGCCCAAGTAGGCACGAACATTAGATATGGCAAATTGCTCAAGTTCAACATTTACCGCAAAATTATTGTTATCTAAATTGAGAGACGCATCGGTGCGTAGCGTGCCACCGTCGGCCAGCTGTAGCGCCAAGCCGGCATCAGTGTTCTCCGAACCGTCGAAATACACTCCCGGAACCTTGAGATTTAGGTTTTTCAAGTCCCATTTGCTATTACGTTTAGAGTCGGCATAATATACTTCGCCCTCCGACAGGCGTATTTTGTAGAAGCCAAAACGCCAGTCGGACGAAGTTGTGTCATTATCAGGCGTCTCATCGTCAGAGGCAAAATGGTCGATTATCGAACTGAAATTGAACCTATCGCCCGTTTGGATGATACGAACACGCGGCCCCGCGAGAGTGATATGACGAACATTTAACTCATTGACAAGAAGTTTGCGTAGTTTGACCGACACATCAAGCGTATCAAAACAAAAGAACGCCGTCGTGTCGTCATCCTCAAACAGCGTCAGGTCGTAAATACGTACGCGTCCGCCCAAAGCATTGACACGCAGTTTTTCAACATTGATTTTGCGTCCCACCAACTCTTTTCCGTGGCGGTTGACATATGATTTTGCCACCGGTGAGACCAGTGATAGTGCAATGAGGAGCAGCAAAGCGACGCTGCATACAATTATCAGAGTGATTTTCAACCACTTTTTCATATTAGCTTAACTTATTTCCAATCTTCACAAATAGTAAAAAAAAGTCAATCCCGTCCTCCAAAAAACAATAATTATGAACAAATTGTTTAAAAACATCGAACACTTCAAAATCCTTCACAAAATGTAATTTCTCCGTCATTTCCAATGTATATGCAGTAAAGACCGTTCTTATGCCAGAGATAACACAATAAGACTTTGTAAATTAACATTGTAAAAAACCATTACCTCATTTTGTTTGAAGAGAAGTTGTTAATGAGGCCGCAGAGACAATCAAGAGGATATTTTGGGCAATAAAAAAAAGCATTTAACGTTTATAATCCAAAAAGCAACGGGAAATGAAAATAAGAGAAGTAGTTGATTTTCTAAATAGTAGGTTTCTGCCTATATATCAAGAGAGTTACGACAATGCCGGGTTACTTGTCGGCGACCTTCAGCACGAAATCAGCGGCGTTTTGGCCACTACGGATGTCACCGACGAGGTCATCGACGAAGCCATAACTTTGGGCGACAATCTCATAGTATGTCACCATCCACTCATTTTCGGAGGCTTGAAGCGGCTTACACCCGAAGCAGCCACCTCGCGTATGGTTATCCGTCTAATTGAAAACGGCATAAGTGTATATGCTGCCCACACCAACCTAGACAACCTGTCCGACGGAGTCAATGGTATATTGGCCCGCAAGCTGGGACTGACCGACTGCCGCATCCTGCGGCCTGTCGAGAACGTGCTGCGCAAGTTAGTTACCTACGTCCCGACGGCCGATGCTGACCGCGTACGCGAGGCCCTCTTCGCCGCCGGCGCCGGCGGCATAGGCGACTACGACTGCTGCAGTTACAACAGTGACGGTTTTGGTACTTTCCGCGCCGGAGACGACTGCCACCCCTATTGCGGAAAAATCGGCGAACTGCATCGTGAGCCCGAAACGCGCATCGAAGTGATATACGAAAAACGCATCGAGCGCAAACTCATCCAACGACTTATGACGGTTCACCCATACGAAGAACCTGCCTACGACTGCATACCACTGG
The DNA here is from genome assembly GCA_017958525.1 of Bacteroidales bacterium. GTDB lineage: Bacteria > Bacteroidota > Bacteroidia > Bacteroidales > P3 > Colimorpha. The sequence goes on from JAGDCN010000151.1 coordinate 4,100, forward strand.
CCAACGCATTGTCATCAGTGGGAGCCGGAATGATTGGTCGTCTTCCGTCACCGATGCCTGTCGATGACTTTTTCGCAATGGTCAAAGGAAGCCTTAACCTACCAGTCATCCGCACTTCCAACTACTTGAACACCAGCAAATCAAAGCACCAACAAATTGACGAATCAACACATTCACAAATCCAAACCGTTGCCCTCTGCGGAGGTTCGGGGGCATTTTTAATCGGCGATGCCAAAGGATGCGGTGCCGACATATATCTGACCGGCGACCTGAAATATCACGATTTTCAGAGTGCTGACGGCAACATTATCCTGGCAGACATAGGCCACTTCGAGAGCGAACAATTTGCAAAAGAAATTTTTTATGACACCATTTCAAAAAAATTTAGTAATTTCGCTTGCCATATTTCCCGGAAAGACAAAGGATTTATCAGCTATATATAATTAATATATAATTGTTTATCCGCTTTCGGGCTATATGCTCACCGCTTTGAATTTTAAAAAAACACAACATAAAATGGCAAAAAAAGTCACAACGAAAAAAGAAATTGAGCAAGAAAATGCAGCTATCTCCGTCGCACGCCAGTTGGACGTCGATGTAGCCATCGAGAAACGACTCATAGCCCTCTACACGCTGCAAACCGTTGATTCTGAGATTGACAAGATACAGATTATTCGTGGCGAACTGCCACAAGCCATTCAGGACCTAGAAGACGAGATTGCCGGTCTGGAGACTCGCATCCAGAATTTCAACAACGAAATCAAGGCTACCGAAGAAAAAATGGCAGCTGAAAAGAACGAGATTGTCGAGCACAACGAAATGACAAAAAAATATCAGAAGCAGCAGGACAACGTGCGCAACAACCGTGAGTTTGAGGCCATTAACAAAGAAATCGAATACACAGGACTGCAGATTCAGCTCTGTGAACGCCGTCTGAAAGAGGATGCAGCACACATCAAGGAGTTGCAGCAGCACATCTCTGCAGCCGAACTGCTGCTCGAAAACCGTCGCAAAGACCTGCAGGTCAAGAAGGACGAGCTTGAAGACATCATCAAAGAGACCGAAAAGGACGAGGCACGTCTGCGCGCCAAATCGGAAGAGCAGGAGCAATATATCGAGCCGCGCTATCTGACAGCTTACAAGCGTATTCGCGGTGCCGCTCGCAATGGCTTAGCCGTCGTTACTATAGACCGCGATGCCTGCGGTGGTTGCTTCAGCAAGATTCCGCCCCAACGCCAGACCGAAATCAAGATGCACAAAAAAGTCATTGTCTGTGAGCACTGTGGCCGCATCTTGGTGGATGACAATATCGCCATAATAGCAAAAGAAAACCTCGGAAAATAAGCGGAGATTGACAAGCGGAAAGCGAAGAATTCACAATTCACAATTTTCAAAAATAATGATTCATCATATCACACCCGATACTCCTTTGACTATTGCAAAAGTCAAGGAAATAATTGACAACAAAATGACCCTCGCACTCAGTGACGAGGCTTCACGCAGAATAGAGAAATGCCGCAACTATCTGAACCAAAAGATGGAAACACAGAAAGTGCCCATCTACGGTGTCACCACCGGTTTCGGCAGCCTTTGCAACATCAGCATCAGCAAGGAGCAGCTCAGCCAGTTACAGAAGAACCTGGTTATGAGCCACGCCTGTGGTGTTGGCGACGAAGTTCCTCAGGAGGTTGTGCGTCTGATGCTCCTGCTCAAAGCACAGAACTTCTGCTTTGGATACAGTGGAGCCCAGCTGCAGACTGTGCAACGTCTCATCGACTGCTTCAACGATGACATCCTTCCCGTGGTCTATCAGCAGGGCAGCCTTGGTGCCAGCGGCGACCTTTGCCCGCTTGCCAACCTGATGCTCCCCGCCATCCTCGGAATGGGCGAAGTTTATTGGAAAGGACGCCGTTGCACCGCCGACGAGGTCTACAAGGCCAAAGGCTGGCAGCCCATCGAGCTGCAGAGCAAAGAGGGTCTGGCCCTGCTCAACGGAACACAGTTTATGAGCAGTTATGCCGTGTGGAGCCTTATGAAAGCCCAGCGTCTCAGCGCCCAGGCAGATATGATTCTGAGCCTCAGTCTCGACGCCTTCGACGGCCGCATCGAGCCCTTCTATGAAAGTCTGCATATGGTACGTCCTCACAAAGGACAGTTGCAGACCGCCGAGGCTGTGCGCAAATACACCGACGGCAGCGACATCATCCGCCGCCACAAGGAGCACGTACAGGATCCTTACAGCTTCCGCTGCGCCCC
>JAGDCN010000152.1 GCA_017958525.1 Bacteroidales bacterium
GGGTCTTCCATCCATATATGCAGCGGATTGGTCCATTCTGGCAGCGAATAGTAGAAGCCCATCCGCAGACCCTCGTGTCGCACGGCAGCAGTCAGCTCTTCGACAATGTTGCGGTGCGGACCGCTGACGGTGCTGTTCCACTGCGGCTGTTGCGGGCTGTCCCACAGGCAGTAGCCGTCGTGGTGCTTGGTGACCAGCATCACATATTTCGCTCCGGCGTCGCGGAACAGGTATGCCCAGTCGCGTGGGTTCCAAAGCTCTGCTTTCCAGTGGTCTGTGAGAGTTTTGTATTGCTCGAAAACAGGCAGCGTAGTATCGGCATAAAGGCTCATAATGCGGCGTCGGGCGCTGTCGCCGGTCATAAGTCCTCGGTAGAACCATTCGGCATATCCCTCCTTGCTGGCGTAAGCCGGAACAGAATAGAGCCCCCAATGGATGAAGATGCCTAACCGCGCGTCGGTGAACCATTGCGGATAGCCGCGCTGATTGATTGATTCCCAGTTGGGTTCGACCTGCTGGGCTTGCGGGACGAAAACGAAGACGAAAACGAAGACAAAGAATGCGACTATGTTTTTCATATTGTATCTGAAGTTAAAGTTAAGGTTATGGTTAACGTTATCCTACAGCGGTTCTATTTTTACGGTACGAAGATTCATCACGGCGTCGTAGAAGCGTACGCTTTCTGACTGGCGCACCTCGACTTCGAGCCGGCAGTCGAGGTTGAAATCCTGGTTGAGAGGAGTAAGACCGAAGTCTTTGATGATGCGCATAATGTCGTTCATCAGTGCGTATTCGAAATGGAGGCGGTAGCGGATGTTGATTGTCTTTTCGATAATGTCGGCGTTGGCAATGGCGTCGCGTGCAGCAGTCTTGTAGGCGTTGGCCAATCCACTGGCACCCAGCAGGATTCCACCGAAGTAGCGCACCACAACGATAAGCGTATCCGTCAGGTCGGCGCTGAGCAGCTGGCCGTGGATGGGGCGTCCGCCGGTGCCGCTGGGTTCGCCGTCGTCGTTGGCACGGAAGGCGTCCTTGTTGGGGCCGAGGATGTATGCATAGCAGTGGTGGCGTGCGTCGAAGTAGTCTTTCCTCAATTTGTCGAGGTGGTTTTTCACCTCCTCGACGCTGCGCACAGGAAAGGCAAATGCCAAGAATTTGCTGCCTTTTTCCTTGTAGAGTCCCTGCGATGGCGCCTTGATGGTATGATAGGTGTCGTCGAACATAAAATTTACATTAATAATATATGCTAACGGAGAAAAAGCATTTTTATCATACGAAGAGGAATATTTTTTGAATAATAATGGAGCACATATTCCAACAGCAGCAGCCGTTTCAAAAAAAATACTTAACTTTGCACATTGGCATTGGTGTTTGCATCGAAGCCAAAAGGTTAGTTATTGAATTGATAATTAAAAATATATATATTATGGCAGAACTGAGTGAACAAGAACAAATACGCAGAAATTCGCTGAACGAACTGAAGAAACTGGGCATCAACCCCTATCCGGCAGCACTTTACGAGGTGAACGTGCGTTCGAACGATATACTGGAACAATTTACGCCCGATTGCGACAAGTTTCAGAATATCAGTATTGCAGGCCGTATTATGAGCCGCCGCATTATGGGTGCCGCCTCGTTTGTGGAGCTGCAGGACCCCCACGGCCGCATTCAACTTTACATCAAGCGCGACGAGATATGCCCCGGTGAGGACAAAACGCTGTATAACACTGTCTTCAAACGTCTGCTGGATATTGGCGACATCATCGGCGTGACCGGATTCGTTTTTGTTACCCAGATGGGCGAAACGTCAATCCACGTCAAGACTTTGACGGTGCTGAGCAAGAGTTTGCGTCCGCTTCCGATTGTGAAGGAAAAGGACGGAGTGGTTTATGACGCTTTCAGCGACCCCGAACTGCGCTACCGTATGCGCTATGTCGATTTGATTGTCAATCCGCAGGTGCGCGATACATTTGTTAAACGTTCGCTGATTGTCAATACGATGCGCAACTATTTCAACGAGCAGGGCTATCTTGAAGTCGATACCCCCATCCTTCAAAGCATCCCCGGCGGTGCCACGGCACGCCCCTTCATCACGCACCACAATGCGCTGGACATCGACCTTTATCTGCGTATTGCCAACGAGCTGTACCTGAAGCGTTTGATTGTCGGAGGTTTTGCCGGTGTGTATGAATTTGCACGCGATTTCCGCAACGAGGGTATGGACCGTACCCACAACCCGGAGTTCACTTGTATGGAAATCTATGTGGCCTACAAGGACTACAACTGGATGATGTCGTTTGTCGAAACGATGCTGGAGCGCATTGCTATGACGCTGCACGGCACTACGAAAGTGAATGTGTGGGGCAACGACATTGACTTTAAGCCTCCCTTCCGTCGCGCGCCTATGTGTCAGCTTATCAAAGAGATGACCGGCTATGATGTTGAAAATATGAGTGAGGACGAGCTTCGCGAAGCCTGCAAGAAACTCAATGTGGAGACCAACGAGACAATGGGTAAAGGCAAGTTGATCGATGCCATCTTTGGTGAGAAATGCGAGCACACACTTATCCAGCCTACTTTCGTGACGGACTATCCCATAGAGATGTCGCCCCTCTGCAAGCGTCACCGCGACAACCCCAACCTGACCGAGCGCTTTGAACTGTTTGTGTGCGGCAAGGAGTTGGCCAACGCCTACAGCGAGCTGAACGACCCGATTGACCAGCTTGAACGTTTCCAGGAACAGCTGAGACTCAGCGAGAAAGGCGACGACGAAGCTATGTTTATCGATATGGATTTCGTCCGTGCCCTTGAATTCGGTATGCCACCCACATCGGGTATGGGTATCGGTGTTGATCGCCTGACGATGATGATGACAGGTGCGCAAACCATTCAGGATGTGCTGCTTTTCCCTCAAATGAAGCCTGAAAAGAAGCCGGTTGTCACCACTGACGAGGAGTTTGTCGCTGCCGGCGTGGCCGCCGAGTGGGTGCCGATGCTGCGCAAAGCTGGCATCAACACCATTGCACAGCTCAAAGAGGCCAACCCAAACAAACTCTACAACGACCTGAACGGCCTGCGCAAGAAGAACAAGCTTGACATACCGCCTGTTCAGAAAGAGGCTGTAGAAAGCTGGATAAACGGATAATGATAAAACAATTCACATTCAATCACTTCGGTGTCAATTGCTATGTTGTCTTCGATGAGGAGACAAAGCAATGTGCCATCATTGACCCCGCAATGGAGGCCAGTTATGAGGATGCACAGTTGTATCAGTTTGTTGAGCAGAAAGGGCTGACACCCACACTGTTGCTGCTGACGCACGCCCACGTGGACCATATCTGTGGTCTTCGACAGACGTCGCAGCGATATGGTCTGCCGGTGAGTATGCACAACGAAGGAGCCAAACTGTTGCGGCAGGCCGAGGCCTACGGAGCGATGATGGGCTTCGATGTCAGTGCGATGAACGACCTTGATACCGTCCATATCGACGAGGGAGCAGTGCTGCGCACAGGCAATATCGATATTGAATGTCGTTATGTGCCAGGTCATTGTGCCGGCAGTCTCTGTTTTGTCATTCCTTCAGAGGAGGCGGTCGCCACCGGCGATGCGCTGTTTCAGGGTAGCATTGGTCGTACAGACCTTCCAACAGGGAACTATCCGCTTTTGATTCAGAAACTTAAAGAGCAGATATTGACTCTTCCCGACAACTATCTGGTGTTGCCGGGTCACGGTGAACACAGCACTATCGGTGACGAAAAGAAGTATAATCCTTTTTTAAGTTGAAATTATGTCCCCACGAATTGACGCCAGCTGGTTGGAGGTGTTGAGACCCCAGTTTGAGGCTCCCTATTTTGCTGAATTGAAGCAATTTCTCGTTGCCGAGAGACAGACATACACCTGCTATCCAAGGGGAGGAGATATTTTTGCCGCCTTTGACCGCACGCCGTTCGACAAGGTCAAAGTGGTTATTTTGGGTCAGGACCCCTACCACGAGCCCGGTCAGGCGATGGGACTCTGTTTTTCAGTGCCTCAGGGGATTACAGTTCCTCCTTCGCTGGTTAATATCATCAAGGAAATCAACAGCGACCTTGGCACCACAATACCGCTGACCGGCGGCGATTTGAGCGGCTGGGCCGAGCAGGGAGTGCTGCTGCTCAACGCCACATTGACTGTGCGCGCCCACCAGGCCGGCTCGCACCAGCGCCACGGCTGGGAACTGTTCACCGATGCCGCAATCCGCGAGCTGTCGCAGCGTCGCAAAGGGCTTGTTTTCCTTCTGTGGGGCAGTTATGCCATAGCCAAAAGCCAATTCATCGACAAGGGGAAACACCATATCCTTACAGCCCCGCATCCGTCGCCACTGTCGGCCTATCGCGGCTTCTTCGGCTGTCGTCATTTCTCCAAAGCAAACGAATTCCTGGCCGCCCAAGGTCAGCAGCCAATAGATTGGACCAGAATAAAGTAGTAGTTGTTCTTACTGTCGGCTGTTCTTCATCTTGGCGTTGCGAGCCAACTCAAACAAGGCAACAGGCAGATGGCAATAGCCGTTGGGGTTTTTATCGAGGTAATCCTGATGGTATTCGTCGGCAGGATAGAAATTGCGCAACGGCTCGACTTCAACCTGAAGAGGAAGACCGTATTTCTTAGATTCGGCGTCGATAACTTCATCGATGACGGTGCGGTCGGCGATGTTGGAAAAATAAATTCCCGTACGATAACGCGTACCTTCATCCTCGCCCTGCTTGTTCAGGCTTGTCGGGTCGATAGCCTTGAAGTACATCTCAAGCAAAAAACGCAAGCTTACTACCGAGGGCTTGTAGCGCAGATGCACAGTCTCGGCATAGCCAGTCTGGTCGGTATAGACCTCTTTGTAAGTCGGGTTTTCGGTGTTGCCGTTGGCAAAGCCAACTTCTGTAAAAGTAACACCTTCAATTAGTTTGAGGTATTTTTCCGCTCCCCAGAAACAGCCTGCGGCGAGATGGATTTCCTTCTCGGCGGGGAGGCAATCGGGTATAAGTTTTACTATTTTCTCAAGCCATTCCGCATCGACATTGTCGAAAGTGTTCAGTTCACGGCTGTCGATGTCAAGCACTGCAACGATTTCATCATTCTGAAACACAGGCACTACGATTTCGCTGCGACTGGCACTGCTGCAGGCAATATGGCCAGGAAACTCTTCCACATCGGGTACAACGACAGTGTGTCGCTCTCGCCAGGCGGTGCCGCACACCCCCTTGCCATAACCTATATGCATACAAGCCACGGGGCCCTGGAATGGTCCCAGTAACAACTCGCCATCCGCCACACGATAAAAGCCTGTCCACCAGAATTTGAATGTATCGTGAATCAGGGCTGCTGTGTTGGCCATCACAGCAACAACGTCATTTTCGTCAGCAATAAGACTTTCTATCTGTTTGTATAACAGTGAATATTTTTCGTTTTTATCCATAAATTATCTTTTAATGACAAGTACTCCGCGACGGCTGGTCTTCAAATCGCGGAAATTAAGCACATAGAAATAATTGCCATCGGGCAGGTCGTCACCGCAGAAGTCGTTATGATAGTCTGTTGAAATGAAAACACGTTGACTCTTGGCGGTATAGATCTGTACCTGCACGGTGCCATACTGATCCATATTGGGCAATACCCAACAGTCGTTGTATCCGTCACCGTTTGGAGACAACAGATTCGGCACAACGAATGATACCGACGGTTTTTGTTGTACTGCGGTATCTCGCTGAGATTTAGTGGTTACGGGTTCAGTTGTAGCCTCAGATTTGGAAGTTTGCAGATTGGGGAGGGGCAGTTCAGTTTCAATAATGTCCGACTGGGAGAGAGACACTTGTTCTTTCTGTTCCGCAGAGGTCTTGTTGCTTGTTGTCTGATTGACAACAATTTCGTTATCTATTGCCGCAAGAGTTTCTGTTTCTTTCAGAGTGTTCCGATTAACTGGAGACTTGGCAACAGATTCGGTGGAGGAGACTGTCGGGACGACAGGAGTTTCGTCATTATCAGAAACAACACTATCGACCTGAGCGGCAGCTTCGGCCAACACCGGTGGAAGCTCCTGTGGTTGCTGTGGATTTCTCAATGCCCAGAAGACAATACCTGCAACTGCAATAAATGCCACGGCGCTTGCTATCATCATTCGGGGTGAAAAAGTCCCTTTTGTCGGTGTCGCTCCTTCAGACAGACGACTGTCAATGGCTTCCCATACCCCTTGGGGTGGTTTTTGTTCAGCATCCTTCAACAAATCGTGTGCCATCTGCTCAAATTTTTCCATATCCATCACAAGTATAATTTTCTTATTTATATTTCTCTAAAAATTTATTTCCCAGTCTATTGGTAAGTGTGATCCTCAGTGCTTTCAGCACTTTGTAGTATCGCGATTTCAATGTCGATACCGGAATGCCTATTTCTTCGGCTACATCGGCGAGGGGATATCCTTCGACAGTTATAAGATTGAACATCAGTCGTTCCTCCTCTTCCATTGATCTCAAAGCTTCAACCAACGCATCCTTGATATCTATCTGAGTTGACAAATCGGGAGATTCGCTATTGAAGTCTCTGTCGTCCAGTGGCTCAATGATACGTTTTCGACGTGTGTTGCTGCGGACAAACTTAATTGCCGTCCTTAGGAAAATCGAATGCATCCAACCTTCAAACGAGCCTTCTCCTCTGTAGTCAGTTATGCTTGAGAAGACATACACAAACCCCTCTACCAACATATCCTGAGCCTCGTCGTCGTCAACGGAATACCGCTTACAGAGGGCATAAAAACGCGCACTATAACGGTCATACAGTTTCTTCTGCATAACCTTATTGCCCTTTTTGCATCCTTCTATAACGGTATCCAGATCTGTCATACTTACATTGATATAAGTAGAATAAGGGCGCTGAAAAGTTTAGAAAAATATGTTAAAAATTCATAAAACCAACCTTGACTCTGCTAATTTTGTTCGACGCCAAAGAACGGACGTAAAAGAAATACACGCCAGGGTTGATGTCAACAGAGAATTGTAAACCGCTTACCGCTCTCATATCCTTCATAATAGTTCTGCCCCCAGTGTCACAGACATCAAATATCAATTCCTCGCCCGGCCGGGCGGTTTCGATGGTCAGAGTGCCGTTGGAAGGATTGGGGTAAACCAGGACTTGGTTGTTGTCGGCAGCGAAAACGTCAGGACTGGTGATACCAACATAGGCTGTATCGACCATTGCAAGCGTATATTGTCCAGTCTTTAAGTTGTTCATCACGAAATAGCCTTGTGCCGAGCTGCCAGTATGCAGACCTGTTGCAATCGTCCAGTCGTGGCCCGCATCTTCACGATAAAGTAGTCGTACCAGTCCAAATTCGGAGACGCTGGAGAATAGATTGTCGTCCAGCGTTCTTTCGGTGCCGGTACGGCAGAAATAAAAGCGGCCTCCAATTCGTGAGCCTTCGGGAATAGCCCCCGATACCTGCCAATAGCGGTCGGCCATACGTGTGAATCGCGGATTCAACGAAGTGTCGGGTTTGGTCCAGTGATGTGTTACATACAGTCTTGCGCTGTCGCCATCGCCAACACTGTTCACCTCGGCACGGAAAAGCGATGCCGTAAGATCGTATGAGCCTCGTTCTTTTATGATTGTTTCCTGACTTACAGAGGCTTTAGATAATGCATCGTCGTAATCGACAAAAGCATATTTGGGTTTGAAAGATAGTTGGAAAACCTTTGTTGTCTTTTCACCGTCAAAGGTAATCAGTCGGTCTTCCCGTTGGCGGAAATCCGGCGAGAAAAAAGAAACCCACACACGATTGCCACGCATAAGGCTGTCCGTGCCATACACCTTCTGGCGAAGATATACGGCTGTCGAAGATCTGTCATTGTGGATGGAATCGATGATGTAATCCACGAAGCCGGCTCCAAAAACGTGGAAATCGAAGAAGTCCGTCAAATCCATACCGCTATAGAGAGACAGGCTGTCGCGCAATTGGTAGCTGTCAATATTCTTGAACGAATGGCGGTCAAACAGTTTTTGGATAGAACTGTAAAACAGTGAGTCGCCCATATATCCGCGCAGCGAATGCCACACCGTTGCACCTTTACTATAGACAGTCGAGCCGTATGTGTAATCGGGAGTCTGTCCATAGACAGGCTTGAATCCATTGTCGCGGACGTGTGTGGTTGTCAGAACTTTGCTGAGATTTTCCTTGGCATAATCCTTGTATCGCAGCGGTTCGCTGTCGGCATAGATGGCTTCGACAGCCACTTCCTCGCAGAACGACGCTCCACCCTCGTTAATCCACATATCCAAACTGGTGGCACAGGTAACGAGGTTGCCGAACCACGAATGGGCAAATTCGTGGCTCATCGTGGCAAGACACGCTTCTTCTGCCGATGACATACATTGTGTTGTAAAGGCCACATTGCCTACGTGTTCCATCGACCCTCTGGTTGTGGAGACGTATCCCACGCGGTCCCATTGATACGGTCCGAAGCGGCGTTCGAACATCGGTATGACGCGGCTCATATTGTCGTAAGCGCGCCATACGGCGGCACTGTCGTGACCAATGAATCCCAATAGTGCAGGATATGTGCCATATTCACCAACATATTCGCGTTCAATGATGCGGAAAGGAGCGACGGCAACTCCGACAAGATAGGTAGGTGTCTGGCGGTCAAGAGTCCAGCAATAAGTAGCGCTGCCGTCAGCGTTTCCGCTAACGCTGTCCAAAAGTCCGGTACAAATAGCTTTCCAGTTCGGTTTTGCGGTTATCTCGAAATGATAGGTGGCGTGGTCGTAGAAATTGTCGCGACAGGGGTACCAGGTTTTGCCGGCATTGTGCGGATATTCATATAATGCGATACCGAGGTTGTAATAAATATTGTTGTCGAAATAGAAACCGCCCCAGCCCTGCGGCATAATATGCTGCCCTTTGCGATAGAACACCGTCAGAGTCAAGGTGTCGCCAGCATTGCCTTCAAATGGCACTTTTACCAGTCGGGCCGATGCGTCATAGCGGAAAAACGTCGATATACCGTCAACCAGGACAGAATCGATGTCCGATGGACACAGTTCGAGTGATATGGTGTCTATCTGGTTGATTATATGTAAGGTGACTGCTGCCGAGCCTTCGATTCTATTTGCCGTATGGTTTCCTATATCAAGTCGCAGGTCGTAATGCAAAGCATCGACACTGTCAATAATATTGTCCTGGGCACGAAGACCGCTGCAAAGCAAAACGGCTGCCATTAAAAACAGAAAGCCTTTGTTTTTCATAGAATTATGCACAAATTATTGTTTTTTTAGAGTGCAAATTTACGAATAATTCTGAAATTGGCATCCTCCCATCCATACAATAATTGAGGGCATCAAGCGTTATTAAAATAAAAAAATGAAAACAAGGACAATACTCTTTGCCGCAGTTTTAATCGCAATAGCCTTATTACCAACTGGCTGTAAAAAAGAAGGCATATATAAGCCAGACGAGAAGTTGGCTGGTTTTTCGCAATACTATGAAAGGGTTCATCAGCGCTATGATTCCGATTCTCATTTGTGGCGCACCATTCAAAAGGACAGTACCAAACGCAGCGACACTGAAAAATGGGTTTGGGACGGCAACCTATTGCACCATATTGACATATACACGCAAGGGACACTGGTTAGCACCGTATCATTCGAATACGACGGGAAACGTCTGGCACGGACAAAAATCAGCGGCTCTAAAGTTTATATGGATTACGAATATAACGGACGGCAGTTGAATACAATAACCTGCAAAAACCAGAAAGGCGAAACGATTTATACTGACAAATTTGAATACGACGGTAATAAAATAAGCAAAATCATAAGCACTTCAGTCTCGTCGGCCGGCATCAAGAGCAGCATCAATGAAAAGACTTTTGCTCTATTGCCCGTGCTGGGTGATGTGACTGTCGCTCACAATGTTGCAGAAACCAGCTGCAAAAAAAACAATTTGAAAGCGTCTGAACAGGTTCTGGAAATAACTTGGAAGGGCAACAACATCAAAAGCGTTACCGAGAAAACATCCGGAGCCAAGACCACCTATCGTCACGATGACAAAACCAACCCTCTGCAGGGCTTGTTGGCAACAATGACTGGCATCGGCGATGTCCAAAACACCTATGCGTTCGGCAACAAGAACAACATAACGAATGTTGATGACGGCATTGAAAAAGAAAGCTTCAGCTACACTTACAGCAGTGACCTGCCGACATCGTGCTCACGCAGTGTCGTGGACCACTACACACAGGGTTATCGTTATGTGACGACATATATCACTTATTACGAATATCTGGAGAATTAATTAAAAAATATTCGTTTTCAGTGTGACATTTGTATGTTTTCAGCGTCAATATAAAAGGAAACCGGGAAAAATTTCATTTTGAATGTAAGATTCTTGCCTGCTTATTCGTATGTTTAGGTAAGCAAGCACTAAACTGAATTGCAATGAAACACGTATAAAGACCGGCGAGACCCTATAGATGAGAAAAACGATATATGCTATTAACTTCAAACAATAAAACTTAAAACAATAAAACAATGAAAAAACTATTTTGTGGCTTAATGGCCATTGCTGCGATAGGGATGTTCGCAGCCTGCCAGAAAGAGGGCACTTTCAATCCCAAAGAGAAGATTGCCAATGTATATGAAGAGTACACCTCGACCTCTGCCTGGTATAACGGCGTGGAATGGGAGGAAGATACCCATAACCAGCCCAAGGCACTGAGCGAGAGATGGATATGGGATGGCAACCTGCTGTCGAAAATCGAGTATCCTGAGATCTACGAGATCGACGGCGTTGAGGCCACCGAAAACTATGTGATGACCTTCACCTACGACGGCAAGCAGCTGGTCGAGGCTAATAGTGAGGAAGAACGTATGGTCGTCACCTACGACGGCAAGAAGCTCAACAAGGTAGATATGTACTGGGGCATACAGCCCAACAGCATCACCGAGCCTTCGGTAACCTATACATTCACCTACGACGGCAAGAAAATCAGCAAAATCAACGTGAGTATGTCCGACGAGGACTGGAAAAGCAATGGCAGCCGTATGCAGAAGAGCCGTATGATCAAGATGCTGACCCAGTCGCTGCTGCCCAGCGCACGCGATGCCGAGAAACTGCTTGTCGCAGCCCAAAAGGTGGCCGCCAAGAAGGGTGCCAAAGGCAGCCAGACGGGAGAGCTGAGCCTGACTTGGGACGGCGGCAACATCAGCAAAATCGTCGCTTCCTATAATGGCGTTCAGGTTGCAACGGTCGAATACACCTACGACAACAAGAAGAACCCCTATCAGGGCTTCGTGTTCGGACTTGTCGGCGAGACTATACCCAGCGACGAGATTGGTTTAGGCTTTGCCAACGAGAACAACATCACGAAGATGGTGATGAGCGAATTTGGCGAGGAGCCTGAGGTTGAGGAATACACCTATACCTATGACGGCAAATGGCCTGTCAGCGTCACCTGCAGCAACAGCTACAGCGACGAATACAATCGCTACAACTATTCGCGCACCACTTACTTCGAATACAAGTAATCAGATGCTGTAAAAGAACAGAGGCGGCGCCAAATGGCGCCGCCTCTGTTTGTATATGCTCAAATCCAACTATCAGCCAAGACGTTTGAACTGGCAGGTGAAGTGGCGCATCAGCTCGGCTTCCCAAGTGATCTCAAGACCGCGCTTGATGGTGTCGCGACGGTCATATACATTCTTCAATGCGGCTGCAATGACGTCCATATGGTTGTTGGTATAGACGCGGCGCGGGATGCAGAGGCGCACGAAGTCGTTGCCACCGAAGCGGTTCTCGCGTGTGACGGGGTCGCGGTCGGCGAGGACGTAGCCGATTTCGCAGTCGCGAATACCAGCCTCGAGGTAGAGCTCGCAGGTCAGGGTCTGTGCGGGAAATTCCTCTTTCGGGATGTTGGTCAGCACCTTGTCGGCATCAACAAAGATGGCGTGGCCACCAGCGGGACGCTGATAAGGAATGCCGTATTCGTCGAGTTTCTGAGCGAGGTAGTGGACCTGTTTGATGCGGGTCTCGACCATCTCGAATTCAATGTTCTCTTTCAGACCGACAGCCAGGCAGTCCATGTCGCGACCATTCATACCGCCATAAGTTAGGAAGCCCTCGAAGGGGATGCAGAA
>JAGDCN010000153.1 GCA_017958525.1 Bacteroidales bacterium
AAACCCAATATTTTGGTGGTTATGGAGTGAGTGTTCACCTCTTCCCATTCCGAACAGAGAAGTTAAGCCTCACATCGCCGATGATACTGCGCTTGTTCGTGGAAAAGTAGGTCGCCGCCAATCTTCTAAAGAGGAGTTCCAAACGGGACTCCTTTTTTTGTTGTCCTTTGGACAATAAACACCATTAAGCGGCTTTATGGATGATGGAAACGATAGTTGCATTTTTCCTCAATTTCTTTCTCGATAGAACTCTTCTGTCGGGAACATCAAATCCACGTTGCGGCTTCATAAAATGTTGATGCTGTCAAGGGTAAATGTTGTGTTTCCGGAATGCCGAGGGAGTAATGCCTGTAAGGTTTTTGAAAAAGCGGCTGAAGGCGGGCGGGTTCTCGAAGCCGAAGTGGTCAGCAATCTCTTGTAGCGGTGTATCTCCGTATCGGAGTTCCAATTTGATTTTCAGAAGGGCGTGGGCGCTCGCCAACTGCATCACGGTCTGGCCTGTCTGCTGCTTGATGACGGCGGAAAGATGGTTGGGGGTGATACAGAGCTGGTCGGCAAACAGTGGTACGCTGCGGGCTGTGCCGTCGCTCTCGGCCAGTAGGTCGAAGAAACGTTGCGTCAGTTGCTCGGCAGCGGTGGGGGCATCGTGGATGCTGTTGGCATCGGATAGTTCAGCGAGGCTGCGGAGGTCCGACAGCAGGGCAGATAGCAGGTTGTTGAGTGTGGACTGGCAGCACGACGGGCTTTTCGCCACCTGCCACAACAGGTCGAAATAGCTGACGATGCGCTTAGAATCATCCTCTGTCACGGTCACCGCCGACCATCGTTTGAACGGTATGGGAATGTTGCTGAAGGTGGCAATCTGTGCGTTGTAGTCGGCGGACACCTCGCTCACTTCCATAAAGTAGTTTTCGGGGATAATGATAACCTTACCTTTTGCCACGCTGCAAGGCTGCATATTCAGTTGCAGCCGTACCAAGCCCTCGGTCACCATCAGCACGCGTCCCATAGGAATATATAGCAAGTCACCGATGCGGCCGACCATCTGCTCCTTGATGCGTGCGACGTTACGTATAATTGCAAAGTTTTCGTGCAGGGCAATATGCTCGTCGTATTTGGCGAACAGCGCTATGTCAGAGATATTTAGCTGACGTTTCATTGCTTGAATATTTGATGCAAATGTACGAAAAAAATCGATATTCGTAGAAAAAGGTAATTATTCCCCTTGTTGGGGTAACGTCTATCCTGGCGAAAGGCAGTAATTTTGCATCTCGGAAACAGACAAGAACTATTTCATTATTAACCCTTAAAATCAAGTGATTATGATGCATTTTATGAAATACTACGCATTGGAGGTTTACACCGTTATTGCCCTGCTACTCATCGTCCTGGTGGCCATCTTTATGCCCGAGCTGACCGTCATCCAGAAATACGCTGTCTTTATGTCATTTTTATTCGTGCTGCACGAATGGGAGGAGGGGCGTTATCCGGGAGGGTTCCTCGACCTCATCTCGGCCAATATCCTGCAGCGCAAAATCGACATCGAGACTATGAAGGCCAGCCGTCTCATCACCGCTGTGTTCATCTTCGTGATGACAATCATACCCTTCTTCTGTGGTGACAGCATACCGCTCTTCGCCGTCACGATGGCCGTTTTCTGCATCTTCGAGGGTTGCATCCATATTGTTGGCATCAAGCTGTTGCGCACAGGCAAGCCCTACACACCCGGTATGGTGACTGCCGAGATAGAGCAGGTGACTGGCGTGGCCCTTGTCGTCTATATGGCTATGAACCACCTTGCAGCCTGGTACGACTACACCTTTGCTCCTTTCGTCTTCCTTGCCTGCTTCGCCCTGATGCAGCGCTCTCTGATGGCTATGATCGGCTTCCACTACAGCGACATCCTCGCCAATATGCGGAAAAGGTTATCAAAGGAATAGCACTTGCATTCTATTAGAAACACATAAGC
>JAGDCN010000154.1 GCA_017958525.1 Bacteroidales bacterium
CCCCTTTCATATATATAATGCATATTTTTTTGCCGTTTTGTGACATTGTTGAAAACTTTTTTTTATTTCGCTCCGCCGGTATCGGTTGTATCGGTCTGGGGATTAACAATGTCGGGGCCTATGGCTGTGCAGAAATATGTGCCAGTAGACTCATCGTATTCCATAGATACTACATATCCAGCTTCTGCCATCTCATTGCACCAAGCGTTGGCTTGGTTTTTGTCTGTTGTTTTGAATGTTACAGTTTTTTTGCTGCTGGCGAATGTGCTGTTGTAGTTGCCGTTGTGGAAACTTACGCGATGACCTTCCTCGGCTTTTGTGAGCAGCCAGTCGATAAAGTTGTGCCAGTTCTGTTCGCCATAAATCGTGGTGTGCATAGTTATGCCGTCGATTGTGTAGGTGGCATAGCGGGCAACAACATTCTGCTGGAACTGTGCTGTGGGTTCGACGATCGTTTCTTTCTGGCAGCCGACAGCTGCGATGCTGAGCACTGCAAGGAGTGCAAGTGTTTTAAATTGGATATTCATAACTTTTTCGATTAATAATTAATATTTATGTCTTTAATTGATTTCATCCCTCTTTGTGTGGCTGATAATTCGACCTTCTTCTACAGAAGCAACATCGAATATATACAGTGTCCTGTCAGTGTTTTTCAGATGCTGCACATATACGACACAGTCGAACTCTGAATATTCTTCTATCGGACGATAGATGGGGTGCTCGGGATGGTTTTTAATACAGTAGTAATGCCCAACAAACTGTCGTCCTGCATTATATGATATTCTTGACAATTCTATTTGCTCTTCCATTAAGTTCATCTCCCTCAGCAGGTTTTCCCAGCTGGCGGAGTCGTTGGCGGTGATGGTGGTGACATCGACGGTGAGGGTGTCGTTGATGCGGTAATCCTTGATGAAGGCGACATCCAGCTCCGGGCAACCGACATAATTGGTATAGGTGTCGCTCACAGAACTATGACGCTTATAGATGACTGACGCTGTAAACAACATCGACGCCATAGCGGACAAAAACAACAAAATGGTGATCTTTTTCATTATGCATTAAATAAATTATCAATATTGTCAATTTGTAATCGGCTATAGAGTATTTGATTATCGACACAATAACCACAACGTCCGTCATTGTGAAAGTTGTAAATCACACAGAACGCTATGACAGCAAGTGAGACGACTGAAACGGCGCCTCGACGCAAAGTGGAGACCTCGCGATGGCGTTTGCGGGCTTTCTCGCACTGCTTCTCCAACCCTTGCATCAGAATGTCCGAAGTGGCGGAAAATCTGTCTGCATCATACTCTTTCATCTGCGTTAGCAGGCTTGCTCGCTCTATTATCTGCAGAATGTTGTCGTTGTCGAAATTCTTGTTCATTTACTTTTTTACTATAATATTGTGGTACTTTCTTATTTTTATGATGGCGCGTTCCATCATCTTGCGGAGCGCGACATCATTTATGCCCATTATGTCTGCAATTTCAGCATAGGTGTAGCCTTCTATGCGCAAACTTATGATTTTCATCTCATTGTCAGTCAGCGCCTCGCGCGCCAAATCCATAACCTCATCAAGCTGCGTGGCGAGACTTTCCTTGTCTATTATATCTGACAAAGAGGACATTTTTTGCGTCGGAATACGGTGGTGCTTGAGCTGGAAGTGCTTGAAGATAACCCTGCGAGCCACAAAATAAAGCCATCGATACCTTTGGGATTCGCTTGTCATTCCGGCAAGTTCCTCGCGTCGCAACAGCGCGGACTCAATTATGTCCTGAAGCAGGTCGCGGCTCTCCTCGTAGTCTCCGTGCACTTTGGTGGCGCAGAGCTGCTGCAGATATTCGATATGCTTCTGTAACAGGCAGGTAACGGATTCTATATATGTTTCTCTTTGTTTGTCTTGCATAAAATAACAGATACGGCTTCCGGCAAAATCTTTTTATCCCTATTCACTATATAAATACATATTTTTTTGCCCTTTTGTGACATCGGAATAAAAAAAATATCACAACAGATCTGGTTCTCATCTTTAATAGCGTGTAATTCAATTATATAGCTTAAGAATTTTTTTTCATTTTTTTCAAGACAAACAAAAAAAAACACTTCCGACAGTTATGTTGGAAGTGTTTAATTGCAAATTCGGGAGGTTTGTTTAAGCAAAACGTTCCTGAATCTCGTTCTTCATAAACTCGATGGCTTCGTCGGTAGGGATTTTGCTCTTGGCACAGCTCTCGAAGATGGCACCGGCCAGGCTGGTAGGGTCGGCATCGGCAGGCAGCTTGACGGCACTGCCGTTGATAAGGTTGATCATCTCCTCTTTGGGCTCACGGATGCGGTTCCAACTCTCGGTCGAAAGATAGACCTGCTGGCTCAGGTTGTGTTCCCACTCGTCGCGGATGCTTTTGGTCATCGCCGTTTGAAGAGCCTTGATGTCCATACCCGGACGGAACACGCGCAGGATAAGGCTGTTGGGCGAGATGCGCTCCAGATAGAGAGCCATACGCTCATAGGCCTGCAAGCGGATGGGGGTGACCACCTTGAGCGACTCCTTGTGCTCGTCGATCTTCATCTGCAGCATCTGGCTTTTCTGCTGGT
This sequence comes from Bacteroidales bacterium, assembly GCA_017958525.1. GTDB lineage: Bacteria > Bacteroidota > Bacteroidia > Bacteroidales > P3 > Colimorpha. The sequence continues at coordinate 2,596 of JAGDCN010000154.1, forward strand.
TGTCGAAATAGCTCTGCGCTATTTTGTAGAAGATGAAACCTGTCAGGCCAACGCTGAGCAGCGCAGCAAGGATAAGGATGATAGCAATAGATATTGTACTCATTTTATTTGTTTTTTAATCCAGTTTTAGGACGGCAAGGAAGGCGCTTTGCGGCACCTCGACGTTGCCCACCTGGCGCATACGTTTCTTGCCTTCTTTTTGTTTTTCAAGCAACTTGCGCTTGCGCGTAATGTCGCCACCGTAGCATTTGGCGGTGACGTCCTTGCGCACCTGACGCACCGTCTCGCGGGCAATGATTTTGCTGCCTATGGCGGCCTGGATGGCCACGTCGAACTGCTGGCGCGGGATAAGGTCTTTCAGCTTCTCGCACATCTTGCGTCCGATGGGATAGGCGTTATCGACGTAGGTCAGTGTCGAAAGCGCATCGACAGGATCACCGTTAAGCAGTATTTCCAACTTCACCAGCTTGCTGGGTTTGAAACCGTTAAGGTAGTAGTCGAACGAGGCATAGCCTTTCGAGATGCTCTTCAGCTTGTCGTAGAAGTCGAAAACCACCTCGCCCAGCGGCAGGTCGAAGGTTATCTCGATGCGGTCGGTGGTCAGGTAGTTCTGGTTCTTCAATATGCCGCGCTTGTCCATACACAGCTTGATGACCGGACCTATATAGTCGGCCTTGGTGATGATTTGGGCGTGGATGTATGGCTCATAGACCTCCTTGATGTTGTTGGGCTCAGGCATACCCGACGGGTTATAGACATCGATTTCTGTGCCGTTGGTGAGCTGCACTTTGTACTGCACGTTGGGCACCGTGGTGATGACATCCATATTGAACTCGCGCGTCAGGCGCTCCTGTACAATCTCCATATGCAGAAGTCCGAGGAAACCGCAGCGGAAACCAAAGCCCAACGCCAGCGAGCTCTCGGGCTCGAAGGTGAGCGAGGCGTCGTTGAGCTGCAACTTCTCGATGCTGGCACGGAGCTCCTCATAGTCGTCGGTATCAACGGGATAGACACCGGCAAAGACCATAGGCTTGACCGATTCAAAACCCTCGATGGCCTTGTCGCAAGGCTGCTCGACGTGAGTGATGGTGTCGCCCACGCGCACCTCCTTGCTGCTCTTGATGCCGCTGATGATGTAGCCCACATCGCCGGCTTTCAATTCCTTGCGCGGCTCCATATTGAGGCGCAGCACGCCCACCTCGTCGGCGTGATAGTCCTTCTCGGTGCTTACAAACATCACGTGGTCGTTGGTGCGAAGCGTGCCGTTGACGATGCGGAAGTAGCTGATTATGCCGCGGAAAGGATTGAACACCGAATCGAATACCAGAGCCTGCAGCGGCGCGTTTTCATCACCCTCCGGGGCAGGTATCCGTTCAACGATGGCGTCGAGCACTTCGGGCACGCCAACACCCGTCTTGGCGCTGCACGACAGGATTTCCTCGCGAGTGCAGCCCAACAGGTCCATAATCTCGTCGGCCACCTCCTCAGGCATCGCGCTGTCGAGGTCGATTTTGTTCATCACAGGGATGATTTCCAAGTCGTTTTCAAGCGCCAGATAGAGATTCGAAATGGTCTGGGCCTGAATACCTTGTGTGGCATCGACCACCAGCAGGGCACCCTCGCAGGCTGCTATCGAACGGCTCACCTCGTAGCTGAAATCGACGTGGCCCGGAGTATCAATGAGGTTCAGGACGAAGTTTTGGCCTGCGTAAGCACTATTCCCCTCCGCGGGAACGCGGTAGTTCATCTGTATGGCGTGGCTTTTTATGGTGATGCCGCGCTCTTTCTCAAGGTCCATATCATCAAGCACCTGATCCTGCATTTCGCGCTGCGAAACGGTGTTCGTAGCCTCCAGCAGACGGTCGGCCAACGTGCTCTTGCCGTGGTCGATGTGGGCGATGATACAGAAGTTGCGGATGTTTTTCATTGATTTCATAACGCCGGCCGGAAGCCGCAGGTGCGCACTCCGGCCGGCGTTGTTGTTTTGTTAGCGATAAGGATGTTATTTCTTTGCCGGCTTGTTTTCAGCACCTTTCTGGGCGGTCTTTGCAGCCTCCTTGTTGCAGGGCTTCTGAGCGTCTTTCTGGCAGCAGCTCTTGCTCTCGGTCTTGGCGGCAGTCTGGGCTTCAGCACCCTTGGCGCACTGTTTGTGGTTGGGGCAGTTGCCGCAGCCTTTGTGGGCCACCTGAGCTTCGCCCTTGTCAGATTTCACCGTTGCAGTGGTAGTGGTGGTTGAACCTTTGGCAGGCTTCTTGACGGGTTCCTGAGCCATAGCGATGCCGGCGCAAAGCAGCATAGTGCAGGCCAACATAACGATTTTCTTCATAAGTCGATATTTTAACGGTTAATTATTATTAATTATGAAAGTATAACGCCGTCGGCACGGAAAAATTATGTCTGCCAAAAAAAAATTAAAAAAAGATAGTTCCACAGTGTGACATTTTGCCATCTTCTGCGTCTACTATGTGAAATAATTCATCCCGAAACACAATAAAAAACTTAAAATCGCGTTAATTATAATACTAATTTTTTAAAATCAAACCACTTATGAAAAAAACAGTTTTTTATGCAGCAGCGGCTGCGTTGCTCCTTTTCGGAGCCTGCCAGAAAGAGGGCAAGTACAACCCCAAGCAGAAAATCGCCAAAGTATATGAGGAATTCAACTATACGGATTCTTACTACGACGAGTATACCGGCGAGTGGAACACCAACTCCAACAACGTCCCGAAACACCTCAGCGAACAGTGGACCTGGGACGGCAAGAAGCTGTCGCAGATTGCATACATCGGC
>JAGDCN010000155.1 GCA_017958525.1 Bacteroidales bacterium
ACCGGTATGCCTGCATCGGCAAAGTATTTCGACTTGCCAAGGTCGAAGAATTCCATAATGACGGCGTTGTAGACGTGACCCATCATATCGACGTCGTTGAAGCGGAGTTGGAGAGGAAGGGTGTGCATTTTGGGTTGAAAGGTTTTAGGGTTGAAAGGTTAGAGGGGAGTTAAAGTTAAAGTCAAGGTTAAAGTTAAGTTTAAAGTCAAAGTTAAAGTTAAAGTTGATTTTCGTTTTCGTCTTCGTTTTATACTACTTCTTCTTCAGCGAGAAGAAAAATTCGAGGCCACCGGCGTCGCGGTTGCGGACAAAGATGTCGCCGCCGTGGAACAGCACGGCGTGCTTGACAATGGACAAGCCCAAGCCCGTGCCGCCGCTCTTGCGGCTGCGTCCCTCATCGATGCGCAGAAAGCGGTCGAAGAGTTTGGGAACATAGCGGTTGTCAACACCTGCGCCAGTGTCATAGAAGTGGACATAATACTTGTCATCGTCCTTTTTGTAGCAGTCGATGCCCACCTCGATGCCGTCGCCGGCGTATGCGATAGCGTTTTCCAGCAAGTTGCGAAAAATGCTGTAAATCAAGCTATGATTACCAATTATGTGCATCTGTTGCGGCAACTCGTTGCGGACAACGATATGGTGCCGGTTGCAGAGCTCTTCGAGTTCTGTAACTGCCTCAGCAGCAATATCCGCCACCGAAATTTCCTCCTTTGGGAACAGGTCGGCCGACTCTTCGAGTTTGTTGATTAGCGACACATCGTTGATGAGGTCAGACAGGCGCAGCGTCTGCGAGTAGCAACGTTCAAGGAAGAAATGCCGCTTGGCGTCATCGACAGGCTTGTCGCCCAGCAGTATTTCGAGGTATCCGCGGATGCTGCTGACGGGTGTCTTCAGTTCGTGGGCGATGTTGCTGGTCATCTCCTGCTTCAGTTGGCGGTTACGCTCCTGTTCCTGAATGATTTGTTGTTTTGAAGCCTCGAGCGAACCGGCCAGTTCCTGCAGCTGCCGTATCAGCCGCCGTTGGCGCCAGTGGTTCCACACCAGGAAGAGCAGCAAGACAGACAGCACAGACGCTATCAATATGTATATCATTTGCGTGTGATTCATAACTCTCCTTTGTGTTGCAAAAACAAATAGTACATTATCTCATTCTTGTAAATATCCTTCCAGGAAACACCTGTTGTTCGTGCTTTACCACACTCCAGACAGGTCACATAGCCCGGATAGCTTTCGTCGATATAGTTTGGATCAGGCTCGTCGAGACGCGGCGGAGGCAGAATCACTCCGTCCCTGATGCCGTGGATCGGGAACGACCAACAGGCCTGCGGCTTGACGGACCACGGATGCATCTGCAGTTCGGTGGCTGCCACCTGGAGTGCGCATCGTCCGTCATCGTTGCAAAACACGCAACGCGTCCTATTGAAGTGCTTCGGGAAGTAGCCATCATACTCAAACGGACGGACATTGGTTTTCTTGAGGTGTTCGAGACCTTTCCAGCTGCCCTGGACGATGAAATCGGCCTTCAGATTGGTGAAGAACTCGCTATGTTCTTTTACAAACGAAGTTAGTTTTTGTGCATCTCGGTCAGACAGATAGACACCGTCGTAGCAGCATTTTGACTGGCATTCCACGCAGTCGGGGTATTGCAGCAGCGGTTCGTCGGACAATGGGGCTATATTGGTCTGATAGTAAGTCTCCCTGTATTTTAGCACGGGCTCAATAAACGTATCGCGCCATTTATGTTCTTCCTCGCCCGCATTTTCCAGTTTAAGAAAATCATCCAGGACTTCCGGACAACCTTTGATTCCATCACATTGCCTGATTTCTGCCGAAACAGTATCGTAATCAAGTGGTGTTATGTCGCCATTCCACCAGTTTTTCAGGTAGAAAGCCGCATCCGCCAACGCCTTGTGACCGCGATAGCCAGCCGATGAGACGTTGCGATAGGCTTCTGCCAGCCTTTCTTTAGAGCCACTCTGCCTGTCGTCAGAATGCCGAAGAAGGTAAAAGGCCATAATGTAAAAACACTCGCCCAGCGAGAACAGGTAGGTATATTTGGCCTCGTGAGCAACTGACGAATAGCGGCTCATCCGCGCAAGACACGAAGGGTCGCCGAAGCGCGCAATGGCAAGTTCGCGCCAAATGCTGCCGTAGAGGTAGTCCCACTGGTGGATATCCGCTGCCAGACGCAGTCCCTGTTCGTAGTAGTAGAGCGATTCGACAACACGGCCAGCAGTTTGCAACAGGTTGGCATAGCATAGCTGGAGAATATCGTCCACGTGCACATAATAGCGTTCTTCCAATGACACGAACAGAGACTGTGCCACGGAGAAGGCCTCGTACAAGCGGCCGACGGCCATCAAGGCGTCGAATTTGTTGACAAGCGAGATTTGACGTTTGTATATATTGTTCTGTTGCAAGTATATTCTGGCGGACACATCTGAAGCCGAAACTACATAGTTATTGTAATCCATATCGTGCGCTGAAAGGCACAGTGCGTGGGAATACTGGGCCTCGTTTTTCGCGTTGTTCCAAAACGCGTCACCGTGAAGTCCCCTTTCTTTCAAAAGGATTTCACGGCTTTCGTTGTCTTTGCCTAGATAGAACAAAGCCACCGCAGCCTTTACACGCGCAATAAAGGCAGTGTCCTCGTCATCGCATTGTTCGCTCAATCCGAACATTTTGGGAATCAAGTCGTTCAATTGCTCACTCGATGTTTTTTGCAGGTATCTCAGTTTCAACACCAAAAGCGACAAGTCCTCGCCGAGTTCCTGTTCATACAATTCGATGAAATGACGTTCGTAATACAGATTCCCGAAAATGTCGGCAGCATTGATACAGTTAGTCAGCAATTGTTTTTTGATTGTGAATTCGAGCACAAGCCATTTCTTGGCATTGCGCAAATGCGTTATGGCGTGTTTCGACAGATATTGGTTTTCTGCAACGGCATCGATATTCGACAACAGGTATGATGCAAAGACGCTGTGTCCCTCATCGACGGTTAGGCGATAATGGTAGGCCTGGTCGGAAGTCAGCCAGTCGGAAAACGACTTGTGGAAAATAGAATAGACACTCTCGCTTCCTCCGGCATTGTCTTCATACAGAAATGGCTTCAGCCTTTCAAGCATTGCCGTAAGCGAGGCCTCACCCAGCCCTACAATCGTCCTCAAGGTGGAGCGGGACAACGGTTCCTGAGCTGCCAAAAGAGAAGCCAGAAGCGGCTTGTAGCTGTCATAGTCCTTGTTATCAAACAAGCGGGCAAAATTGTTCAGATACATTACCGAAATCGACGAAGGCATCCTGTCTATCCAGTCCAAATCGACATTTTCGGCATTAACCGCCTCGACCAGACCTCTGGCATAGATAAACGAGCCTTCGCATTTTGAAACGATGCGTTTTACAACATCCACATTCGGGACCATCGATTCGCAAAAATCGGATATGTCTTTTTTAATTTGAGACTGGTGCGAGTCGATATCCACGACTTCAGCCCCTGCAAAATGAGAAAAAATCTCCGAATTTGACCGGCAGGCAAGCAGCCAGCGCAACCACGACGGTGTGCCCCGCACCAGACGGCTCAGCACATTCATCACTTTCGCATTGTCCTCAACCAACAGTTCGTCGATGGCATCAAGGACGACGAAGCATTTTTCACGTTGACCGTCGATCAAACTCTGTAGTGGTGAAAGAATCAGATCTTCAAGGAAAACCCCATCGGACATTTTGGATGCCGCCGAGAGGTCCTTCATCATAATCAGTTCCCGATAGTCGTCGATATTACAGCACAATTGCAGCAGAACGCTTGAAAGCACATTCGACAATCTACGCGATTCGGCGTTGTTCCATTCAAAAAAATAGACGCCAACGCATTCGGGCATATAATTTGACAGCTGCGCACACAAGACGCTTTTCCCCGAACCGGGGCCGCCAGTCACCAGCAACACCTTGGAATTGCCAGAATTCCAGGTGCGCACTTTCTGAAGAAGCCAGCTGCGTTCCAACAGCGTTGCATCCAACAATTGGTGCAGCCTGAACGTGGTACCGTCAGACTGGAACAGATCCACGAGCCGCCCGATGTCACCAGTCTTCTTAATATTACTTGGATTTTCAACCACCGCGACGATTTCGTCGGCAGCAGCATCCAGCCACTCGTTCCACACCTTGCCACCTTCATCATATTTTTTCTTCCAATCGGAAAGGTCAATCCACTGTCTTGTACCGATACTGCTTGGGACAGAGACATTTTTTTCAAGCAAAATTGTCTGAATCTGACAACTTCTCGTACCTATTGCAATGGCAATTTCATCAAGACAAACGCCAGGATTACGGGTCGAGTAATTTGATATAAAAGCAAGGAAATCTTCACTTTCCTTTATTCCTTTCGTGATTTCCACGCGCCAATTGCATCCACTCTTTATCTCATATTTGTCAATCCACGGATTATGGCCTCGCTGTATCAGCCTTTTGCGGATTTCATCAACGACAATGGCATTTTCATCGTGACCATAGCTCAAAAAGATTTTCAGACCTTTACGTTTGTCGTCATCGGAAAAAACACAACCGCAATCCTCACAGACAAAGCATTTCTTTTTTTTGCTGTAATACACATTTTCCGATCCGCATTCGCGACAAACCGTCTGTTCCATTGCTTGTTTTTTTATTCAAAGAAAAAGGGACTTTATATTGTATTTGCTTGACCGGTGCCGTTGTTAGCTATGAAAACATATCCAAAACCGGAATGGTTGGTAATGCAGTCGGCACAGCGGCCCAGTTTCTTGCGCAGGCGGGCAATGTGGACATCCACCGAGCGGTCGCCGACAAAGGTGTCATCGTCCCACACACTGTCCAGTATCTGCTGGCGACGGAAGTGTTCGCCGGAATGCTGCATCAACAGCGTCA
>JAGDCN010000156.1 GCA_017958525.1 Bacteroidales bacterium
CTTGAGCCAATGTGCCAAACCCAATATTTTGGTGGTTATGGAGTGAGTGTTCACCTCTTCCCATTCCGAACAGAGAAGTTAAGCCTCACATCGCCGATGATACTGCGCTTGTTCGTGGAAAAGTAGGTCGCCGCCAATCTTTTTAAAGAGCATCTCTTATAGAGGTGCTCTTTTTTTTGTATATAGTGGATTGCAAACCCTTATAATAAGTTGCGGCGGATCTGCGATCTGCCGCAAAAGGCAACATCTTGACTCGGATGTTGGTTGCTTTGTTGCTGAATCTATAATATGTCGATTTTTTTGCCTGGAGCAAAATAAAACACGCGATGCGCCGTTAATAGAAAAAGCTACAGTCTCAAAAATACAATCTTAACCAGTTTGTTGTTTCTCGTAGCGGTAAGAAACTATATGAATATACAGTTATAATCAAAATACAACAAAAATGAAAAAAGCTATATTATGTTTGTGCATAGTCTGCACAGTCCTGCTGACTTCGTGCATACATAGCGAAATTGACAACAGTATGCTTGTCGGCAAATGGGTCAGCGTCAATGGTGCAAAAGACGCCGCCTTGAACCTGTATATTGATGAACTGGAAATCGAAGTAAAAAACGGCTCGTGGGATTACCGTCCGTTCATTTCCGATGAGATATGGGAGTACTATATCGACAAGGATTCGGTTCTGAACATCTCGCGCACAGAGTACGACGGCGACGAATACGACACCGAGAGCTACGAACTCGACCTCAGCTTTAGCAACTCGTACAACACGCTGACACTGTGGTATAAACCGGCCTTCAGCTCGCTGCGAAAATACACCTTCATCAGGCGTTAGTCCATAGCCCTATGCGCCACTTCAAGGCCTGCCAACTTCTGTTGCTCCTTGCCCTGTCCGGCGCAAGTGCGGCACAGCCTGTCGACGGTCACTTGCGGCTCGTTTTCGCTGGTGATCTGATGGGCCATATCCCACTGCACAAGGCAGCGCAACAGCCTGATGGAACCTACGATTACGAACCCTGCTTCCGCTATGTCAGGGACTATATCGAGTCGGCTGATTTGGCGGTGGTCAATCTCGAAGTGACGCTGGCAGGCAAACCATACACAGGCTATCCCTGCTTTTCGTCGCCAGATGCATACGCCGCTGCTGCACGCAACGCCGGTTTCGACATTTTCACCACTGCCAACAATCATTGTGTCGATAAAGGCCGTCGCGGCATCGAACGTACCTTGCGCATCCTTGATTCACTCGACATAATGCATCTTGGCACCTACGCCGATTTACAACAACGGATGGAGACCTATCCTCTAATCATTGACCGAAACGGCATCCGTCTGGCGCTTCTTTGCTATACCTATGGCACCAACGGCATCAGCGTTCCAAAGCCAAACATCGTAAATATGATTGACACCATCCAAATGCATTCTGATATCGAAACGGCACGTCGCAAGGGTGCAGACTTTATCATTGCCTTGATGCACTGGGGTGTAGAATATCAACGGCATAACAATAAAGAACAGCAATGCATAGCACGCTGGTTGTTCGATCACGGATGCGGAGCTGTTATAGGTGGTCACCCGCATATTGTGCAGAATCTGTCTATTGACGCCAATTTCGATAATGACCGTTATCCAGAGCCGGTGATTTATTCGATGGGAAATTTTTTTTCAAATCAGCAGGACGAGGGTTGCAACGGCGGTATGATGATAGAACTGGAACTGATCAAGCAAGACGGTGCAACCGATGTCTATAGCTGTGCTTATATGCCTGTTTTTGTGCACCGTGCAGTTGTTGATGGTCACCGACAATGTCACCTGGTTCCTTCGTCGGATGCCCTTTCCAATCCCGATACATACGGCATCAGTGGCTATGAGCTGACTCGCCTCAAGCGTTTCGACAAGGCCACACGTGACCTGTTGCTAAGCTGCCAAAACGACATAGGTGACCGCTACCGTATCCTCGAAACGCGGTTTTACGACAATGCAAAACCATCCGCAAAACCACAACACTCGTCGTTCTATATGAATTATGGCAGCTTCTTTCGCGGTACTCCGCTGAAAGCGAATGCGTGGAGAAAGAAGATGCTTTTGCCGAGGATGCAATAATAGTAATATCTTTGTTGTCGAAAAAAAAACGGCAAAAGTTTGGATTTTTTTTCAGGAATTACTAATTTTGTGGAGTTTTATAAAATTGCTAAAACTCTGCAAATTATTAATCCATAGTAAACTATCTTATGTATAAGATCGAAAAACACCCTATTCTTGACATTCCGCAAAGTGAGATTGTGGAATTCAGTTTTAATGGCCAAACTGTTAAGGGCCGCAAAGGTTACACCATTGCTGCCGCCCTTCATCAGGCTGGTTACCCCGTCCACAGTCACAGCATTGATGGTTGCCCGCGCAGCCTGGAATGCGGAATCGGAAAATGTGGTGCTTGCGAAATGCTTGTCGATGGCCGCATACGTCGCATCTGCATCACGCCTGTCGATAATGTCAAGGAAGTCTGCGAATTGCAGAAGGATTATATGCCCGAAGCCAATGACTCCCAGCCGCGCGAGGTGAAGATTTACAAGACCCAGGTGGCCATCATCGGCGCCGGTCCGGCGGGTTTGGCCTGCCGCGAGCAGTTGAATGCCTTTGGTATTGACAATATTGTCGTTGACAGCAATGCCCGCATTGGAGGCCAGTTCAATATGCAGACCCACCAGTTCTTTTTCTTTGAGAAAGAGAAGAAGTTTGGCGGAATGCGTGGTTTCGATATTGCTAAGACTTTGGCTGGCGACGATCATAGTGGCATACTGCTTAACAGCGTGGTATGGGACCTGCTCGAAGGGCGACGCATAGCCATCAAGAATGTAGAAACACAAGAGGTTGCCTATATCGACGCCGACCATCTTGTCGTTGCAACAGGTGCGGTGCCGTTTATGCCGAGTTTCGAAAACGACGATGTCCCCGGTGTTTATACCGCCGCTGTGTTCCAGAAGATGATGAACCAGGAGCATACGCTGCTGGGCAAGAATGTTTTGACGGTTGGAGCCGGTAATATAGGTTATCTGACATCCTATCAAGGTATGCAAGCCGGTGCCAAAATCCGCGCCATCATCGAAGCGATGCCTCGTGAGGGCGGTTTCCCCGTCCAGGCCAACCGCGTGCGCCGTCTGGGAATTCCGATTATGACGGGCTATACGCTGGTCCGTGCCATCCCCAATGCTGAACGCACAGGAATAACGGGTGCCGTTATCGCAAAATGTGAGAATTTCAAACCAATAGCCGGTACTGAACAGGTGATAGATGGTATCGACATTATAAACATCTGTACAGGTCTTGTGCCCGACAATCAGTTGCTTGTCAAAGGCAAAGATGTCTTCGGCACCAATACATACGGTGTGGGCGATGCCGTCCGTATCGGCGAGGGTACCAGTGCAGTGCTGCGCGGTCGCCAGGCTGCCTACGAGGTGGCACAGAATATGAATGTCCGCTTCAATTACGATGAATACCTGGATATTTCGCGTCAGTATATCGACTCGCAGCAGCACCCCGTCCGATTGCTCGAAAAGCCTAACCTGCCCAGCGAGGAACGTATGAAGATCAGACCGTTCGTGCAGATGGACTGCCTGTACGGCTTTGCCTGCAACCCTTGCTCGTTCAGCTGTCCGCAGGGTGCCATCAGCAAGGCATCGACATCATCGACACCAGTTGTGGATTACGACAAGTGCATCGGCTGTATGGAGTGTGTCTATCAGTGTCCTGGTCTTGCAATCTTTGGCTATAATATTGAAAAGCAGTGGTGCTTCCTGCCTATCGAATATGATGTTGATGAGGGTGCTGCAGTGTGGCTGGTTGATAACAATGGAGCCAAAATAGGCGAAGGCATCATCGAAAAGATACTGCGCAAACCCAACAAGACCAATGTGGCACGCGTTAAGGTAACTGAAAACGGAGACCTGAAAACGGATAATTTGACCGACGTCAAAGGATTTATTGTAAAAGACAGATATCCAGAACCGCTTCAGAACTCGAAATGCGAAATTAAAAATGCAGAACCCGTTTATGTCTGCCACTGCGAAGATGTGAAACTTGACGAACTGCTGTCTGTGATCGGCGATCGCAAATACATTTCGGTCGATGAGCTGAAACACATCACCCGTATGGGTATGGGTCCTTGCCGTGGAAAACGTTGCATTCCGCGTGCGCGTCAGATACTGCGTTCCTATGGTATTGAAGTAACAGGTGACGCAACGCCGCGTGCACCGTTGTCGGCTCCCGTCACATTGGGCGATGTTTATACCGAAGGAACTAAAGAGGTCTTCGTCTTCCCGAAGGACAATGAGGTCACTTATGAAGAAGTGCGAGTCCTTATCGCTGGTGGCGGTATTGCCGGCAGCAGCTTGTTCCGCTATTTCTCCGAGGCGGGTATGAAGCCTGTCCTTATCAACTGGAGCCGCGGAGCCTCGTGGCGCAACATCGGAGGAGGCCGTCCTGCATTCTCCAATCCCGACATTGCCGATATAGCTATGCACAACCGCGAGATATTTATGTCTATCCAAAGGGTACACAATATCAACTTCAAACCCACGCGTTACGTCAATCTTGTCCACGACGATGCCACCTATCGCTCACTTGACGCTTCGCGTGCCTGGAGCGACGCCTATATGGTTGACCGCAAGGACTTCAAGAAGGAGATTTCGCCACTTTGGGACGACACAAAGACCACTTACAGCCACGCTCTGATGACGCGTGACTGTTGGCAGGCTACGCCGGGTCGCGTAATTGACTACATCCGCGGTATCGGCAAGTCGCTGGGCGGACGCGTATATGAGGACTGCGAACTGCTTCACGTGCAGCGCAATGGCAGCCGCACCATCGCTTTGGTGCGTACACACGAGGGCAAGTATGTCGAATACAGTTGTGAGCATTTTGTCAATTCGATGGGCTGGGGTGCAGAACGCTTCACCGATATGCTTGGCATCGACACGGGTCTCTATCCTGTCAAGCACCAGGCATTCATCACACGTCGTCTGCCTATGATGGGCGTAAAAGGTGATGCCCTCGATATGATTATTGACCGCCGCCACTATAAAGGCTTCAGTGCCGTCTATGGCCAGCAGTTTGCCCATACAGGTCAGATTATCGGCTGTGCCAGCCCCGACACCGATGCTTACGAGACACGTCAGAACATTAAGTATAACAGCAAAGAGTTCCTTGAGATTGTCAGCGAGGTCTTTGCCGAGTGGATACCCAACTTGCGCGAGGTTGGCTTCCACGCAGTCTGGGCCGGCCGCTACACCGAGCCGCGCTATATCGTGGATCCCGAGGTCGGCTTGTTGACAGGCTTGCGGGGACACGGTTTTATGCTGGGTCAGTATCTGGCCAAACTCTATGTCGAGAAATTCCTTGGCCACGATGTGCCATCGTATATGAAAGATCTGGCATTGAGCGGCAAAGGCCTCAGCGAAAATGCATTTAAATGATTATTATAATTACACGATTGATGAAAAAAACAAGTTTGAATTTTATGCTCATTGCCACAGTGCTGCTGTTTATGGCAGCCTGTGGCAGTCAGCCGACTGAAAAGGGTTATACCATCAGCGGCAATGTGCCTGCCGCTGTAACCGCCGAATGGATATATCTATACAATATGAGCAGCGAGGCACAAACACCTATCGACTCTGCTCGTATCAAAAACGGCTGTTTTGTTCTTAAAGGTACCGCTGCCGACACCATCTGTCTGGCGGCACTGCATCCCGGTTCGCTTGACGAATATCCCGCAGTGGGATGGAATCTGGCTATCGAACCGGGACAGATAGTGATTGACACCAACGATCAGTTTGCCACGGGTACTCCTACAAATGAAGGCCTTAAAGAGTGGATGATGGCGATAACCAATATACTCTACAGTGCTGATGGTCCCGAGGAAATCAGTCAGTTTTTCCGCGACAATTGGAAAAACCATTCACAGGATTTCGTCGGAGCCTATATGTTGATGGCTTCGTCGCCATATCTTGAGTTTGGTTTGGTTGATACGCTGGCTGCTGACATTCCCGAAGATATGCACCGCTACGAGATGTTCAAATCGTTCTTCGAACAGATTGAAACGATTCGCAAGATGCAGCCGGGGTGCGATTTCACCGATGTCGAGATAACTCTGCTCGACGGTGGCGCCACCAAACTATCGGACTATATCGGCAAGGGCGAATATGTACTGATAGACTTCTGGGCTTCCTGGTGTGGTCCTTGCCGCCAAGCGATGCCGCAGCTGCAGTCGTTGGTCAAAAAACACAAAAAACTCAAAGTCATAGGCATTGCCGTCAGCGATAAGCCCGATGATACACGCAAGGCCACTGACGACTTGAAAATCAGCTGGCCGGTATTGAGCGACGTTGAAGGCCTTACGGCTAAAACTTACGGCATAAGTGCCATACCTGCTATGATTCTGTTCTCCCCCGATGGCAAGATTGCTGCCCGTGACTTCAATGTCAATGAACTTGACGAAGTGTTGTCGAATTGCGGATTGTAATCATCCAGCCGGCACATAATCTTTGACTTATAACCCTTATATGAGCAGCAAGAATTTTTCCGGACGTTTGAGCTGGCGAATAATCGGTATTGTTTCGGTCATATTGATTGTCCTGTTTGTTATTGTTGCAGTAGTATCGCACCAGTTGATTACCGAAGAGGCGATGCGAGCTACACAACACATCCTCCACGGTACAATCAGCGATATAGAGAAACCTCTTACCGAGGTGGAAGTAGTGACAAAAACAGTCGCTGCACATACACTTCAATTGACCGACGCTGTTGAAGATGCGCATAATACAACCAACACAAACGAGCCGATGGAGCAGCTGGTGATGCACACTGTTATGGGCGACTCGCTTATTAGCGGATGTTACGTTATTGTCCCCTCCTGTCTTGGAAATGCAATTCATTACAGTTGTGTTCTGCAAGGAGGTGAGATTGCTACCGGAACACTGTTTGATGACTCACTGGATAGTCAGGCTGACAAACTAGTTGTTACAGCGCAAGAAAAAGGAGATGGTTTCTGGCTTCCACCTCACCAGTCACTGACAGATACAAACAAGATGGTCGCTACCTATTGCACTCCGGTATATATCCCCAACAGCAAACATTTGGCTGTTGTTGTGGCCTGCGATCTGGGCGTGGATTGGATGGAACAAAAAGTAGAAGAGTTACGTCCATACAAGAACTCATTGACCACCATTGGATGTAGTGAGAACTGCATTATTGGCATCAAAGATACAGCCCTTTTATCGCAGATACGCAAATCGCTTACCGAAGACAAGGAGATGGTTGCATTGAATGAAGATTTGAAACAGGGCAAGGATAGCATCCGTCGCCGTATCGGCAATGGGCGCAACCTGTCGTTCATAGTCTATGGTCCTCTGCACAACGGCTGGATGCTCAGCATCGTCTGCCAGTATCGCGATGTGCTGGAACGCTCGTCAAAAATGCACGTCAATTTGCTTATCATTGGCTTTATCGGACTGATTATCCTGTTCTTTGCTTGTCGCAGAACTATACGCCTTATGACGCGTCCCATCACCGAGTTGTCGGAATCGGCCTTGAATATAGCCAAAGGCAATTTCAATGCCAAGTTGCCGGAAATCAAAAGTCAGGATGAGATGTTGCGGCTACGTGACAGCTTTATGTATATGCAGAACTCCATTGCTGACTACATAGAGGAACTGCAGACCACTACCAGAGCCAACGAACGTATGGAGTCGGAACTCAACGTGGCTCGCAACATCCAAATGGGAATGCTTCGCAACGATTTTCCCCAGCAATTGTACGCACTTCTGAAGCCAGCCAAGGAGGTGGGCGGCGACTTGTACGATTTTACGCTCAAAGATGATTATCTCTATTTTGCTATTGGTGATGTCAGTGGCAAGGGTGTTCCAGCGTCGCTGATGATGGCCATCACGCGCGCCTCGCTGCGCTTTGTGGCAGGTTTGCATCTGACTATGGATGAAACAATGAACCGCATCAACAATTGTGTTACAGACACTAACAGCAACAATATGTTTGTGACACTTTTTACAGCCCGTATTGATCTTAGGACTGGACATATGGACTATTGCAATGCTGGTCACAACCCTATAATAATCGTTCCTCCCGATGGTGAACCTTATTTCCTCAAAGCGAAAACCAACCTGGCCGTTGGACTTTTCTCCGATTTTACGTACGAAGCAGAGAGTGTTGAACTGAAGCCTTGTACACGCATTGTGGCCTATACCGACGGTGTCAATGAGGCCGAACGGGAAGATAAAAGCCTGTATGGCAACGAAAGACTAATGGCATACGTCTCGTCGGACAAAGTGCGCAACACTTCTACCACCGAGCGTGAGATCGTAGAGGGGCTGCTGGCATCGGTTCGTTCGTTCACTGGCGACACCCCGCAAAACGACGATATAACTATTATGAGTATAATAATCTAATCCTTTGCTTGCTAATGAAAAAACGTTTCAATCCAATAAAAGACAAGAGTGGTGAAATCATCGATTTTCTGATGGCGTCGCCGGATATCCCCGACGACGAGACGCTGCGTTTTAAACTGCGACTTTCTATAGAAGAGGCTGTAGAGAATGTGGTGCGTTATGCCTATGATGGCGGCATCGGATGGCTTGAAGCAGGCACAAGCCTCGACCACGACTCGTTGATTCTCACTATCGAACTCCGCGATGCCGGTGTCCCTTTCAACCCACTTGAGCGCAAAGACCCAGACATCACCCTCTCGATAGAAGACCGGGAGGTTGGTGGACTCGGTATATTCCTCTGTAAAAAGATGATGGACACTATCGACTATCGTTATGAGGATGGAAACAATGTATTGACAATGACTAAAAAGTGTTAAAAAATGGACGTGAAAATAACAAATCAGGACGGAAAAACATTCGTTACCCTCGACGGACGAATCGACACCACCAATGCCGAAAAATTTCAGCAGGATGTTTCGATGCTGATGAATATGAACGCTCCCGATATAGAAATTGACTGCAAAGGAATGACATACACATCGTCACAGGGGTTGCGCATTTTTCTTATGCTTCAGAAAAGCGTTATGGTCAACGGTGGCAAAATGGTGATGCGCAATATGAACCCACAGGTGAAGGAAGTCTTTGACATTACGGGTTTTTCTAATATCATCACGATAGTTTAGAGTCATTTTTAACCCCAACTTCCAACTCTAAAAGCTATGCCTCTCGATATGCACTGCGAAATGATACTCGACGAGTATCGCGAAAAACAACCTATATTCAACCGTATCAAGGATATAGTTCTCGACAGCCTGCAAAAAAGTCTTGCTGAAAAGAATATCATTGTTGCCGGTCTTGAAGCACGCATCAAGACCGAAAAAAGCCTGACGGGAAAACTTGAACTGAAAGGATATAAATACCGCACAATCGATGATATCACTGACATCTTGGGAGTCCGTATCATCACTTTCTTCAGCGACGAGGTCGACATCATATCGGCACTCGTTGAGAAGATGTTCGACATCGACTGGGAGAATTCGGTTGACAAACGCAAAATGCTTGAAATAGACCGATTCGGATATATGTCGCTGCATTATATCTGCCGCATCCCAAAATCGCTGTTCAATGACCCCGCAATGCCTCAATTGAATCAGATCCGCTTTGAGTTGCAGATGCGCAGTGCGCTGCAACACGTATGGGCCAATATGCAACACGATATGGGATACAAGTCAGATGTGGAAATACCAGTTGAATATCAGCGTAATATGAGCCGTCTGGCGGGAATGTTGGAATTAGCCGACGAACAGTTCAGCCGTATCCGCAAGGAGATTACCGATTACCGGCGCAATGTGCAGTCGCTCGTTGCCAGTGGCAATTTCGACGAAGTGGCACTCAATGGTGATACCTTCCGAAGTTACTGTGAACTCAGGCCTTTCCAACGACTGGCAGACAAAATTGCCACCATCAATCAGGCAGAACTGTATGACGACAGCCTGATGCCTTACTACAACGTGTTGGTACATATGGGTATGAAGACTATCGGCGACATCGAGCGCTTGCGTGTCGAGAATAGCGACAGCGCCTATCAACTGGCCCTCATTCAATTGGCAGGTACGGGACTTGACATCATTGCCTATTCCGTAACGTTGCAAAACCTCTGCATCGTACACATCCTCAAGCAGGGATTCGGCGAAGCCGGACTCCTCCGTATGTTTGCAGCCCTCTATGGCGAAAGTCCTTACAGCGTCCAACGCGCCAGCCGCATCTACCAGCAGGCAAAGAAGATCAACTTGGTGAATTAGAAGTTGTTGGACGATACATCATTGGCAGATTACCATTGTCCCATAACATTCCTAAAACAATTAAACATATTATTCGATGAATAACCCGCTAGAAA
>JAGDCN010000157.1 GCA_017958525.1 Bacteroidales bacterium
GCCTGGCGGATTCGAACCGCCGTAGACGGTTTTGCAGACCGTTGACTAAGCCACTCATCCAAGGCACCGTTTCAGCGAATATAGAGCGATGCTTGCATCAGCTCTTTTGAGCGTAGGTGTCTGACCAAGGGTCAAGGCACCTTGTTTCGTTAAGCGAGTGCAAAGGTACTAATTTCCTTTGATACCACCAAATTTTTTGCAGTTTTTTTTCAGTTCACACCCCTTGCAAGGGTCTCCACCGTCGCGAAAGGCCTCATAAATGCGCCAAAATGCATAAATCAGCGCACAAATAATAACAATTGACGTAATGACGGCTTGCATCAAATTAACTATTAACTATAAACTGTAAACAATAAACAAAATATCAGCTTCTTAACTTCCGAAGCAGAACCTTGTTGATGGCCTGAATGCGGCGTCCACCCTTCTCAATGTCGCGCCCAATGTCTTCGCGTACATTATTTATATTATTAAAGAAATCGCTGAACGCGTTGAGCATCTGGTTGGGTTGTGCCTTATCCTCAGGTGCTTCGGGATTGGCAAGGATGCGAATGGCCAGATGTTCGATATGCACATCAATATCGGTACCAGTCATAATGGGATCGCCGTCGTAGTGAATAGCGCCAGGCTCGGTACGGTGAATATGGATGCTGGGCGTGCGGAAGGTGTGAATCTTCGAGTTGTTGCCCAACGTCTTCATAAAGAGGTCGGCAGCAATTTGCGGGGCGTCAAGAGCCGTAAAGGGTTCCATCACAATGACGTCCATCAAACCGTCCTTCATGGTGGCACCGGGGGCAATATAGGCATTGTTGCCATATTGCGACGCATTAGCACAGGCTATGAGGAAAGCCTTATAGCTACGGGCACCCGACACGTCTTCGACCTCATAGGTCTCGGGCTTATAGCGCAGTCCTTCGCGCAAGACATTCTCGACGTAGGTAATGGGACCGCGCTTACCGGCTTCGGCAAACTTAAGGGATATAAAGGCGTCAAACCCCATACCACAGGTGCAGAAGAAAGGCAGGTCATTGATGACGCCGTAGTCGAAGTCTTCAATCTGACAGCAGTTGATAAGCTGTATGGCGCGAACGGGGTCGAGAGGAATGCACAGGTGACGGGCCAAACCATTGCCGGAACCACAGGGAATGATACCCAGTGCCGTCTGCGTGTGAACCAATGAACGGGCGACTTCGTTGATAGTACCGTCGCCTCCGACAGCCACAACGACATCTATACCCTTGTCGGCATAATGACGGACCAACTCGGCAGCGTGACCGGCATATTCGGTGAATACCACTTCGTGACGGAAGAGCGTCGTGTCAAGATGCTCATCTATCAATTTCGGCATATCGTCCTTTTCGTGTGTGCCCGAAATGGGGTTGACGATGAATATGATACTCTTTTTTTCGTTCATTCGTTTGCAAATTTACAAAAAAAGAGGAAATTAGCGTATGGAAATAAAAGAAATTTGATGAATTTGATTAAATATCTTGATTTTTGTTCTCTATTTCACAAAAAATGTGTAACTTTGCAGTCTGAAACAAAAAAGTGACAAGGTTCATACCTATATTATATGGGACAACTGCAAGAAAAATACAAACTTTATCGTGAGCCCCAAAAGTTTATGGAGGCAGATGTATATCCTTATTTCCGCGCCATTGAGGGCAAACAGGGAACTGAGGTAGAGATGGGTGGTCATAAGGTCTTGATGTTTGGTTCAAACGCCTACACGGGACTGACGGGCGACCAGCGTATCATTGATGCCGCTAAGGCAGCACTCGACAAGTACGGCTCGGGATGTGCCGGAAGTCGTTTCCTCAATGGTACTCTCGACCTGCACGTACAGTTGGAAAAGGAGATCTCAGAATTTATCGGAAAAGACGACTGTCTGTGCTTCTCAACAGGTTTCTCTGTTAATCAGGGCGTCTTGGCAATGGTAGTTGGCAAGGACGACTATATCATCTGCGACGATCGTGACCACGCAAGTATTGTGGACGGTCGCCGTCTTTCGTTTGCCCGCCAGCTCCACTACAAGCACAACGATATGGCCGACCTCGAGCGCGTGCTGCAGAAATTGCCCTACGAGGCTATCAAACTGATAGTTGTCGATGGTGTGTTCTCTATGGAGGGCGACCTTGCCAAACTCCCCGAGATCGTAGAACTGAAGCACAAGTACAATTGCTCCATCATGGTAGACGAAGCTCATGGTATCGGCGTTTTCGGCAAACAGGGTAGGGGCGTTTGCGACCACTTCGGACTGACCGACGAGGTAGACCTCATCATGGGAACGTTCTCGAAGTCGCTGGCTTCTATCGGTGGTTTCATTGCTTCTGACTGGGATACCATCAACTTCCTGCGTCACACCTGTCGCACATATATCTTCTCTGCATCCAACACCCCTGCAGCAACTGCTGCTGCTATGGAGGCACTGCATATTCTGCAGCAGGAGCCCGAGCGCATACAGGCTTTGTGGGACGTCACCCACTATGCCCTGCAGCGTTTCCGTGAAGAAGGATTTGAGATTGGTGATACCGAGAGTCCTATCATTCCTCTTTACGTACGCGACGTCGACAAGACATTCCTCGTTACCTCTTTGGCATTCAAGGCTGGTGTGTTCATCAACCCCGTCATTCCGCCTGCTTGTGCTCCTCAGGATACGCTCGTGCGCTATGCACTCATGGCTACGCACACGAAGGAGCAGGTCGACCGTTCGGTGATTGCCCTGAAGAAAATCTTTGTTGAGCAAGGAATCATAAAGTGATATTTAAAGATTGAAGAATTTAAGAATTGAAGAATTGAAGTTTTGCTGTTAAAAAAGTTTAAATACAGCCGCTTCAATTCTTCAATCTTTTAATTTTTCAATTTTTCTTAGTACCTTTGCACCCGCTTAGAAAAAAATCGAGGTGTAGCGCAGTTGGTAGCGTTCCTGGTTTGGGACCAGGCTGTCGCAGGTTCGAGTCCTGTCACCTCGACCACCTATATTGGAAAAGGCCGCTGATTCACAATGAATTAGCGGTCATTTTTTTGTTTTTTTCCCGAAATCTCGTATTTTTAGGCTGTTTTCGGGGAAAAATGGGGGAAAAAATACGGGTGTTAGTGAACCTATTTTTACAAATTAAGTTCGATTCCTTTACAATTTTAAATCGTTAATTATTTATAAAAGATTGATAATGAGCAAAAACTCTCTATTTTTCGGACAAAAACGCTACTGATTTAATGCAACATGA
>JAGDCN010000158.1 GCA_017958525.1 Bacteroidales bacterium
GTAGGCACTGATAAGTCCGCTGTACGATACGACGTTCGGGCTCTTGATGATGTTGTAAAGGGCAGTCTTCAGTGCCGCACCTTTCTTTCCGTCAGCGTTGCTGTAGTAGGTTCCTGTGTTGTTGGGTCCTTGAGCCAATACGCTCAGGGACACGGAGAACAGTAGGAACAAGCTATACAGTCTTTGGATCTTTTTCATTGACTATTCCATTAAAAAAGTGAAAACGGGCTGCAAATTTATGTATTATTTTTGATATGCTGAAATTTTCTCCCAATTATTTTTATTATATGTTGGAATATCTCTTTTCTTGCCAGTTTTAAGCATCCTGATTAAGTTTCAGAATGTATATTGCGCTTTAGTTGTTTCAGTTAGGTAATTATAAACAATAATCCACAAGTGTCGGTTGACAACTTGTGGATTATTGTTAATAACTTGTTGAAAAGCCTGTATAACTCTCTTTTGAGGGGGTTATCCACGTCAATTGTTGATAACTTGTGTGGAGTACGATGGCTTTTTCAGATGACCACGCCAAACTGGTGTTTGACCTCTTCCATGACGAAAGTGCTTTCCAACGAACCGAGCATGGGCAGTTGGCCCAATACGTTGAGAACGAACTCCTGATAGTACTTCATGCTGGGAGAGTGCACTTTGAGCAGGTAGTCGTAGTGACCCGAGATGTTGTAGCATTCCGTCACTTCCGGGATGTCGAAGATGGCTTCGCGGAACTCCTCTGCCACTTTCTTGTTGATGGGCGACAGCTTGACGCTGCAAAAGACGACGAAGCCTTGGTGCAACTTTTCGGCATCCAACACCGTGACATAACGTTTGATGTAACCTTCTCGTTCCAGTCGTCTGACGCGCTCATACACAGGCGTCGAACTTAGGTTCACGCGTTGCGCCAGTTCCTTGGTCGTCAAACGTGCGTCTTGTTGCAAGGCACGCAACAAGGCGATATCCACTGGGTCAAGATTCTCGATGATTCTGTCATTTGTTTTTTTACTTTCCATACCGATTGAGTGAATTATTTATCTACTTTCTTCGGCAAATATAGAAACATTTTCTAATATTCTATCCAATTGTTTGCATTTTATTCTATTCTTGCTATACCTTTGCCTTGCGAATCCGCTAAAGTGCGAGTTCCAATTATCAATTTTAAGAAATTTTCTAATTTAAAACAATACGATTATGGCAAACGAAAACAAACTTCATTTAGAGACTTTAGCACTTCATGTAGGTCAGGAAACAGCCGACCCAACCACCGATTCCCGTGCTGTACCTATTTATCAGACAGCCTCTTACGTTTTTCACAACGCCCAGCATGCCGCCGACCGTTTCGGTCTCCGCGATGCCGGCAATATCTATGGCCGACTCACCAATACGACGCAGGGTGTCTTTGAGGAGCGCGTTGCTGCCCTCGAAGGTGGTGTTGCCGCTTTGGCTGTTGCCTCTGGTGCTGCTGCCGTGACTTATGCTTTGCAGAACATTGCCCGCAACGGTGACCATATCATTGCTGCCGACAACCTCTATGGTGGCAGTTACAACCTCATTACCCACACTTTGAGCACCCAGGGCGTCGATTATACTATTGTCAGCCCTAAGGACTTTGCTGCTGTCGAGGCTGCTTTCCGTCCCAACACCAAGGCGCTCTATGTCGAGACCTTCGGCAACCCGAACTCCGACGTCATCAACATCGACAAGTTGGCCGAGATTGCGCACAAGCACAACACCCTCCTCATTGTCGATAACACTTTCGCTCCTATCGTCTTCCGTCCCATCGAGCACGGCGCCGACATTGTTGTTCACTCGGCTACCAAATTCATCGGTGGACACGGTTCCAGCTTGGGCGGCGTCATTGTCGATGCCGGTAAGTTCGACTTCAAGGCCAATGCCGAAAAGTATCCTTCGCTGGCCAAACCAGACCCTTCGTACCATGGTGCTGTCTTCGCTGACGTAGCAGGTGCCGCAGCTTTCGTAACCCGCATCCGTGCCGTCATCCTTCGTGACACAGGTGCCACCATTTCTCCATTCAATGCTTGGATCCTGTTGCAGGGCGTCGAGTCTTTGCCACTCCGCATCGAGCGTCACGTCGAGAATGCCTTGAAGGTTGCCGACTTCCTTGCCAAGCATCCTAAAGTGCAGAGTGTCAGTCATCCATCGCTGCCATCACACCCCGACCATGCTCTCTATCAGCAGTATTTCCCCAAAGGCGCAGGTTCCATCTTCACCTTCGAGATCAAAGGTA
>JAGDCN010000159.1 GCA_017958525.1 Bacteroidales bacterium
AAGACGACAACAATAGCGAGGAAATAGAACAACTGTACAACCTGATCCGACAACTTCCCGCCAACGATCAGAGGCTGCTGCATCTATACATAGAAGGATGGTCGGGAACCGAAATTGCCAAGATACTGCAAATTTCTGAAAGCAACGTAACCACACGCATTTCACGGGCAAAAAACAAATTGAAAGAATTAAACAACAGGATATGAATACCGAAGAACTCATAGAACGACTGCACCAAAGCAACGCTGCCGAGCGGCAAAAGGAACGGATGAAGCATATCCAGTTCCGCCCCTGGTGGCTGGCAGTTCCAGCTGCGGCGGCCTTATTATTGATGATTCTGCTGCCAACACATAGCATTGCCGAGCCAAAGCCGGTAACAGGCTTGCACGTATACTGCAACAACAACTGCCAAAAGGACGATGCATTGGAAATCATCCGTCAGAATATCAGCGAAATCCAAACGACCGTTATCGAAGAACAATGAAAAGAATACTGCCATATTTAATAATCCTGCTGATTGCCCACAGCGCGCGCGGACAGTCGGCCATCTGCAAACAGTTCCTGCCACAAAAGAACATACAGACTTTCTGCGTGGACAACTATCCCTTGGGCGACGACGACAGCATCAATGTCACATTCCTGATGGCTGCCGACAGCGATGCATACGACACAATGATAAAAATCCTTTCCAAACTACCAAATCACAGACTCGAGCAGTATTACACTAAAAAGAACCAAAAAGTCGACAGCACTAAATATTTCATCGTACATCTGTCAAACGCCCTGCCCAACGATAAAGGGCGATACCTGACATTCTTCTCGCCATACAACCTGTCGGCAATGGTATTCCACATACGGAACGACAAGGATATGGAGAAAGTAGTGACACACATCCTGTCACGGGAAACAATAATAAAACAATAGCTCTATGCATTTACGTAACATCATTCTACCGCTGCTAATTGCAGCGGCGGCACCCGCTGTGTGCCAAACTGTCGACACTACAAAGACATCCCAACCAGCCAAAAAGCTTAAGGCTGTGACAATTGCCGCCAAGCGGCCCGTCTATACCATCGACGGAGAAAAAAACATATACAACGTGGCAGAAGACCCTGCGGTACAATCCGGCACCACCGAAGACGCCCTGCAGAACACCCCAGGCGTTAGCGTCGACGTCGAGGGCAATATCACCCTTCGCGGCGTCAGCAGCATAGAGATATGGATTGACGACAAACCCTCAAGACTAAGCGAAGAAACCCTCAAGACCTGGCTCCAGACTCTGCCTGCCAGCGCCATAGATCACATTGAGACCATCACCAATCCACCTGCCAAGTACAATACTGAAGCCGAAGCGATTATCAACATCGTGACATCGGCACACATCAAGAAAAAACACTTCCTCAGTTTTGGCCTCAACGGAGCCACACAGCCATACATATCCCCTTGGCTAAGCTATACGTGGGCAAACGACAAACTGTCAATCAACATCTTCGGCAGCTATCGCAACAGCAACACTTACAGGGAAGAGTGGAGCAAAAGCACCACCTACGTTGATAGTCCCACAGCTCCCGGTAACCTTGACTCGCTGCAACGAATCATCTGCGACACGGGCGGCTATCACAACGACAGCCGCAGCAACACAGGCACGCTGTATATGACTGTCAACTACATCATCGACAGCACAAGCGACATCAACTTCTGGAGCAACCTAAGCCTTTACAATTACGACGTTGAGACCCTTAGTTGGCGTCAACGTGAACACTTCCTGCCCAGCGCGGCGATGTATGTATACAACCAAAGTCAAACACAGCACTTCAACACCTTTTACAGGTTCTTTGGAGGCTACTACTCAAAACGCTTTGACAATAAAGGACACAACCTGCACATCAGTCTTAACGGCAATCTCAACAAGACCCGCCAACAGATTGTCTACGACCGCATATACAGCATCACCGACAACCAAGGCAACAACAGCAACAGCCATAAGTACAAAGATGTAGACCAATTCACGCCCACCTTTTCTTTGCGGCTGCGCTACTGCCGGCCATACAGCGAACAGGGCGAGTTCACCTATGGCCTTTCTGTCTATCATAGCAGTGCCTATAGCGACCTGCAGCCATACGTGCTCGACTCACCCTACGACGAACAGACGACAGTCCTCTCCCCTGCCCTTTACGACACCCTGCGACGCTATGTATATACGGCCAACAACCCTTCACCTTCTGCCGATGTGGAGTGGCATCACCGATGGGGCGGGTTCTCGCTTCAAATAGGGATGGGTGTACGTTTGAGCCCTTATAAATATGCTTTCAGTGAAACAATCACACTCCCGGGCGTTGACACCTCATTTTTTAATGTAACTCTCAATCCGTCAATCCACCTATCCTATCGAACCGCCAATATGCATAACTTCAAACTCAACTACACTATGCGGATGGGAAACCCGTCGTCGGACGCGCTGTCCGAGTTCCCAATATATGGTGAGGACAGCTACCGCATTGGTAACCATAACATTTCACAGAGCTTTGCACACAATGCTGAAGCCGGATGGAGCAAGTATATGAGCAAGGGCAACATAAGTGCCGAACTATACGGAAAGCTCTCGTCGGGTGAGGTGGAATGGCTTACCGACATCACCGACGGCATCGACCCCTACATAGGACGAGTGATAACGTTCTCTACACCCTACAATCTTGGATCTTCACATCGTTACGGCCTGAGCGCCAACGGCACCTGGCGGCCGACTGCATTCTTCAACCTGCGCTTCGACGCCAATATCTTCAACTACGGGTACAGCATCCACTACGACCGGTTGGGAATGGAGCCCTACGCCGACAGCAAATGGCAATACATTTTAAAGCTGAACCTGTGGACTAAACTTCTGAAACGCTATCAGCTGAACGTCTCCGCCAACTACACATCGCCGACAATAAGCCTTCTGTCCACCGGCAGCGCGCAATTCTGGTTGAACGGGGGTGTAAGGGCTGATTACTTCAAACGAAAACTAAGCATCTTCGTCAATATTCAAGATATCTTAAACTGGGGAAAGCGAGTTGGCAATGGGAAAAACAACACTAACCCATATTATGTGCAAGAAAGCGTTATGCACACACTCAACAGCCGCTACATCTCGGCAGGCATCACCCTGCGCTTCGGCAAAATGGAACTGGAAAGCAAAACCAAGAGCGG
>JAGDCN010000160.1 GCA_017958525.1 Bacteroidales bacterium
CGCACAGATGAACCAAAAACTCTTCCGCCAATGGTGCGACATCGACACCGACTGCCAGAACCTGATGAAGGCCGCTATGGACCGCCTCGGCCTCAGCGCACGCGCCTACGACCGCATACTTAAAGTGGCCCGCACCATCGCTGACCTTGCCGGCGACGAGAAAATCAATGTCACCCACCTCAGCGAAGCGATTAATTTTAGATCATTGGATAGAGACAATTGGGGAAGATAATATTACGTTTTAGGATACACAGTAATTATGGAAAAGAAGAACGAGTTATCGACTACTACAAACAACCATCGCAAAAAATGCGACAGTTCAACCCAATTGCCAATCGTAGGGGTAGACCGATCTAATGCTAGCCCATCTTCGGGTGAAATAATCCTTTACCAGCCTGATAATGATGTTAGATTAGAAGTCCGATTAAATGATGAAACTGTTTGGCTCACACAGGCACAAATGGCAGAGCTATTTGGAACAGGCCGCCAAGCCATCACTAAACATTTGAAAAACATTTATGAAATCGGCGAACTTGAACGCACCTCAACTAGTTCCATTTTGGAACTACTTCAACCTGAAGGCAAGCGAATGGTTATGCGTAAACGCGAATACTATAATCTTGATGTCATCATTTCCGTTGGCTATCGCGTCAATACCAAACGCGGCATTCAATTCCGTCAGTGGGCTAACCGCGTATTGAAGGAATACTTGCTGAAAGGCTATTCTGTCAATAATCGTATAGAACGATTGGAACAACGAGTAACGAAAACAGAGGAAAAGATTGACTTCTTCGTCCGTACATCTTTGCCACCATTAGAAGGTATCTTCTTCGACGGACAGATTTTCGACGCCTACACCTTCGTTTCTGACTTGGTGCGGTCAGCAAAGAAACAGATTGTGCTCTTCGACAACTATGTGGACGACACAGTACTGACGATGCTCGACAAACGAAAGCCTAAAGTGACCGCCACCATCTACACCAAAGCTATTTCGAAACAGTTCTCACTCGATCTTGTAAAACACAACGCCCAGTACAACCCCATCGAAGTAAAACAATTCGATAAAGTCCACGACCGTTACCTATGCATCGACAACACTGTCTACCATATTGGTGCCTCTTTGAAAGACCTTGGAAAGAAATGGTTTTCCTTCAACAAGATGGAGATGACAACAACAGAAATAATTAGAAACATATAAAAAGGATTCTAGAATGAAAGTATTCATTTTACAATGGTATGGTCCTTTCCATGACTTGGACAGCATTAGAAAATTTGAATCGGATCATGGAAATGATACCTATCTATACATTTTCAGAGGCAAAAAGAAAAACGCCAAGAAATATACGTATTATTGTGGACAAGCCTTCAAACAGTCGGCAGGAACGAGAATGAAAAACACAAATCATCATGTCAAAGAGGTTATTGAGCGTTCAGATGTACTTGATATTTGGGTAGGGAAATTTTTAAATACTGCGCCAAGCAAGGATGATGTGAACAAGGTTGAGAATCTTTTAATTTCATTTATGCATCAACATTTGATTACACCCCCAGAAGAAATGTCTAATGAAACCAATTATTATTGCCCTCAATGTCAGATATATATTATCAACGAATGGTATGATACCAGGACCAAAGAAATACCCGTTTACAAACGAGGTTCCTTATGCTCCTTACTTCCAGATGTGATAGCACATTATCCACATAATGAAACCAAAACCAGTAGCGTTTATTGTGCCAAAAAACTATCATATATCACAGAATTAAAATAATTTATACATATATTCTCATCTTATAAAATAAAAAAACAATAAAAAACGCCAAGGTTTATGCCACCCCTTTTCCATCTTTGGAATGACCTGCATATCGAGGTGACGCCCCTGCCCCACTCCGCTTTGGCCGAAAAGAAACTTGGCGAGCCCAGTGCCGTCATACGTCAGCGCGTCATTGCCGCACGCAAGATACAGGAAGAGCGCTACAAAGGTTACAAAGGCATTCATTGCAACGCACAGATGAACCAAAAACTCTTCCGCCAATGGTGCGACATCGACACCGACTGCCAAAACCTGATGAAAGCCGCTATGGACCGCCTCGGTCTGTCTGCACGCGCCTACGATAGAATACTCAAAGTAGCCCGCACCATCGCTGACCTTGCCGGCGACGAACGCATCAACACCACCCACCTCAGCGAAGCCATCAACTACCGCAGCCTCGACAGAGACAGCTGGGGAAAGTAATTGAAAATTGGAAGTTGAGTTATGTTGAGTTTTGAGTAGTTAAAATCCTATCAACAAAAAAACACATCAACAAAAAAAGGATGCCTTGTCGGCATCCTTTTTTTTTGTTGTGCTGAGTCACTTTATTTCTTAATGACCTTCTGCAGGCTGCGTCCCTTTTCAGTATTGATGCGGAACATATAGACACCTTTGCTGAGGCTGCTCATATCAACAACACTCTTGTTGGTGGTCATAACCGTGCGGCCGGACATATCGAGAACTTCAACATCCTTCATACCTTCAGCCTCGATATTGACGATGCTGGTAGTGGGGTTGGGATAGACACTGACATTAACATCCTCAACATTGTTGATACCAACGAAAGGCCAGGTGAAGTTCGGTCCGAAACGATGATAATATCCTTCAAGGATGCCTTTGGTGTGGATATTCCAGCAAGGATTGCACCAGCAGCAGGAGTAGTCGATAACAACACAGTAGCCGCTATCCAGCCACGACTGGAGGCTGATGGGATACTGATGCTGAGAATCGCGGAAATCATAGGTGGTGAAAGGTGTGGCAATCTGACCCCAAGCAGCCTTAGGACCATCCTTCGGAGCAAAGACATAGCTCTTGGCATTGTCGCCACCGGCAGAAATACCGAGGTTGTCGATATCAAGCCAGAACATATCGGTCACATTGTAGTGGCGCAGAGCAATGTAGATGGTCTGACCTGCATAGCTGGACAGATCAACTGAAAGAGCTCTCCAAGCGCCAGTCGAGTTGCCTTCCCACACGGGGGTGGTGGCACTGGCGTTAGCAACGGTAGCCTCGGTGCATACATAGACAGCATAGTGCTCATCAGCATAGCTTGCATCCTGACCTTTGTCGAACCAAGTCAGAGCAAGACCGCTTTCGTTCGGCAGAGTAATGGCATCGGTGAATACCCAGTTGTTAGGAGTAAGAGGCATACCAGTCTGGCTGCTATAAGAAGCGGAGGCAAGCATACCGTTCGAGCCTTCGTAGCCGGATCCATTGTTACGCAAATAGTCGAGAGTCCACTGCTGACCGTCGCCGTCGGCATCGACGAATGTCCAGTTAGTATAGTCGTTAGTATTCTCAAAATCATACAGAACGATATAGTTAAGAACATTAATGGTGCCGCTCTGGGTAGCGCTGCCATTAGCATTGGTGACAGTCACAGTAACATTGTAGGTACCCGGTGTGCTCCAGCTGCAGGTGGCAGTGTTGCCAGTGGCAGTGGCGGGATTACCATTCTGGAAAGTCCATTCAACAGTGTAGGCATCGATGCTAATCACGCTGACGCTGAAAGAGGCATTGGCGTTCTTTGCTACCGAGCCGGGGATGCTGACTTCGCTGATCTGAGGAGCCTGGCCAGCACGCGGATAGTTGTTAATAAGCTCAGCCATATTGGCATTGCACAAGGCAGTGTCGGTATAGTAAATACCATCGGGCTCGCCATAAATCGAACGGTAGTATCCGTTGGGAGCAATGAAAACGATAAAAGGAACAGCGTTTTCATAGAGCGATGCGCAGGTGTTGAGGGTTGAACGGTCGTCGGCCATAGGATAAGGAACTGTTCCGCCGAGAGTCCAGTCGCCCTGAGTCAAACCAGCATACGTCTGAGCGGTGGTGGTACCGGTAATCTGAGCGGCAGTGTTGCTTTCTTCAATCTCTGACCAAAGCACACGCAGCTGGTTAGTGCCTTTGTTCTGTGCCGACAGCGAAGTGAGTGTCAGCATTGCAACTAAAACTAATAAAATTTTTTTCATTTGACTGATAATTTGAAGTTTATTAATTAATTAAATCGAGTTCACTGTAATAATATTAAATGCAAAATTACACATTTTTTTTAAACAAGCAACAAAAAAGCAAAAAAACTTTACGCGGTATGCAAAAGCGGTATCAAAAAAGATTGCATCATTCCTCTGAGAATTTGGTATGCAAAAAAGGATGCCTGCTTACAAAAAAATATCCATTTGCATTGAAATCTAAAATTTTATGTATCTTTGCAAACGGAAAACAAACCAGGGGTACTTGCTAACCCCCTTTAACAAAACAAGATATGAAGAAAAAACCAACGCAGGTGAGCGTCCTGTTTCTATTTTTTGCAACGCTCTTTACAGTCTGTCTGATTGTATCAAACCTTTTTGCCGTCAAACCCTTTTCCGTCGGGCCCGTCTCCTTTACAGGAGCCATTATTCTCTTCCCCGTCAGCTACATTGTCAACGACATAGTCAGCGAGGTATGGGGCTTCCGTAGAGCCAAGACCCTGATTTGGATGGCTTTCGCCCTCAATTTCTTTGTCGTCCTGATGGGTTTCATCGTTGATGCACTGCCTGGTGCGCCGTGGTGGAGCGCCACCTCGTCTGAAGGGTTCCACAGTGTTTTCGGTCTTGCGCCGCGTGTGGCCGTTGCATCGTTCCTTGCCTTCTTGGTCGGCTCGTTTGTCAATGCCGCCGTTATGTCGAAGATGAAGGTTCGCAGCCAAGGGCGCTATTTCTCCCTCCGCGCTGTTGTCAGCACCCTGTTAGGCGAATCGAGCGACTCGTTGATATTCTTCCCCATAGCCCTTGCCGGTACCGTCATTCCGTGGAGTCAGATGCCGAAGTTTGTCCTCTGGCAAGTGGGACTGAAGACCACCTACGAGTTACTTGTCCTGCCCATTACTGTCCGTATTGTCCGCCGTGTCAAAGAGCACGAACAAACCGACATATACGACCGCGATATCAAGTACAAGATTTTTTAATCCAAACATAGTTATGAGCCGCGATAAAGAGCAACTAAAATCACTTGGACACAAGACAACCTACAGTCAGAATTACGATCCCTCGGTACTAGAAGCCTTCGAGAATCAACATCCAGACAATGACTATTGGGTCGAATTCCTTTGCCCTGAATTCACCACGCTGTGCCCTATAACCGGTCAGCCGGATTTTGCCGAAATACAGATTCGCTACATTCCTGACCATCTTATGGTAGAAAGTAAAAGTTTGAAACTGTATCTGTTTTCATTCCGCAATCACGGTGATTTCCACGAAGACTGTGTGAACATCATAATGAAAGACCTCATCCGCCTGATGGATCCGCGATATATCGAAGTGGTGGGAATTTTCGTCCCGCGCGGAGGCATAGCCATCCATCCTTTCGCCAACTATGGTCGCAAGGGAACCCGATATGAGGAAATGGCTCACCACCGTATGTTGAACTATCGACTGGGAAATTGAACTTTAACTTTTCCTAAATGACAATCTCTCGTATGGTAAAGAAGGCCGCAACGAGAGCAAATGCCAGTTTTAGTCCTGTACCAGTAAGGAATCCCAGAAATGCACCCCAAGCGGCACGCAACGCTGCACGACTCTGCTTGCCGCTAAGCAATTCGCCGACAAGGGCACCTACAAAGGGCCAAAGGACAACACCCAGCAGTCCCTGCGGGCCAAACGGAAGTCCAATAATAGAAATCACCAGCCCGATGTTGCACCCTATAACGCCAGCCTTAGAACCACCGTGGCGTTTAGTGCTCCACGAGGGGACAATATAGTCGAGGATGGTTATAACTACTGCAACTGCTGCCGTGGCGACAAGGAATGCAGTGCTAAACTGGGCAGCATAGCTGAGATGGATAAGCAGCAGGCCAGCCCAACTGAATGGAGGTCCGGCAAGACCGGGGACGATGGAACCTATAAGGCCGACAAGAATCAGAAGGACCGCCAAAACAATTAAAACAATATTCATAAATCTTATTTTTTTCTTTGATATTCCATTTACTTCACGGTGAGTTGGTCATTGACCATCCGGGTCATATACTGTTGAATTATGGCTTTAAGTTTGTTGGTGTGGTGATCGACGCCAGTATTTAACGGTCTCTGCATCAGCGGGTCGGTCAACAGATTGTAAGCTGCCGTCACTCGTTCCCCGTCGAACTGGACAATGGTATCGCCCTGCAGGAATTGATAGATGCCTCCGGTGTAATTGACAGTCCAGGTGCTATCGGCTGGCATTGCGAAAAGGTCGTTGCCGAAGGCGATGTATGGTTGATTATAGCCAACGATATCGAGCAGTGTGGGCATAATATCTATCTGTTGCGCTATTCCTGGTCGGATGCCGCAAGGCAGTTGCCCAGACGGGTCGTAGATGAAGATCGGTCCGCGAAAAAGACCTATGGGCGAGCGGTAGTAGTCGTGGTTGCTCATATTGGTGTGGTCGCTGGTGATGACAAAAATGGTACTGTCGAACCACGGCTGGCTGCTGGCGGTTTCAAAGAAACGCCGCAGAGCATTGTCGGCATAACGTATGCATTTGTGCATAACCAATTCCTCCTCAGGATAGATATCACGGTATTGTTCAGGAATAACGAACGGATGATGCGACGAAGCGGTGAAAACAGCAGTGACAAAAGGTTGCTGCAACTCCCCCATCTTGGTGGCGAAATACTGCAAGAAAGGCTCATCCCATATAGCCCACGTGCCATCAAAGTCCTCTTCACCTCCAAAACGGCTGTCGTCATCGTACTCATTGCGACCGTAATAAGCCTGGAAACCCATAGCGCGCGCCGCAGCCTGGAATCCCATCGAACCGTTGTCTGCACCGTGAAAGAAGGCCGACGAATAGCCGATTTTGCCTAGTTCACCTGGAAGTCCGCTGACACGGTCCAACGAATAGGGAGTGAAAAAGAACGGCTCGACGAAGGTGGGAATGGAGGCCAGTACAGCAGGCATTCCGTCTATGCTCGTGCGACCGTTGGTGAAGGTTTCCTCCCAGGTCAGAGAGAGAGCAAGCAGTGAATCTGTGAAAGGCGTGTATCCCTTGTATCTTCCACCATCGAGGTTGCGATTGTAGAATCCAATATACTCGCGTCCAAAGCTTTCAACAATAATCACAACAATGTTGCGTCGAGTTGGAACAGCGTTGCTGTCGGGCGTGTGAAGCGGTGTGAATAATGTTTCAAGTTGTTCAGAATCAAAATAGTCCGGCGGCTCGAACGAAGTTTTTCCGATAGTACGGATAATCGAGAACGGAGTGTTGAGCACGATGGCCGCCTCGTT
Organism: Bacteroidales bacterium; assembly: GCA_017958525.1. GTDB lineage: Bacteria > Bacteroidota > Bacteroidia > Bacteroidales > P3 > Colimorpha. The sequence continues at coordinate 7,277 of JAGDCN010000160.1, forward strand.
TGGCTGATTGACATATTGGTTAGCATCGGTCAAAGAAACAGGACGATAAGTATTGACAATACCTCCCCTCATAGCTACAAAAGCCAGAGGCAATGCAAAGAGTAGCGAAAGCGACTGTACAAGGCGATAACGTCGGACACAATTTGGGTTTGCAGCATTATCAATATCACCAGACGGTTTCAGATAAAGCAGCCACAGCATTGCAATCAAAACAATTCCGCAAAGAACCAGGTACCAGTGGTTCAGCAGTTCTGTAAAAAAAATGGTTCCCAAATTGTTCTCGTTGCTGAATTCGCTGAAAAAAGTGCTGGTGGTTCGCCGGCCGGTGTATTGCGAATAGACAGAGTCACAAAGATTAGCAACAACAGCCAACGAGTTGATTACAACATAAACCCATTTGCACATTGTCTGCCACCAGCGTTTCTCCTTTGCGATGACAGGCAGAAGCATCAAAATAATGTAAAGGACATTGGTATATGCAATCGCCGAGCCATCATAGCGGAGTCCGCCGCGCAGCAAATTCCACAAACTCAAATTGTTCCATCCTTGAGAAAAGAGAGACCAGTTCTCACAGATGTAAATGATGCGACACAGCATATATACAATGTATGCCAACAAGATGTTGAAGGCCACGGCCAACAGGGGAGAATGTTGCTTATATTTAATTTTCATAGGCGTTCAGGGTTCGTAAATAATTTCAACCTTGCTGCGTCCCTCTCCGATGCGACGCAGTTTGATCTTGTTTGGGATGCATCCCAGCAGTTCTTCGCGATGCGAGATTATTCCTACACGGCGGTCGCCCTGTCCGCTCAACTCGCCGAGGCGGCCCAGAGTTGTCATTACGCTGTTGAGAAATTCCTGGTCGAGGGTGCCAAAACCCTCGTCGATAAAGAGAATATTGACATTCAGGTCCGGCCGGTTAAGCGACGAGAGAGCCAAAGAGAGAGCCAAAGAAATCATAAATTTCTCACCTCCTGACAGGACAGCGGCGCTACGCATCTCACCCCTGTTGAAGCGATCGAGTACAAGGATGGAGAGCTGTTCGTTTTCAGCGGTGCAGGTCAATGTGTAGCGGTCGTTTATTTTGCTCAGGTATTGGTTGGCGTTGTTGAGCAGCGGCGTGAGGATATGTGTCTGCACAAGGTTGCGGAAGCGGTTTTCTCCAAAGCGCTTGTCGAGCAGGTACCAATGGTCACATTCTCTTTTTGCTTTTTCATATATCATCTTGGTCTCTTGAAGCTTATCAATCAATTCGGCGTTGCTGTCCAATTTTGATTTGGCTTCAGCGCATAGACGGTTAGCTTCACGTTCGACGGCTTCGTTTTCCGCCAGTTGGAGCTCCAATTCATTCTTGTCAGGCAGAGGTTCTTCATCATTGAGGCACAATTTCTTACGCGCACCAGCAATCAGAATCGAAGCATCGTCGAGTACCTTTTGCCAAATCTTGACATTGCTGTTATGATCGGCAAGATAGTGTCGCGCAATTGTCACTTCTTCCTTCCTGTTCATCAGCGAAATAAGGTATGTCTCGTCACGGTTGCTTTTAGTCTTCCACACCGCCAGTTCGTCCATACAACGCGCTATCGTTCGGTGGCATTCGTCAATAATGCTGCCCAATGCACTGCACTGTGATGTCAGCGATGTCCATTCCTTCATCGGGTCGTTACATTTCACTACGACTTTGGCAGCGGACCAGTCTGTGTAAATTGCTTTGATACGCTTGTCAAATGCGTGGATATTGTCAAGCAAATTGCGACGGTTTGCTTGCTGGGAGGTATCAGCTTCGAACCTTTTTTTCTTCGATAGGTAATCCTCTGATTCGGCTTTAAGTTGCTTCGACACTTCATCCATTCGCTCCTCCCATTCAGGGAACCACATAGAAAGGGTCGATTCGAGCTTTTTTCGATCAGCGTCAAGCTGTTTTGCGGCATCGTTGCATTTCTTTGTAAGATTTTTGATTTGTTCGTTGTTCTGCACGACCCTGCTTGACGCCAGTGTGGCGCGTTCGGTAGATTTATTGAAAGCCTCATCGAGCTTAAGTTTCTCTTTCAGACGGACATCCACCTGTTTTTGCAGGTCGTTCAGCAAATCGCGCTTCGACTGCAACGACTTCTCGTCAAGTGCTATTTGTTCAAGCTGGCTACTGATCACACTTTCCACATCGCCATCCAGTTCCACCCCTGCTTTCAGCATCCGCCCTGAGAGGTTGGTGCGTCCTTCGCCAATCGACTTATTCAGTTTCAAGAGAATATCATTCAGCACTTTGACGCGCCCTTCTATGCTGCTCACGGCGCCAGCAGTCTCCTCAAGTTCCTTCTGCAAACGGTCCACCTCGGCACGTGTCTGCTTACGTTCCTCTTCGTATGGGGTGACGAGCGCGGCAAATTGGTCACGGGTAAGTATCGTGTTTACGATTTTTTGCCCACACAGCGGACAGATATCAGTCTGCTCGTTCACAACCATTTGACGCAATTCATCGAGTTTTTCGTCCAGACTGGCATCGATAGCCGCCAGGCGTCGCATCGCTTTTTCGTAGGCTAACTTCGCTTTGTTGAATCGACTTTCAATTTCAACCCTCAGCTGCTGTTTCTCGGCCAACTGTTGGTTTAAGACAGCGAGAGTGTTCTCCTGCTCAGTTTTTTCCTTCTGTTTGTCGAGCCAATCACGATAATCGACTCGCAATTTTTCATATGCGGCCCTGAGTGTAACAAAACGCTGTTGGTCGGAATCCATCTGCTTAGGATTCAGCTGTTCAATTTGAGCTAGAGGAGCATCGATTGCCTTTTGCGCAGTCTGCACTTCATTAGCGGATTGTTCAAGAACTTTTTTTGCTTCAATATACTCTTTTTCAAAAGTTTCAACACTTTGCTCAGATGACTTTTTTTCTTTGAGCAGCACTTGGAGACCTTGACTGTTGCGACGGAACTGATCCATTTGCGACAACGTCACCGCAGCCTGTACGTAAAGGATGTCGCGTTCTTGACGTTGGTTCAGCCATTCGGCCTCGACGGCCAAGCGTTCTGCCTCGTCGGCATAGTCCCGTTCGCGTAGGGCAAGATCCGCAGCCAGAGTTGCATATTTAGCCTTCAGCTGTTGTTCGATAGAGCGAGATTCTTCAAGACTTTTGCGCCTTGAAATCAGCTCACTCATACTGCGGCGTTCGTTATCGGTCTCGTCCCAATCCCGACACAGATTCACACGGTCGGCATATTCGTCGCTGTTCGCCTCCGCTTCGAGTTGTGCAAGACGACTGGCGGCATCGCTTTTCCGCGTAATTCCTTCAATTATTTTCGTCACAAGGTTTATCCTGACATTCAACGATTTCTTTGCCTCAGAGGCTTTTTCCCCTTTCTTGCTTTCCTCATCTATAAGTGCTACAAAAGACTGCACCTTTTCGTCCGGCAAGATGTAGGACTGGGTGGTCTGCATAGCCTTGAGGGCTTCAAGCACTGCCGTTTTACGGCGGTCATAGATAGCCCTGATGGCTTTGCCATATTTGGTGAATACCCTTGTATTTGTTAGTTTTTCAAGTATTTCGGCACGTTCCTCACGTCCTCCACATAGAAAGCTGGCAAACTGTCCTTGTGCCAGCATCGCCATCCTGTTGAATTGGTCGAACGTCAAACCGACAGCCGTTTCAATGATTTTACCGCACTGTGCCCCCTCAATCCAGTCGTTGCAAGCCACCTTCAGCAACCAGCGTTTCCTGCTTTTCAGTTGTCCACGACTCTTACTAAGTCCAAGCTGCATCTTGGCGCGATAGTCGATGCCGTCGTTGCCGACAAATACCACTTCGCTGTAGCATTCATCGTTCTCACTGATTCCTAATCGTGTATATTGCTCGATACTAGTGATGCTCATTTCGTTACCATAAGCGTTGGTGAACGAGTTGCGCATCTTGTTTTCAACGCCTTCGATACGAGGTGTTTTGCCATAGAGTGCCATTGCAATGCCATCGAGCAGCACCGACTTGCCAGTACCGGTATCGCCATAAATCAGGAACATCTGAGCCGCACGTCCTGTGTCGGGGTCCTGTAATCCTGGGTCATTAACAAAGTCGATGTCGGCTTTCTCAATTGAGGCAATATTCCTCAGATGCAATTCGATTATTTTCATTTCTCTCGCTCTCCTTTCAACAGTTCCTCTTCGATTTCACGGAAGTCGTTTTCCAGGTCGTCAATATTCAGCTCCGGATAGGAGTCGATGGTTCTCCTAATAAAGTCCAGAGGATTGGTCATTTGCTGCAATTCTACAAGTTCAAAAACTGGTCTCTCGCTTTCAGCGCCTTCATCCTCTTTGTTTTCGCATATGGTTTGCGGATTGAAACGAACCTCGTTGCCAGTGATTTCCAACTTCTTGTAAATTGTTTGAATAAAGTCGGATGGTAGTGCTGCAAAGGCGGCGCCGTCGAAACGTAATCGTATGTAGCCACTTCTTTTCTTGTCGCAGAATTCATCGACAGCCACATAGGCTTCAACCGCGCTGCCAAAAGGTTCAGAGCCTTTCTCCGGCAGGACGTAGAAATGGCGAAGCTCGTTGATACGCAGGCGCTGCAGAACGACCGTACCGCCGTGGGTGTCGATATCCACAAGACTGACAGTGTGCGGATACTGTTCATCGCAACTGACGTGCAGTGCGCTACCCGAATAGCGTGCGACGCCCGCAGGATATGTTGTGGTCGTATCGTCTTCGTCGCTAAGTGGACAGCCCAGCGTCTGTGGTCGGTGGATATGCCCCAAAGCGAGGTAGTCGTATCCGTTACCAAGGTCACCTATGCCGAACGTGCGTAGATTGCCGAGGTCGTTGTGTCCAGTAATATCGCTGCCCGTAACAGCCTGGTGGGCCATCATCACCACAGGACGGCCGTCTATGTTGCGTCGCGCAACACTGTCCAGCAACGACTGCAGAACCTCGGTGCGTACACTGGACATAAAGGGGAGAGCGACAATGAAGCCCGAAGGCATTTCGACGATGAAATTATCCTGCCACACATCTTCACTTTCAAGCACGTCAGACGCAGGACCGTGTCCTATCAATTTGATATCGGCCAGACCCCACACCTCGCGATCAGCCTGGATGCGAGCAGCCGAATCGTGATTGCCTGCGGTAATGACTATCTTAATCTGCGGGAAACGCCGGTGCAGAGCAACTATCGAGCCGTTAAAGAAATCCCTGACCGCAGCACTAGGCTGTTGGATGTCAAATATGTCGCCGCTAATCAACAGCGCATCGGGATTGTACATTCCACACCATTCCTCCAATTGGCGAAAAAAATGGGCGTGCTCGTCAAAACGCTCATAGTATTGGTACATTATCTGACCAATGTGCAAGTCTGAAGTGTGGAGTATTCTCATAAAATCTTAAATTTCAACCTTTTCTAAAGCCTGAGCCAGTTGATCTGGACAGCTAGTGTTCTTGTATCCGCACCGAATGCCTCCCAGTTTAGCGCGAACCTCTTCGATGGGCATTCCCTCGACTAGAACGCCAATACCCTGAAGATTTCCGTTGCAGCCGCCCAGAAACTGCACATTGTGAATCCTGCCATTATCGTCAACCTCAAAGTCTATCTGAACCGAACAAGTACCTTGCGGATAATATGTGTATTTTTTCATTATCAAGCATTTTTATTAATAATACTGCAAAACGTCAAATCCATCTATTTATTATATTGATTACGATTTAAAATGTATCATCGTCTTATCTTTTTATTTGTAAATAATTTCTTATTTTTGCACCATAAAAACAAAAGCTACACTTATGAGAAAAAGTATATTATTAATTGTATTTATGGCTGTTGCAACAATTTTCGCCTTTGCTTCGCCTGTTGATGGAAAAAAGGCGCACAATGCAGCAATAGGGTTTCTGCATTCAATCGGTGTCAAATCAGACAACACAAAATTGACCGACATCAGCAGTTTGCTTCCTTTTGAAGGTTTTTATGTTTTCAACATCAACGAAGATGCTGGTTTTGTGATTATTGCCGGCGATGACAATACCGAACCCGTCCTTGCCTATTCGCTGGAGGGTCCGTTTACGGCCGATGCTATACCTGCACACGTCAGAGCTTGGCTGCACGGTTACGAATTGGAAATCAAGCAAAACAGCAAAACCGCACCTAAGAGTGAAGCAAAACGCCAGTGGAAACAAGTCCTAGAAGGGCAACCCACAGGTAGCAGTAAGGAACTTATATCTCAAATACTCAACACGCTATGGGACCAAAGCCCCTACTATAATTCCCTTTGCCCCTATGACACCATCGCCCGCGACTACCCTCCCTGCGGATGTACTGCCACTGCCACTGCACAGATTATGAAGGCTTTTAACCACCCAGTGCAAGGCTATGGCTATGAATCTTATACACACCATCGTTATGGACTGCTTGAAGCCAACTACGGCAACACAACATACAGATGGGACACAATGCCGAAAAAACTGGAAACATACAGCTCCGACACAGCAAAGTATGCCGTTGCAGAATTGATTTACCATATTGGAGTAGCTGTAAATATGGCCTATAATATGAGCGGCAGTGCCGGCAAAACGGCCAGCTACGGCTACGGTGGCGAGCCGTCATCGGAAAACGCCTTGAAATACAATTTCGGCTATAGCCCTTACATTTGGTCGGCTTTTCGCATCGATTACAATTTCGACGATTGGAAAGAGCTGATGATTAACGAGCTGCGTGCCGGACGACCAATCCTTTACGCCGGTTATGACGAAGTGCAGTCGGGTCACGCATTCGTGCTGGACGGCTACAACAGCGCAAACGACCGCTTTCATATCAACTGGGGGTGGGGCGGCAGTTTCAACGCTTATTATAAACTCGACAACCTGACTCCTGCTGTTGGATCGTCATCGACAAACTACAATTTCAATCTCTTCGCCACTGCAACGATTGGCATAGAGCCATATCCTGACTTCAATCCCAATTCGACAACCACGGTGACCGTGTCAGCCGAAGGTAACGGCACTGTCAGCGGCAGCGGCACATACAACTTTGGCGACACTATAACAATGACAGCCACAGCTGCCGACCGTGCCACCCGATTCGTCCAATGGAGCGACGGATGCCGCTACAACCCACGTTCTACCGTTGCCACTGGTGGCAATCTGCAATTCACGGCTGTTTTTGCACCGCTGCGAAGTGACACTATACGCTACCATACTTGCGACAATGCTATGAATCGAGCCAGCAACTTGCCTGACGGATTGGGACGCGACTCCGTATGGGGCATTCGCATTCCCTCCGAAGCCATCCGCAGTGGAGCAACACTCAATGCCGTTCGTTTTATGGGACGCCGAGAAGCCAATCACACACTCACCATTATGAGCGGTGTCAATAGTCCCGAAAACGAGCTGTATTCCGCAACATTCTTCGATACTCTTGAATACGAATACACATACCACCAACACGACCTCACCGCCCCTGTCGCCATTCCGGACGGACATTCGATATGGATCATCCTCAAATGTACCGAAATCGACACTCCCGCCGTATTCTCGATATATGGTGGCAACCCGTACAGTATGCTTTCCGGTGCAGATCTTACGGAAATGGGCGACCAATGGAAGTTCAGTTGGATGATAGAAGGACTGTTTACCGGCAATGCCGGAATCAATGATGCCCAGCTTTCAACTCTAAACTTCCAGCTCTATCCCAACCCTGCCAGCGACCGCATCACACTTAGCAACCTGCCTGATAATGCTCTGATTGAGATTATCGACATCAACGGACACGAAGTCTTTGCCACACGTACTGCAGACAATGAACTAACGATAGACAATGCCCAGCTTATCCCCGGCATCTATCTTGTTCGCGTCACCAGCGACAAAGGCATTGGCACACAGCGTCTGGTGGTGAAATAACTAAGAAACAACCACACACAAAAAGAGAATCGCAAACGGTCCTAGTACAAACGCCCAAAAGCGGACCAAACGTAATACAGGGTGTTCTTTCTTATACTGCTCATAACGGTTTAGGAGTTCCTTGCGGTAACTCTCTTTTTTGTATCGTCTAACAGAGACAAACCACATCACGAAATAGCAAAGTATTGGTGGCATCATCCCGAAAAATATGTTGACTCGTACTCCGAAGACAATACATATCAGCAAAATAATTATGCAAGTATAAATGCAGAAAAAGTAAGGCAAGAAGGTCTCTGCTTTTGTTTCAGCCCACCAGGCATCCCGACGCATCCATTCGTTATAGATGGTGCACCAGCAGAGGTCAAGAATGTTCATATCATATATGAATTACTCTTTCGCTGCACCCTTGTTGACAGGCTTTGAGCCGACAAGGGCATAGTAGAGGATGTAGGCAAAGCCGGCAACAGCGACCCAATAGCTGGGTTGGTAGCCACTGACACCGTAGATATCGACCACGCCGTTCATCAGCAACGGAAGAATACCGCCACCGCAAACCAGCGCCATAAAGAGTCCCGATGCGCGCTCGGTGTAGGCTCCAAGTCCCTCAACGGCAAGGTTGAAGATGCCACCCCACATCACGCTAGTGCATAGGCCAACGCAGACGAGCAGAGCACCACTGAGTGGAATAAGGTTCATACCAAAACCTTTGGCACCGTTGAAACCGGGGAAATTGATCATCGTAGTGGCAGGGACAAAGATGGCTATCACCACAAGCGCAATGGCAACGCTTGCTACGGTGGCAATCATTGCACGCGGCGACACTTTGCTGCCGACAAGACCGCCAATCAGACGACCCACAAGCATCAGAAGCCAGTAGAAAGCCGTAACACTGCCAGCAACTGCCTCGGCGCTGACACCCTCGGCAAAGAAGTGCATATCGGGATTTTGCAGCCATTTGTTCAACACATTAGGCACTCCCACCTCAACGCCGACGTAGATGAATATAGCTATGGCACCCAGTACGAAATGACGGAATTTGAACAATCCCTTGTAGGTCAGTTCAGTTGACTGGGCATTCTGCGGGGTCTCATTCTCGGGTATTTTGGTCAACAGAATTACTATGAAGGCAACGGCAAAAATTGCCAATGCCGTGTACATCAGCGGGAATGTGTCGCTGATTTTAGCATCAACGATACTGGGAATCAACAGGCCGGTAATCACAATTACAGCGGTGCCGCACAGTGAGTTAAACGTGCCACCAAACTGAATCAGCTGGTTGCCCTTGTTGCCGCCACCACCCAAACGGTTGAGCATCGGGTTGACAACGGTGTTGAGCAGACACATCGAGAATCCTGCCACCAAAGCACCAATCAGATAGATGCCGAAACTGCCCACCAAACCTGAGCAAAGTTGGATGGCGACTCCGATAAAGCCCACGCTGACAGCCACAAGCGACGTGCGTTTGTAGCCACGTTTCTGCAGCATATTGCCGGCAGGAATACCCATAATAGCATAAGCGATAAAGTTGGCGAAAACGCCCAGAGTGCCTTGCCAGTTAGGAATGGTGAACTGATTCTTGAGGATGTCGCCCATCGGCGATGCCAGATTAGTCACAAATGATATCATTCCGAAGAGCAATATCATCACGACAATTGGGATGGCGTAATTCTGCTTTTTTTCCATATCGTTAAAATTGTTTTTATCCTTTCAATGCCTCGCTGCCGCTGACAATTTCGATAATCTCGTTGGTAATGGCAGCTTGACGGGCCTTATTGTAACTCAGGCGCAGCTCTTTGAGCAACTCTGTGGCGTTGTCGGTGGCCTTCTGCATAGCCGTCATACGTGCACCGTGCTCGGCAGCCAGCGAATCGAGTATCACACGGTAAAAATGCGACCGTAATGTCAACGGTATCATTTCCTTTAGAATAGTTTCCTTGCCCGGTTCAAAAATGTAGTCGTTACGTTCGTAACGCTCCCCATTCTCCGTCTTTCCTTCCCCACTTACAACCGGCAGGAATTTTTCAGTGGAAAGAATCTGAGTAAGCGAATTCTTAAATTGATTATAAACCAATTCAATATGGTCGTATTCTTTGTTGCAAAACGATTCCATTACACCGTCGCATATTGTCGAAATGGCATCGAACGAGGGGTTGTCAAGAATATCGTCGTATGCTGCAGCAACAAGCCCTTCCTGCTTGGCGAAAAACTCCGAGCCTCGCTTACCGATGGTAATCATCCTTACCGACTTGCATCCTTTCGAGCGAAAATACTGAAGACGGGACGAAGCCTCTTTGATAACATTGGAATTGAAAGCGCCACACAGACCTTTGTTGCTAGTGACCACAATCAACAGGGCACTGTTGATAGGACGCGCTTCGTGATAAGCTGTCAGAACACCGTCATCAATTCCAATGTCACTGATGATGGCATTGAGTTGCGATGCATATGGGCGCATACCCATAATGGCATTCTGCGCACGGCGGAACTTGGCGGCACTGACCATCTTCATTGCCGATGTAATCTGCTGAGTGCTGCTGACCGAGGCTATGCGTGTTCTGACTTCTTTAAGATTAGCCATAATTTGTTAAGGTTAAAGTCAACGATAACGTCATTTAGCATATTTAGCACTCAAGTCGGCAGCCACTTTGCGCATTGTAGCGAGATCCTCGTCCATCAGTTTGCCAGCCTTGAGATTGGCGAGCAGCTGCGGATGGTTGTTGCGGAGATAGAAAAGATATTCCGTCTCAAAATTGCGCACCTTGTCAACGGGAACCTTCTGAATCAGACCATTGGTACCGCAGAAGATAATAGCAACTTGTTCTTCAACCGGCATAGGCGAAAACTGTGGTTGCTTGAGGATTTCCACATTGCGTACACCTTTGTCAAGAACCGCTTTTGTAGCTGCATCAAGATCACTACCAAATTTGGAGAAAGCCTCAAGTTCGCGATACTGAGCCTGATCAAGTTTCAGCGTACCTGCAATCTTCTTCATCGACTTGATCTGAGCCTTGCCACCAACGCGGGAAACCGAGATACCAACATTGATAGCCGGACGCACACCACTGTTGAATAGGTTGGTCTCGAGAAATATCTGTCCGTCGGTGATGGAGATGACGTTAGTAGGAATGTAGGCCGACACGTCACCAGCCTGCGTCTCGATGATAGGCAATGCCGTCAGTGAGCCACCACCACGCACCTTATCCTTTATAGAAGCTGGCAAGTCGTTCATCTGGCGTGCAATTTCGTCGCTCTGGATGATGCGAGCTGCACGTTCCAGCAGGCGCGAATGCAGATAGAACACATCACCGGGATAAGCCTCGCGTCCCGGCGGGCGACGCAGCAACAGCGACACTTCACGGTAGGCAACAGCCTGCTTCGAGAGGTCGTCATAAATCACCAGTGCATTACGTCCCGTATCGCGGAAATATTCACCAATGGCGGCACCTGCAAAGGGTGCATAGAACTGCATAGCGGCAGGGTCGGATGCCGTAGCGGCAACGACAATGGTATAGTCCATTGCGCCTTTTTCTTCAAGGTTTTTCACCAGGTTGGCCACAGTCGAACCCTTCTGTCCACAAGCCACGTAGATGCAATAGACCGGGTCGCCGGCATCGTAGAAATTCTTTTGATTGATGATGGTATCGATTGCAATCGCCGTCTTTCCCGTCTGGCGGTCGCCAATGATAAGTTCGCGCTGGCCTCTTCCGATAGGAATCATCGAGTCTATAGCCTTGATACCCGTCTGGAGCGGTTGTTCGACAGGCTGGCGGAAAATGACACCCGGAGCCTTGCGTTCGATGGGCATATCGAACAATTCACCCCCAATGGGGCCTTTGCCGTCAATAGGTTCGCCAATGGTATTGATAACACGACCTACCAGTTGCTCGCCCACTTTTACCGAAGCAATGCGTTTGGTACGCTTAACGGTGTCGCCTTCGTTAATAGTGTTACTTTCGGCAAGCATAACGATACCGACGTTATCCTCTTCAAGGTTTTGGACAATACCCTGCTCACCAGTCTCAAACTCTACAAGCTCGCCGCTCTGTGCGTTGTTGAGGCCATAGACACGAGCAATGCCGTCACCCACAGTGAGAACCGTTCCTACTTCTTCAAGTTGGACGTCCAGGCCGACATCTGCCAGTTGTTTCTTCAAGATTGCCGATACTTCGGCAGGTTTTATTTCGGACATATTCTTATGTTTTTCTTAAATAATTATGCGAACTAACCGTTCGCGTTTCAAACACTAACGCATTTACACATTAATTACAGCTTGCTCTCATACACGTTCTTGCTGAACTCCTTCCGCAAATTGGCAACTGCAGTGCTTATACGGGCATCAAACATATTGCCATCGAAAGTGATGCTCATACCTCCCAAAATCAACGGATCGACTGTCGTTTCCAGTTCCACATTCTTGTGTGTGAAGTCGCCCACTTTCTGACGGACAGCATCTTTTATATCTTCCGACACTGGAGTGGCTGTTACTAATTGCGACAGGACGATGCCGTTGTGGTCACGATATAGCTGGACAAAAGCGTCCGCTATTCCACGCAGATTGACGCTACGGCGTTTGCGTACCACAAATTCCATAAACAACATCGAAATCTTGCTAACCCGTTCAGCGAAGAGGTCGCGCAAAACAGCGGCCTTTTTATGCTCCGGGATGACGGGATTGGCAAACAGGGTGCTGAGTATATGGTTGTCGCTGCACGTTGATGCCACCATCCGCATATCATCGTTCACTGCATCCAGCTGTTCCGTGTCGGCAGCAACCATAAAGAGCGCTTTTGCGTAGTTGATATTGATACGGTAGTTTTCCACTGGACAAAATTAATTAAGGTGAGCGTTTTCGAGTTCCTTGGAAATGAAAGCGTCGGCTTTTTCTTTGTCGGCGAGTTCCGACTTGATAAGTTTTTCGGCGATATCAATGCTGAGCGTAGCAATCTGGTTCTTCAGTTCGTGCATAGCCTTCAACTTCTCGTAGTTGATGTTTTCGCGGGCATTCTCAACAATACGGTCAGCCTCGACGGTGGCTTTCTGACGTGCGTCTTCTATGATTTGCTCGCTTGTCATACGTGCATTGCGTAAAATCTCGTCGCGTTCTATTTTAGCCTGCTTAAGGAGGTCTTCGTTATGAGCCTGTAGGAGTTTCATCTCCTCTTTCACCTTTTCGGCGGCATTCAGAGACTCGTTGATGGTCTTCTCGCGATCATCAAGAGCCTTAAGGATGACCGGCCAGCCCCATTTTATCAAAATTAAGGCAAGGATGCCGAAGGCTACAAGCATCCACACAATAACACCAAGACCTGGACTAACTAGGGGGTTGTTCATATACTGTTTTGTTTTTGCGGACAAGCCGTCCGCGTTCCATAAATAGCCTGGTGCTTTAAGCCCATCGCTCGCAGCACCAGGCCTGTTAGGTTTTGCACGACGTTAGAGAACGGCGAGCAGGCAAATGACGACTGCGAAGAAGGCAACACCTTCGACCAGTGCAGCAGCGATAATCATAGTGGTACGGATGGTTCCAGCGGCTTCGGGCTGGCGGGCAATACCCTCCATAGCGCCCTGACCGATCTTACCGATACCCAGTCCGGCGCCTATGGCGGCCAAACCGGCACCAATACCGGCACCCAATACACCTACGAATTTTGCTGCCTCGGCAGACATTTCCAACAATGTTGACAATAATGACATAATACTTTATTTTTTATGTTAATACTATTATTTTTCCATCATAAAACTGAGATATGCAACGTATTACGTTGCACCTCGTCAAAAGACAAGTAATGTGCAAAGTTACGGAATATTTTTGAATTATATGCAAATAACGCCGATATTTTTTGCAGGCAAATACTATCGGCGTTATTCTCAATTGATTACTTTGTCTATGCAGGCAACCCGTTTCCGGGTGCTATTTATCAATGGTGTTAAATGCAAAATAAAGCGGAGTGGCACATAACCGGCACCATATTCCGCCGCCTCTTCTTATATAGTTCTTATAGACATCGTATATATTTCGTATATAGGTAATATAAGAACAAAATAACAAATGGCGGTGCAGATCCCTACCGGGTACTGTGCCGAGGGCTATGGAAAGGGGGTGGTGAATTTTCATCTCGCATCGCATCCTGCGAGGTGCTTGTGGCCAAGCACAGCATAGACAAGCAATTATCCGAGTCGCCCCGTAGAGGTTCCCTTTTAATAACTAAAACGCGAGCCTCCTGTTGTTTTATTTTGCCTGAGTTGAGTCGAGGAGGTCGATGGAGTAGTGCAGGCCGACGTTCTGGCGACGTGCCATTGCCTGCTTGGTGATGAGGTAGGCACAGGCAATGAGGTTGCGCAACTCGGCGAGTGGTTCGGCAAGGACCGAGCGGTTGTAGAGATCTTCGGTCTCGCGGAATATCAGGTTGAGGCGGTCGAAGGCGCGCTGCAGGCGCAAGTCGCTGCGGACAATGCCGACATAGTTCGACATAATCTCCTGCAACTCCTTCTTGGTCTGCGTGATAAGCACCATCTCTTCGTTCAGCACCATACCTTCGGCATTCCAGTCGGGGATTTCCGCGTTGCGATTCTCGAATTTCGAGGACTTGAGTTTGGCTATGGCGTCCATAGCGGCGTTGTGGGCATAGACCACAGCCTCAAGCAGCGAGTTGCTGGCCAAGCGGTTGCCACCGTGCAGACCCGTACAGGAGCATTCTCCTGCAGCATAGAGATGATGTATTGAACTCTCGCCATTGGTGTCAACCTTGATGCCGCCACACTGGTAATGGGCTGCCGGACGCACGGGAATCATATCTTTTGTTATGTTGATACCAAGTTCGAGGCATTTGGCGTAAATCGTCGGGAAGCCGTTGATGAGCTCGTTCTTGCCAATGCCACGCGCATCAAGCCATACGTGTTCTACACCGGCAAGTTTCATTTCATTGTCTATGGCACGAGCCACTATATCACGCGGGGCCAAGCTCAGCCGCTTGTCGTACTTCTGCATAAACTCCTGTCCCTTGCGGTCTTTTAAGATAGCTCCTGCGCCACGCATTGCCTCGGTGATAAGGAATGCTGGTTTCTCGGCAGGGTTATATAGCGACGTGGGGTGGAACTGCATAAATTCCAAGTCTTTCAACACTCCACGGGCTCGATGCACCATTGCCACTCCATCGCCGGTCGAAATGAGCGGCGTTGTGGTTGTAGTATAGACATTGCCCATTCCGCCTGTCGCCAGCAACGTAATCTTAGCCAGATAAGTATCTATCTCATTTGTAAGACAATTCAAGGCATAGACACCATAGCATTCGATGTCGGGAGTATGCTTTGTGACACGCTGTCCAAGATGGTGCTGGGTGATGATATCAATGGCAAACTGGTTCTCTTTCAATTCAATATTGGGATGCTCACGAACAGCCTGTAGAAGGCCGCGTTCAATCTCAGCGCCAGTATTGTCCTTGTGGTGAAGGATGCGGAACTCCGAATGGCCGCCTTCACGATGAAGGTCGAACTTGCCGCCCTTCGATTTGTCGAACTCCACGCCGTAACGCACCAGTTCTTCAATGCGTTGCGGAGCCTCGCGGATAGTCATTTCCACCACCTCGCGGTCGCAGATACCGTCGCCGGCGACGAGCGTGTCGGCGATATGTTTGTCAAAACTGTCGGTGTCGTACATCACTGCGGCGATGCCGCCTTGTGCGTATTTTGTCGAGCCTTCCGAGGCGTCGCCTTTGGTCAAGATGCACACTTTGCCGTAAGGAGCCACCTTCAGAGCAAAACTCAAACCGGCAATACCTGAACCAATTACAAGAAAATCAACTTGATGACGCATACAATCTAAATGTATTGATATTTCATTTTTTTGTCTTTCAGATTGCAAAAATACACATTTCCGCTGATTCGGCAAAATATTTTTGCCTCTCACACTGCATTTTCTACCTGAACCTAAGATAAACTGATTCGTTTAATTCAAGTAATTCGTGTTCGAAAAACGAACTATGGAAGTTCCCTGCAGAAATCAGATTCTTTTCAGATACTCAATATCCGAGGCGTCAATTACGTGGTATTGCAAGGCCTTGGCAATGCGGGCGCCCGACTTGTTGACGATGCCGAACTTGCGCGACAGCTCTTTCTGTTTGTCTTGGATAGACTTGTCGGTTTCGACCCATCGCGAAAGTCGCATAGCAATCTCCTGCGCCGTGCAGCCTGCCGCCTCAAGCAGCAGTATCTCGCGTTCCTCGTCACTGATAGGTTCTTCAATTTCACTGGCTCGTTCACGCTCAAAATACAGTTCAGCAGCTTCCTTGAGGGTTAGCATCACAGGATAATTGAAATAATACTCTTCGCCGCGCTCCAGACAGGAAATGGCACGCAATATGTTCTCGATTGAGAAGCCTCCCGTGGCATTCTTACTGACAAAAGCATTAGCACCTTTGCTGAGAGCTTCAAACACAACACCGCCAATCTCGTTGAGACGCTTGCGCCGATTGGTTTCGCTGGGCAGCGGGTTGTCGAAACGGCCTGAGAGAATAATGATTTTTATCTCTTTACCCAACAGCGGCTTATACTGTCGCCTGATGCGGTCGGTGATGGCTATGCCGCCGGTGGGCTCACCCTGAAACTCCATATCCACAAGCAGGTAGTCGGGGCGCGGACGCAGGGGATCATTGAGTGCGGCAAAAAGCTGCGGACCACTGGCAAAAGTGTCTGTCACCTCTATTTCCTTACGCTGCACACGCCCATCATCGTCCATTCGGCAATCGACCATTTCGTGGCGTTCGTTGAGCTCGAATTTTATTGCTTTGCGGATGAGCGGCTCGTCATCCACTATCATTATTGTTATTTTGTCGTCCATTGGTTTAGTGTTTGAGGTTTTTGAGGTTGAAAAAGGGTTTAGGGGTTATTTAACTGCTTCGACAAGGAAATGGAAGGCAGAGCCTCTGCCAGGCTCGCTCTCGGCCCAGATGCGGCAGCCGCGAATGGTGTTGTCGTCGTGTTTCTTTATGATGTACCGACACAGTATCAATCCAAACCCGGTGCCATAGCCCTGATTTTCGGCCTGTTGTGTTTTACTGCTGTCAATACGCCTGTCGGTACGGAACAGATTCTCCAGTTCGTCGTCCGTCATTCCGCATCCGGTATCGGCCACGGTGACACAGACGAAACGCTGGTCGTCTGGATACAATTGTGCACTTATTGTCACGCTACCTTCGGCAGTGTGTTGTATGGCGTTATTCACCAGGTTTCTAAGCAATATCTCCAGCAACAGCTGGTCGCCACGGACACTGACTGTGGTCGGTTGGAACGTAAGAGCCACTGCCGGCGCGCGGAAATTATTGATACTCGAACCGACATTATCGAACACCTGCTGCAATGTCACCACGGAACAACGGAACTGCAAACCACTGGGAATCGACAGATTGGTCCAATTCTTGATATTCTCGAAAGTGCGTATCAACTGTCCTGTAACCTCACGTTTCAGTTCATCCGGCAAATGGTCGTTCTGAAGATAGGATATGAACGGTGTGATGTCGTGCCTCAAGACCGACAGGCAAGTCTCAACGTTGGCAATACGTTCTACATCCTGCTGTTTGGCAGCCTGAAGACGCGCCGTTTCGCGCTGCAGCGCCTTTGTTCGTCTGCGCAACAGCAACAAAGTCACCAGCAGAGCCAATGCGAGAACCAGCAGGATAATAGAAAACAGCATAAAGCGTCCGCTGCTTAGCCGCACGCGGTTCAGTTCTTGCTGCAGGATGAAGTC
>JAGDCN010000161.1 GCA_017958525.1 Bacteroidales bacterium
CAACAGTATACGTTTCATAATCGTCGTGCTTTAATTCTTATTATTTCATCTTTTAGCGGTATGTTATCGATATAGCGTTGCCCGTCGACAAAGGGCACGTGCATACCTTCGGGACGCACCAGCAGGTGGTGGAACATCACCGGCGAGGGTCGCATCTGTCGATTGTGCATTACAATACGAAGCCGCTCACAACCGTCGGGCAGCGACGTTTGAAGTCGCAACAAACCTTCGTTGCGGTCAATGTCTACAATGTCGAGTAACACATCGGCGCTCCAGGCGAATAGTTTCCTTTCGCTGCTGCCGGCAACAGCATACACCTTGATGTCAGAACGGCTGTATTGGTCGTCAAGAATCGGCGATATCCAGAAACTGATCTCCACATCGCCCGAAAGCGTCAGTGGTCCATCGTAGACTGTTATGCATGAGTGTATGTCACCTTTTATTGTGTCGGGAACGGCGAGAACTGCCGAGTTGTAACCAATGCCGGACAACGAGGCGTTGTCGTAGAGGGATTCCAACCTGTTACTTGTCTCGACTCTGACGAGACGCAAGACATCCGGGTGAAGTGAATAGAGTTCCATCTCATCCAGCATCATTAGCGTGTCGGCGTAAGAGAGAATCATCCGCTCTGCATCGGATAGCAGATCCTTGTTTTTGGTGACAGCCAAAAGCAGAGGCCTGTCGTCGGGCAAAGAGTCGGCCAGCCGAAGGAAATCGAACGCAGTTCGCGAAAGGGCTATGCAGTCCCACGCTTGACGGATGTTGGACCGTGCGCTCTCGTTGCATACCAGCGGCAGGCCTGTCTTCATCGAGAGCAAGGCGCTGCGGGCAAACATACGGTCCTGCGAAGGCAGGTAGACCAACTCGCTACCTACGTTGAAGACGGGAAGCGTCAGAATAGCCTGATACTGTGATGTATCTATATCGTTCACCCATTGGTTCTGAGGCAGCTGGTTGTCGTAGTCGGTCCATTCAGCCCATTGGTTTGAATACCAAGCTTTGTTGTACCAGTTGTAGGCGGTGGCTTCAGCAGACATAACGACTAAGGCGACGACAAGTACCACCTTGCGAAGAGTCTTTGGATTCGACTGCATCCAGCGGAACAACCCATAGAATGCCACAATATTGATGACATATACAAACAACCATACAAAGCGTCCCTGAGCGCGGAAGTGCGCCAGCGGGCCGATGTAGGTCACAATGTTGCGCGGAAACCAGCTGAACGGCACTCCACAGGTATAGAGCATCAGCACTATGGCAACAAGGAGGAAGAGGTTAAGCTCGCGGCTGTCGGTGGGGTGTAGCAGCGAAGCATAGTGTTTCTTGACAAGATTGCGAAAGAAGCAGCATACTATCAACACTATAGCAACCACAGCTACAATGCCGACGTAATTGCGTGCCTCCCATTGCACGCTCGCAAACAGACGGCTGTATTCGTAGAAGTACGGGCGTCCGTAAGGGAAAAGAATACCTTCTAATCTGCCTTGATAGGTGAAGAAATCCGAAGGAACCGCGATGCGTTCGCCGTCGGGCATCCCCACGTGCGACAAGATATAGAACACACCCAACGGCAACACCAGCTCAACCAATGCTGCTATGCTTATTTTGCGCCACGCCTTATCCTTGCACCATTCAAGGTCTCGACGGCGAAAAAAAACATACGCCAACTCGCCGACAGCGACAACAGCATAAAACACAAGATAATAGGGATGGCACAATGCGAACCACAGCATCGACACTCCTATCGCCAATGCCCAACCCCACGCACCGCTGCGAAGATGGCGCAGCGTGAAATAGAGCAGCATCGGTATCGCGCAGTAGTAGCTCAGCGACATATGGGCCCCGATGCGGTGCAACTGGGGCGACATCAACGTGATGAGCAGAGCAACAACAATGGAGTACCATATTGGCAGTTTCAGTTCATACAGTAATAGGTATAGAAACAAGGCACAAAGGACAATCGAAAGCAACGACAGAAGGTTCATCAATGGCAGCACAGCTCTTTCAGTATGTGCAACACCAGCGTCGCGCAGCCATTGCAAAGGTGCGGCAATCAAGGGATGCAAGCCTGTGAAGAAGTAATACTCGCCGTATGGATAGTTCATAGCGTGCGAGATGGCCATACCGTCGTCGTAGGCGACGTGGTAGGAAGTGGTGTACACATCTTTGACCAAATCCTCACCATCTGTTGAAAAGAACATAGTATCCCAATGGACCAGCCAGGCTGGCCCCCAAAACAGGGCAACCAACGCCACAGCGACAATGATTGTCGTCACACTTCCAAGCCATCCCCTGCTGTTCGTATTGTCACTTTTCCCCATAATGCTTTTAGCGTAATACAATAAGAAAAAAGGTATTCTGCACTTGGTGCAGAATGCCTTTTTCATAGTGTTACGGTGTCATCAATATCCGAACACCTCTTCGAGAGTCAGTTTCTTAACTTTTCCAAACTTGGCCAGCTTGTTGAAGTCAATCTCGCTTTCCTTGCCAAGAATGAGGTAGAACTTCTTTTGACCTTTGATGTACTGTTTCTGGA
>JAGDCN010000014.1 GCA_017958525.1 Bacteroidales bacterium
AGCACCAGGCCTTCCGCGACACCAAAATCGAACTTATCATCACCGGACTGAGCAAATAGCAGTTCCACAACCGGCACAAGCCCCTGCAACCGACTGCAACAAACCATACATAAAAGAACCTCGCAAGAAGGTTCTTTTTTTTTGCTTCAAATAGTATTTTTTCCAAAAGTCAACTCCCTGTTTTCGAGGTATCATAGTCCTACCAAAGTTCACTCAAAGTTTTACTTGAGTTTTATTAAATTTTATGTTAGTGGACAATAATAGGGTTTAGGTTGCGTTATGGTAGGTGAAAAAGACGGGGGAGTCCTGTCGAAAATGACCTAAAAGTATTATTAACCTTTAATAAATAATGTATTATGAGAAATTCAGGTAATTATTTCTTTGATGAATTCGGTGGGCGGATCGGTAATGTTGTCGTCTATAGGTGGCGCGGGAAGATGTGTATGCGCTCGATACCTGGTCAATACAACGACGCCAAGACGCCGCGCCAGCTGGCGCAACGCGCTTTGTTCAAGGCTGTCGTGCACTTCGCTTCGAGGGCGGGCGATGTGCTGCGCATAGGCCTTCAAACGGCCAGCATCAATGCGCAGATGACTGAAAGCAACTATTTTATGCGCCTGAACAAGGGTCGCTTTTCCATAGTGGAAGGCAGTGTGGAGAATGTGGATGCTAAGCAGGATGTGTTGTCGGTTGACTACGAGAACCTTATCCTCTCCGACGGTCCAGTGGCTCCGGTGGCTTTCGCAGCGCCGCGGATGGTCGAGGAAACAACGATAGGCGTTGATTTCGAGCCTAATCCGCTGCACCGCACCGTGCACAGGGACGACAAGGTCTATCTGGTGGCATACATACCTGAAAAAGAAGCGTTCATCATCTCGCAGCCTTTCTATCGCGGGCAGAAATATGCGGAAATAGAACTTCCGTTCTATCTGGCTGGGAAAGAGATGCATCTGTGGGGTTTTGTGGTTGACCGCGCAGGTCGTGCTTCGCTGAGTCAGTATCTCGGCAACGGCATTATCGACCCAAGCCAATGGTCTGATTCAAGTTCAGCCGAAAACACTGTACCTGAGTGGGTTGAGAATGACAAAAGAGAGCTTTCCGCTTCTTGGAGAAGACAAAAACCTGTCGAATCGAAGCAAGGAGAAAGAACCTCAGCAGAAGCAAAAGAATCGTCAGGAGCTGACAATCTGCCGCTTCCACCCGGTTAATCGGAATCAATACTGTTCCTTGTCGTTGGGGAACTTGACAGACTTGACGTCGGAGATGTACTGCTGGACGGCGTTTGAGATATCCTCGCCAATGTGGCCGTAGAGACGCAGGTAGCGAGGTTTGAACTGCTGTGTGATGCCCAGCATATCTTGCAGGACAAGCACTTGACCATCAACGCCATTGCCGGCACCGATGCCTATGACGGGAATTTTCAGTTCGGTGGCGATGCGGGTGGCCAGTGTTGCGGGGACTTTTTCGAGCACCATTGCAAAGCAACCTGCCTGTTCGAGGATGTGAGCATCGTGAATAACGCGGTTGGCTTCATCTTCTTCGGTGGCGCGGACTGCATAGGTGCCGAACTTGTTGATGCTCTGCGGTGTAAGTCCCAGGTGTCCCATCACCGGTATGCCGGCACTGAGAATGCGTTGGATGGATTCAAGAACCTCTTCGCCGCCTTCCAGTTTAACGGCATCGGCACCTGTTTCTTTCATTATGCGGATGGCCGAAGCAAGAGCCTGCTTGGAGTTGCCCTGATAGGTGCCGAACGGCATATCGACAACGACAAAAGCACGGTTGATGGCACGCACAACGGAGGAGGCATAGACAATCATCTCGTCGAGGGTGATGGGCAGAGTGGTCTTGTAGCCTTCCATAACATTGGCTGCGCTGTCGCCGACAAGGACGACGTCTATCTTGGTACGGTCGAGAAGCTGCGCCATCGAGAAGTCGTAAGCGGTCAACATAGCGATTTTCTCGCCGTGAAGTTTCATATTTTGTAGCACTCGGGTTGTGACTTTAGTCACATCGGTCTGAAGATAAGCCATTGAATTGTTGATAAGTTTTGTATTGATAAGATGTGTGCTGATAGGTTTTGCGGTGATAAGCTGATATGAGAAGTTGAGGTTAAAGTCGATTTGTTTCGCAGACGAGGGCGCCTGCAAACGAGGTTAATTTCACTCGATTTCCTCGTCGTCTTTGTAACGTTTGTCAGATTCCTGGTCTTCTATTTCCTCCACTTCGTCCTCAACAATGCGCATCAGTGCACGGAGCGGTTTCTTGATTTCGTAATTGCCGTGTTTATCAAGCCTGTATGCTTTCCAGTGCTTGCCTTCGGCAGCGAAAGAGCCGTCCTCTTTGTCGGTCTTGCATTCGAAGAAGTAATCGCTTAGTTCGTTGGGCTGGATGCGTTTGCCGAGGAATATGGTGTCGAGCTGCATAACATTGACGGCCGCCTGGACACTAAGCGACACTTTCGATGGCATTTTCTTGGTGGTCAATGCTTTATATTCCATACCCTTCTCGGAGTATTTCTTTCCAAAGATGCGAATCTTGTTGTCCAGCTGTTCCTGGGTGACAGGGAACCGCACGTAGATGGAATCCGGCAGCGTTTCCTTGCATTCGCCATAGGTACGGTTGATACTGCTGTGAAGGACGATATAGCCTACCTGGACAATGTACTGTTTGCGGTGCGGAACAAGGAAATATTCTTCGACAATAGGCTTGTATTCAAGATGTTCCTCGATAGAGAAACGAACATCCGAAGGACAGCTGTCCTTGGTCTCCTGAACATTGTAGAGCGCACCCTTCTTCATAAAGACCGAAGCGTAGTAGCCGCGCACCGTGGTGTCAACCGAAGGAACCATACATCCGCGGGCGGCACCGAGACAGGCATCGGGGTCGTTCTTCAGCGTGATGAGGACACAGTTGTTGAGTTTCATCGTCTTGTTGAAAGTAAGTCGGCTTTCGGGCAGGTCGCGTACATTGTAGGCCTTGCGCGTCACCGGCACCTCATAGCGCACCGTTTCAACAGTGTCGCCGTGACAATGGCAGTGAATGGGGTTGAGTGCGTAGCGGATGGGGAACGGAGCATAGCATCGTCCTGCGAAATAATTGTAAATCAAATCAACACGTTCTTCAGACAGCGACTCGCTGTTGCTGTAACCTTCGATTGTAATGGCGTAAAGCTTGGGATTGCTGCGGTCGGCAAAGGCGACACGATAGACCGAATCGAGCCAGTCGAGATCGTTGATGCCGTAGGTTGCCGAATTGCCGCTATAGTTGATAAGCAGACAGAACTGGTCGGGATGCACCATAGCCTTCTGCATATTCTTAATAGGCTTAGCGCTAGGAATATAGATACCCGTCTGAGCTGTCGATACTGAATAGTTGAGATACAGTATAGCGATAGCGAAGCCAGCGAGCAGTATTTTGACTGTTTTTTTCATAGCGTATATATTTCTGTTTTATTTTTTCTTCAACTCGTCAATGATAGTGTCAGTGGAAATACCTTCAGCTTCAGCGAAGTAGTTGCGCACCAATCGGTGACGCAGCACTTCGGTGGCGACAGCATCAACATCTTCGCGGTCGGGCGAATATTTGCCGCTGAAAGCGGCACGCGTCTTTGCACCCATAACCAGATACTGCGACGCACGCGGACCGGCGCCCCACGACAAGTATTTGTGAGCCAACTCGTTGCCGGCCACATCGGGACGTGTGGCGTTGACGAGACCGACGGCATAGGAGACCACATTGTCGGGGACAGGCATACGTCGTATAGCCGACTGGCAGTCAAGAATCTCCTGTGCCGAAAGGACAACCTGCAAATTGCTGTCGATATCGACGGTGGTACGTTTCACGATTTCCATCTCCTCCTCGAACGAAGGGTAGTCGAGCTTGATATTGAACATAAAACGGTCCAGCTGAGCTTCTGGCAGCGGGTAGGTTCCCTCCTGCTCTATCGGGTTTTGTGTTGCGAGCACAAAGAAGGGGGCGTCGAGACGATAGCTGTTGCCGCCCACGGTGACGGATTTTTCCTGCATAGCCTCGAGCAGAGCAGCCTGCGTCTTAGGCGGAGTGCGGTTGATTTCGTCGGCAAGGAGTATGTTGGCAAAGACAGGGCCCTTGACGAAGCGGAACTTGCGGTTTTCGTCGAGGATTTCAGTGCCTGTGATATCGGAAGGCATCAGGTCGGGAGTGAACTGGATACGGTTGAATGAGAGGCCCAAGGCTTTCGACAGTGTATTGACCATAAGCGTTTTGGCCAATCCCGGCACACCCACCAACAGGCAATGTCCACCAGTGAAAATGGAAACCAGCAAACTTTGTACAGCGCTGTCTTGTCCGATAATCACTTTGGCAATTTCGGCTCTGAGCTGTTGGTATTTAACGACCAGACTATCTAATGTTTCTTTATCTGACATCAATAATTGTTAAAGGGGTTAAGGGTTTCAGGGTAATAGACTTTTATTCATCTACTCAACCCATTTCAATCGGAAGTTGCAGTTTTTGAATTCGTCGTCTATATGAATATATGTATTCTTTATTGTTTTCTGCGCCCATTCGAAAATCTTGTTCTGCTTGGCATTTTCGAGAGCGGCATTATATATGCGGTCGTAGTCGTCGGTCAGGTTGGCCTTGTGCTTCGGATTGCGGCGAATGACAGTGACGATACGGTAGGCATCCTTGTTTTCTTCGGTCTTCATCGCGGTGGCGTTGCTGACCTGTCCGGCGTCCATCTGTGAGAAGCCTATTCCTGGATAGAGTTGTTTCAACTCGTCGATAGTGAACTGGTAGCCACCCGAGGAGGGATGCGTCACTTTGCCACCCTCGATTTTGTTGGCATTGTCCGAAAAACGGGCAGCCGCGTCGGCAAAGGTGGTGTGTCCCAGTCTGATTTCCTGTGCGATACTATCGAGGAGCATACGGTTTTTGAGCAGGTCTTCGGACGACACCTTGGGGGCCATCAGAATGTGACGGCAGTTGACGGTGTTGCCGCGACGCTCGATGAACTGGATGATGTGGAATCCGAATTTGGTTTCGATGACCGGCGACACCTCGCCAGGTTTGAGCGAAAAAGCGGCCGTTTCGAATTCAGACACCCAGTATCCACGTGTGTGGAAACCAAGTTCTCCGCCTTTGCCTGCCGAGCCGGGGTCCTCGGAATAGAGCGTTGCGAGTGTCGAGAACTGCGCGTTGCCGCTCAGCACACGCTCGCGCATCTTGTTGAGTTCCATTTTCACACGCTCGCGTTCAGCCTCGTTGATTTCCGGTTTGCGGACTATTTCGGCGATTTCGAAAGTCTCCTCGAAAATCGGAACGCTGTCCTGAGGTATGCGGTTGAAGAATTCCGTCACCTCGCGTGGTGTTACTTTGACACTGTTTGTCAATCCAGCCTGTACACGTTCGGACAGCATACGTTCACGAAGCATCTTACCCAGGATGTCCTTGAGTTCGTCGTAAGTGTAGCCTGTGGCTTGACGCATTGCCTCTTTGCTACCGTATTGCTGTTCGTATGCATTCATATAGTACTGCACATTCTGGGCCACATCTTCGTCAGAGATATCAGCGTCGGTACTGTCAACCTGGCCTTTGTGGACCAGAAGTTTGGATATCAAAAGACCTTCAAGGATATTACAGCGGTTCTCAAAAGCGTTCTCATATCCTTGCCGGATGCGCATCGACACATAGCCGTTTTCGATTTCAGACAGTTTGATAATGTTTTTGCCGACAATGGCCACCACTTTGTCGATAACAGGTTCGGTGGGTGTAGAGCTTTCATTTCCCGTATTTTGAGCGAAAAGGGGAAATGCTGTCAGCGTTAGAAGTATGAATGCTGTTAGTTTTCGCATTGTGTTGTTTTATTTAGCAATCAATAGGTTATCTCATCGATAACATCCTGATGAATGACGACATTGTATTGTTTACGCAGTTTCTTGATGAGTTCTTTTTCAAGATAGGTCTGATATTCATTCACATAATATCCGCGAGCTTCGCTTTGCGATTTCAGGCAGGGGTCGTAGAGTTTATCGACACGCACCACCTCGTAGCCGCGGGAAGCGGGATTGACATAGACGCCCTTGCGCCACTGGCCGTTTTTGAGGGTGTTTTGATGGTCTTTCTCAAGCAGGGGCATATTCTTCACCGTGAAGTTGGCATCGCCTTTGATTTTGGCGTTGATGGCATCGGAAATCTCAACGTTGCTCCATCCTTTCTTGGTGGCCTTGTTTAAAATTTTCACCACCTTGTCAGGAGTGATGGTGACGCTGTCGGAAACCGAGACAATTGTCACATCGGCGCGTTCGTTCCAGAAGAACGGGGCATCGGCTTCGTTGTTGATGTCGCGCTTGGCAGAATAGGTCTTGTAGAACTGCGCCAATCCGGCGGTGTCCCTGATAGCCTTCGACCAAATCATATTGTCGTTGTAGGAGAAAATCATCAGGCCGTTACGGTATTCGTCCATAAGAGCGGCGAACTCATTGTGTTCCTCCTCAAGGTGCTGGTCGGCATATTCGAAGACCTTGTCGTTGATGAAGTTCTGGTATCTGTTTTCCAAATACATATCAAGGCTGAACGGCATCTCGGCACGTTGGTGGTTGTAGATGAATTTCATCAGGTCTTTGGCCGTATATTCACGGTCTTCGACGCTAAACAGCGGGCGCAGGTCGGTCAGCTTCGATTCGTCGTAACTCCACGATCTGGAGAATACCGAATCGCTAAGAGCAGCCCTGCATTCGTCGAGCGATGCCAGGGGGGTACGTACCTTCGAAGGTTTTTTACCCTTGGGCTGTTTCATATACATCTTGGTGTAATCGACGAAGTTGTATTTCGTTTTGCACTGTTCCACAAATGCTTCGCGGGGTTTGTTGCTGCGCGAATCACGCACCAGGCGCTGCTTGTAGTAGGGCACCATATCCTCGAACGATGCAAGTGTGTCACGCTTTATCAGACGTAGCATATGCCATCCATACTGTGTCTGGGACGGCATCGAAACATCTCCCTCGGCCATTTTCGACAGCCACGAGACATACTCCTGTGGAATCTGCCTGAACATTGCGTCGCTTATCATTCCTCCGCGGTCGGCCGTGGAGTTATCGTCGGTATAGTCGCGACAAACGGTGCCAAAATTCTCACCATTCTTGATTTTATCAAAAGCCTCCTTGATACGAGCTTCCGATTGCTTCGGGTCGGCACTCTGGCTGACCCAGATGTGCTGGAACGTGCATTTGTTGAAATAAGGCTCTTTTTCGATAAGTTTCACGATATGGTAGCCGTAATTGGAGCGCACCGGCAGCGACACTTCGCCAACATTCAAGTTGTAGGCGGCCGTTTCGAATGGATAAACCATATCGAAGACCGAGAAATATCCCAGATCACCGTTGTCCTTCTTGCGAGGGTCGTCTTCGAGCATTTGCTCCGTTTTGAGACGTTCCCGAAGAGATTCAACAGCGACAGAATAGAAATTCTCGCCACCCTTCACACGTTCATAGTATTCCATCGCCTTTTTGTATGCATTGAGGGTGTCGGCAGGGGTTGGCTGCTTGCCCAGTTTGACAAGGATATGCGCTGCGTGGAGCAGGTATTTGTTACGCTCGTAGGCCTCTTTAAGGATGGTGTTGAGCGTTACAGAGTCGATAAGATAAGGTGCTGCCAGTTCGTTGCGATAGCCATTCAATTCCTTGAGCATTTCAGGCATAGTGTCGTAACCCAGCACAAAAGCATCTTCAAGCTTGGTGCGGTAGTTGACGAACAGTTCGGCATAGTCTTCCAGAGCCTGTCTTTTCTCGTATGTGCAGGCTGTCGGGGCCTCGCTTTCGTCCTTGCCTATCGAGCGGAGGAATTCCTTCATAAACTCAGACTTGTAAATCTTTTTGCCGTTGATTTCAAACACGACAGGGTTGTCTTTCTTCTGAGCTTGAGAGATTGAAAACTGAAAATTAAAAACAGAAATCAGTAATGCTGCTAAAAAAACTTTAGTTATTTTCTTCATTTTCACGATAAATCAATACGTTTTTTCAACTGTGTAAAAAATTATCTGGAATAGTTGGGAGCTTCGCGGGTGATGGCTATATCGTGTGGATGGCTTTCGGTGCGACCAGCAGCAGTAATGCGGATAAACTTGGCTTTCTGCAGAGTTTCGATGTCTTTCGAACCAGTGTAGCCCATACCGGCTTTGAGTCCGCCGACCAGCTGATACAGAACTTCGTTGAGCGAGCCTTTGTAGGGTACG
The DNA here is from genome assembly GCA_017958525.1 of Bacteroidales bacterium. Taxonomy (GTDB): domain Bacteria; phylum Bacteroidota; class Bacteroidia; order Bacteroidales; family P3; genus Colimorpha. The sequence continues at coordinate 8,216 of JAGDCN010000014.1, forward strand.
CGACCTACGACACCTTCGGGAACAAGCTTCTTGACGTCAGTCTCCTGGTCCTGGAAGTAGCGGTCTTTCGATCCGCTCTGCATTGCTTCGAGCGAACCCATACCGCGGTAGGATTTGAATTTGCGGCCCTCGAAGATGATTGTTTCGCCTGGAGCCTCATCGACACCGGCCACCAGCGAACCGATCATTATGCTGCTGGCACCAGCAGCAAGAGCTTTGACGATGTCGCCACTATAGCGGATACCGCCGTCGGCAATAAGCGGAATGTCAAACCCACCTTGTTTAAGGGCACCTGCCACTTCGCAAACAGCCGTCAGCTGCGGAACGCCGATACCAGCAATGATACGTGTGGAGCATATACTTCCGGGTCCGATACCAACCTTGACGGCATCGGCGCCAGCTTCGGCAAGCATCAGGGCGGCTTCGCCGGTGGCGATATTACCGACAACGACATCGAGATTGGGATATTTTGCTTTGGCTGTCTTTAAAGCTTCCACCACACGAATCGAGTGACCGTGGGCAGTATCTATCACGATAGCATCAACACCTGCGGAGACCAGTGCATCCACGCGGTCCATCATATCGGCAGTGATACCAACTCCAGCGGCGACACGCAGACGTCCGTTATCGTCCTTGCAGGCATAAGGATGTTCCTTGTTTTTCATAATGTCACTATATGTAATCAGCCCCACAAACTGTCCTTCGCTATTGACGACGGGCAATTTTTCAATTTTATGTTCCTGCAGTATTTCGGCAGCTTCTTCGAAAGTAGTGCCTTCGTGGGTTGTGACAAGGTCAGTAATCATTATGTCGCTGAGAGGACGACTCATATTGCGTTCGAAACGCAGGTCGCGGTTTGTAACCATACCTATCAGTTTCTTATTGGCGTCCACGATGGGGATACCGCCAATGTGATATTCGTGCATCAGACTCAGAGCATCCTTCACCAATGCGTCTTTACCCAATGTGACGGGATCGACAATCATACCGTTTTCAGAACGTTTCACCTTACGAACTTCGTTGGCCTGGTCTTCGATCGACATATTCTTGTGCAGTACGCCGATACCACCTTCCTGGGCCATTCCGATAGCCATTGCAGCCTCGGTGACAGTGTCCATAGCGGCACTGACCATAGGTATGTTGAGCGTAATGTGGCGTGAAAAGCGCGAATTGACTTTAACCTCGCGCGGTAAGATATCTGAAAAAGAGGGAACTAACAGGACATCGTCGTATGTAAGTCCTTCACCGATGAATTTTGTGGTATCTGTAAACATAATAATAAAATTTCGTGCAAAAGTAGCAAAAAATCTTCACATATAAATAATAAATCAAATAATAAAATTCAACTCATTAATTATCTGAACAAAAGAAAGGCATTTTTCTACTCTTACGGAGAATTGTCATTTCAAAAATCAAAAAACAAGACTCAAAAAACAAAAATATTTGTGTATCTTTGCAATTCCAAATCCGACACAAATGAAGCACCTTTTCATTCTCACATTTACTTTGCTTATGGGCACCGCCTTGACACATGCACAAGACACCAATTATATTGTCACCTTACTTGCCGATGATACGACATTCTTTATGGAACCACGTCACCCACACCATCCGTCGGCTCTTGGCATCAGCTCCGACAACTCGATGCATCTGCTCTACGACCTACCCGTAACCCACCGCGAACTCATACAGGGCTGCCGCCACCTGACGCTCGACATCGACGCCGCTGGATTCTTCTTCGATGCCGAATATGCCACGCCGTTCGCCAAAGGCTTTTCTGTCGCTGGCTTCCGCCTCTCCCCTGCCCTCGCCTACGGCATCAACGAACGGGCACAGCTGCGCGTCGGCCTCAACGCCACAGCCTTCGCCGGACTCGACTCGCTCTACCGCCTGCGACCCACATTCTCACTCATCTACGCGCCGACCAAATGGCTCACCCTCGTTGCAGGAACAATCTATGGCAACAACACACACCAGCTTGCACCGGCTGTCTATGACCCTTCCCGGTGGATATACAACTATCAGGAAGACGGCCTGCAGATACTGACCAAAACCAGCATCTGGAGCAGCGACACCTGGCTCGACTGGAACCATTACCTCACTCCTTGGACAGCCGACCAGGAACGCTTCACAATGGGTACAAACCACATCTTTAGAATAGCAAAATTGAATATTGAAAAAAAGGTATGGGATGGATGCGATCTTGACAAATACAACCAATTGGGCTGGCAGTTCAATCTGCCTGTCCACTTCATCGCCAGCCATCGCGGCGGTGAGGTCAAAACCATCGACACCAACACCGTAACAACCTTCAACGAGCGCGTCGGATTGCAAATCAAATACTCATTCTCAAACACTTTCACGCCCTCTTTCCACACCTTCAAACTCGATGCCTCTCTTTACAACTATCATCTTGAGGACAAGACTCTTGACCACGGTGGCAAGGCATTCTACCCCACTCTATCCTACGAATGGCTCAATTGGAACCAATACCACCTGTCGCATTTCTCCCTTCGCGCCATTGCTGGCTACTGGCACGGCGACCACTACTTCAGCGCCTTCGGCAGCCCCCTCTTCTGGTCTGCCAATGCATACAGTGCCCTGCACATTCCTGCATCGGCAAGTCTTGCCGGTGCCACAGACATCCGCAACCTGTTGACATTCACCATTTCGGCCGAGCACGAATTCAAAGGACTGAACCTCGGTTTGCAGGTTGACGCACTATATGACCTCAACCTGAAAAAGACTGATTTTCTCTTTGGTTTCTATATGCGTTTCCGAGAAAAAATCATCCTACTTTAAACATTGCAACCAAGTTGCAGGAAACTGAACGTATTTTTGCATTCAGAACGAAACAAATAAAAATGCAATAATATGTCTGAAAATCATTCTCATACGCATCATCACGAAGACCATTGCGAGGGCCATTGTCACACTGAGCACCACAATGAATGTGAGCACCACAACAAAGGTGAACATCACCATCATCACCACCACCATCATCACGAAGAGGAGTCGCCAAAACAAAAGCTGATACTTATCATTGTTGCAGCTGTATTGCTTGCAGGTGCAATAATAATAGAAAGAATAAGCGATATAGCCACTTGGCAACTGCTGCTGGTGTTCCTCGTTCCCTATCTGATAGTCGGTTTTGACACGCTGAAAGAGGCATTTGAAGGCATCGTAGGCGGCAATATTTTCAACGAGCACTTTCTTATGACCGTCGCCACCGTCGGTGCCCTGAGTATCGGATTTCTCCCAAATGCTGAAAACCAATTTGCCGAAGCTGTATTTGTGATGCTCTTTTTCCAAATCGGGGAGTTGTTTGAAGGAATTGCCGAAGGTCGCAGCCGCAAAAGCATAGAGCACCTGATGGACATCCGGCCCGACACCGCCACCGTTGTCCGCAACGGACAGACAGAAACAGTAGAGCCGGCACAAGTGTCAATAGGCGAAACTATCATAGTGCGCCCCGGCGAGAAAGTACCTCTCGACGGCGTCGTCATCGAAGGACATACATCGCTGAACACCATTGCACTTACAGGCGAAAGTGTTCCACGCGACATTGCCGTCGGCGATGAGCTGCTTTCAGGCTGCGTGAACATCAGTGGAGTAGTAACTGCGCGCGTAACGAAAACATACGGAGAGAGTACGGTGTCCAAAATCATCGATTTAGTTGAAAACGCTGCCGAGCACAAGTCAAACAGCGAAACATTCATCGCACGTTTCGCACGCGTTTATACTCCAGTTGTCGTTATCGCAGCCTTCGCACTCGCCATTGTTCCCCCCCTGCTGTCCACCTTCCATTCCTCCTCGTTTTCGTCTGTTTTCCCCATCTGGCTCTACCGCGCCTTGATGTTTCTCGTCGTCAGCTGCCCCTGCGCACTGGTTATCAGCGTTCCGCTGTCTTTTTTCGGCGGCATCGGCGGTGCCTCGCGCAAAGGCATACTTATCAAAGGAGCGAACAATATGGACATATTGGCAAGAGTTGGAACTGTCGTATTCGACAAGACCGGCACCCTCACCCACGGCCGTTTCGCCGTCGAAGTGGTTCATCCCGAAGAATACGACGAGAACCATTTATTGCACCTTGCCGCCCACGTTGAGCATTTCTCCACCCACCCCATCGGTGCAGCACTTCGCGACGCCTATCCCGACGAGGCTACCGACGGCTGCAAAATAACTGACATTGAAGAAATTGCAGGACAAGGTATTAGCGCTCGAATATGGAATGGAGAACAGGGGAATACACAGGACGGAGAAGGAAAATCTGTAGTTGTGGCTGTGGGTAACAGTAAACTGATGGAATCCGTTGGCGCGCAATGGCACGACTGCGGCCATACAGGCACCGTCATACACATTGCCATCGACGGAGACTATGCCGGTCATATCGTAATCAACGACCAAATCAAAGAAGATAGTGCCAACACCCTTAAAGAGCTGAAAGCAATGGGTATCAAGCACAACATTATGCTAACGGGCGACAGCGAAGCCGTCGCCGCCGACGTCGCCCACAAAATCGGTATCGACGAATACCACGCTCAACTCCTACCCCAAGACAAGATAAACTTTTTCGAGGGCCTGAAAGACACACATAATCAGTCAATCGCCTTTGTTGGCGACGGCATCAACGACGCCCCTGTGCTTTCGCTCGCCGATGTCGGCATAGCTATGGGAGGATTGGGCAGCGACGCCGCCATTGAGGCTGCCGACATTGTACTTATGGACGACAAGCCGTCCAAGATACCTGTCGCCATCCGCATAGCACGCCGCACCATCCGCATAGCACGCCAGAACGTCATTTTCGCCATAGGTGTGAAAATCAGTGTTCTTGTCCTTGCCGCCATAGGCATCGCCACGATGTGGATGGCAGTCTTTGCCGACGTTGGAGTCACCGTCCTCGCAGTTTTTAACGCAATGCGTGCACTAAAAACAGAAAACAGGCGTTAAGGAGTCGCAATGTTGATTCAATACAATTATCACATCTACAATTAAACAAAAAAACGATCAACAATAAAATGTCTGACGAAGAGACCCTATCCAATGCAGGTATCCGCGTAACTGCTGTCCGCACAATGATATGGAAACAGGTACGTTACCATACCGACGGCGTTTTCAGTCTGGCCGACCTCGAAGAGGCAATGCCTACGATGGACCGCAGCACCTTGTTCCGCACACTTACCCTGCTGAGCGATGCCCATCTGCTGCACAACGTCGATGACGGCAGCGGAACACAGAAATACTGCGTATGCCACCACGCCGACACCCGCCACTGCCAAGGGCACGTCCACCTCACCTGCACACAGTGCCATAACACCTTCTGCTTGACAAACGTCACCATCCCTCCTGTCCCACTGCCCGACGGTTTCATTGCCGAAGAGACAGAATATGTGGTTAAAGGCATCTGCTCACATTGTGCCAAATAAAATCCGGCAACAAAAGCCCCCCTTTTTTTCGGCAACTCACATATATAACATATATAACAAAGCATCAATCTGATTTTCCCCGATGCTTTGTTTTTTTGTTGAATTATTTTTTTTCGTATATTTGCACCCGGTTTTATAACGAAAAAAAAACGTATAATTAAATTAATAAACTGACATATAAAATCATACAAAAGATGAAAAAAAGTGTTTTCTTCGTCACAGTTACTATGTGCCTTGCTCTGTGCGGTAACGCCACGGCCCAAAAGAACAAAACCGCTCAGCCCGAGAGCAACGGCGGCATCAGCACCGAGATGATGCAGCAAATCAAGAAGTCGTACGGCGGCACTGCCAGCGACAAGGCAATGCGCAATATACTTGTAAATCAAAGTCCTGCCAAACTGGCGATGAACTATGAGAACGCCACCAAGTTTGACTCGCACTTCTCGAACCGCGTCGTCTCCAAGGCCGTCACCGACCAGAAGTCCTCCGGCCGCTGCTGGATGTTCACCGGTATGAACGTGATGCGCAACAAGGCCATCCGCCAGCACAACCTGTCGGCAGACTTCCAGTTCTCACAGGCCTACACATTCTTCTACGACCAG
>JAGDCN010000015.1 GCA_017958525.1 Bacteroidales bacterium
ATATTGAGTATCAGAAAATCATATTATTTTCAACAATGCCTTCTGCTGTTGTTTTTTATGGTAGTGGGTGGTGGTTTTGTTTTTGCCCAGGATACGGTATTAGTGAAGAAACAAGCCGCTGATTCCATTGTCGTTAAGACGGATAGTGCGAGTGGTTATCTGATTCCGTTGTCGAAGGATGCCGTCAAGGAGGTGGTGTCGTACAAGGCTGCCGACTCGGTGGCCATCGATCTGGATTCGAAACGCGCCTACTTGTATCGCGAGGGAGAGATTGATTTCGAGGATATGAACCTGAAGGCTGATGCGGTGGAACTTGATTTTGAACGTCAGCAACTACACGCCCGCGGAGTGACCGACAGCGCTGGCAAGTATAAGGGCCGGCCAGTTTTCAAACAGGGTGAGGCGGAATACAACGCCGATACGATGACATACAACTATAAGACTGGCAAAGGCTTGATTTACGGAGTGATAACGCAGGAAGGCGACGGTTATTTACACGGCGACAAAATCAAGAAGGTCAACGATTCGGTGATGTATTTGAGCAGCGGCCAATACACGACCTGCAATTACGCACATCCTCATTTTGCTATCAATTTCTCAGAATCCAAACTGATTACCAACGACAAAATTCTAACTGGTCCGGCATACGTGAGTATAGAGGATGTGCCCACACCGTTGGCACTGCCTTTCGCCTTTTTCCCGCTGGCTCACGACCGCTCGTCAGGCCTGTTGCTGCCGTCATACGGCTGGATGAACGGGCGAGGCTATTACCTGAAAGACGGCGGTTGGTATTTTGCCATCAACGACTATATAGACTTGGCGTTGATTGGCGAGATATACACCAACCTGAGTTGGGCGGCAGAAGCCAGGTCGAACTACTACCGTCGATACAAGTACAAGGGAGAATTTGACATCCGATATGGAATTACCAAGACAGGAATAAGAGGCGATACCAACACTTATAACAAATATGGCGATTTCAAAGTAATGTGGCGACACGAACAGGATTCGAAAGCAAATCCCAACAGCCGCTTTTCAGCCAATGTCAACCTTATCAGCCGCAACTATAACCGCAACACAACAAATTCGGCGGACTATTTCAACAGCACCACCACGTCGAGCGTCAGCTACACCACATCAATAGGGTCGTGGTTCAATCTGGCCTTGTCGGCACGCGAGTCGTACAATATCCAGACAGGTCTGATGAATATACAGTTGCCGTCGTTATCGCTGAGCAGCAACACTTTTTATCCGTTCCGTCGCAAGATGCCGTCGGGTGCCTACCGCTGGTATGAGAATATATCGATGTCGTATGTCCTTGAAGGTGCCAACAATGTCAATGCGCAGGATACCAACCTGCTGAAGAAGAGTATTTTGAACCAGATGCAATACGGCATCAGCCAGCGTTTGCCGGTGCAGAGCACGCTGAAGGTGCTGAAGTTTTTCAACTGGACAAACTCGTTGACCTACAACGAGCGTTGGCACTGGTCAACCATCGACAAGAATGTTGATTCGACAGGAGCGCTGATTATTGACACAATAAGAGGCTTCAAGGCCAACCGTGACGTTTCGTTCAATTCGTCGCTTTCGACGCGCATATACGGTATGTTCAACTTCAAGTACGGTCCGCTGAAAGCGTTGCGCCACGTTGTCAATCCGAGTCTGTCGTTCAATTTCCGCCCTGACTTCGGCAGCGACCGTTTCGGCTATTGGAAATCATATACCGACACCACCGGCTACGTGCATCGCTACTCCATTTTCGAGCAGAGCCTCTATGGCGGTCCTGCCGACGGCAAATCGGGGCAGATAGGTTTTTCGATAAGCAATAATTTGGAAGCCAAGATAAAGCCGTTGCGCGACACAAGCGACCAGTTAAAGAAAGTTATGCTGATAGAGAATTTGTCGCTGTCGATGAACTACGATATTGCACGCGACTCGCTGAACTGGTCGAACCTGAATGTCAGCGGTCGTACCACACTATTCAAAATGCTTGTTTTGAATTATTCGGGTTCTTTTTCGCCATACGAGATTGATACATTGGGCAACAAGCACAACCAGTTTCTGTGGAACACGCGGAAGAAACTGTTTATGCTGAACCAATCGACGTGGAGCACCCAGTTGTCGTGGAGCCTGAACAACAACACATTCAAAAAAGAGGCACCCAAGGGGCAGGGCAGGATGGTGGCACCGATATTCCAAACCCCATACGACTACAATCCGGCACTGATGATGGGTACGTATGCCGACTTCTCGGTGCCGTGGAATGTGGCACTGCACTATACGATGAGTTATGTGAGTGCATACGATGCTGCGCGATTCAATATTAATCGCAACCTCACCCATTCTGTCTCCATTTCGGGAAACTTCTCGCTCACCGAGAATTGGAAATTCAATTTTTCGACGGGTTATGATTTCACCAACAAAGGTATGTCATATACCAGTATTGACATCTATCGCGACCTTCATTGTTGGGAGATGCGGTTCAATTGGGTGCCGTTCGGATACTATAAGAGTTGGAATTTCGTTATCAACATCAAAGCCAGCTCGCTGCACGACGTGAAATACGAGAAACGCGAGAATTATCAATCAAACCAGGGCTACTATGTATATTAGCCGTTGGCCAAACACATAAAGGATATGGAAACAAAACTGTATTACAGCATTGGCGAAGTAGCAGAAATGTTAGGTGTAAACACTTCGATGTTACGCTTTTGGGAGAGTGAGTTCAAGGAGTTGCGACCCACGAAAAACAAAAAAGGTACGCGAAGCTATACCCAGCAGGACATAGATTTGCTGCGCCGTATACACTATCTGACAAAGGAGTGCGGGTTAACGTTAGATGGTGCACGTCAGCAACTTAAGAACGACAAGTCGCCTGACAAGAATATGCAGGTGGTGGACACATTGAAAGAATTGAAATATTTCTTGACGCAAGTGAAACAAAATCTGTGATTTCGC
>JAGDCN010000016.1 GCA_017958525.1 Bacteroidales bacterium
AACCCTTAACCCTTAACCTTTAACCTTTAACCTTTTCGTTTTTGTTTTCGTTTTCGTTAAAAATGCACAATCATTCACCAAAGCAATTCCTCCCCAAATGGACTTCCAAAGCCCTATGCCTTGCTCTGCTGGTTGCTGGATTGAATAATCCCGCTTCGGCACAATATGAAAGCAGCAGTCGCAACATTGTCACCGTCCACTCTTCCAACGGGTTATACTCAGCCACCACTCTCCCTGCACGGCGTTTGGACATAACCTCATTAGGCAAAACTGATGTATTCAGCACCAAAGACTCCACATTGCTCTACACCATCCCCGTAAACCTTGCCTGCGGAGAGCTCTTCATCAGCAATGACGGCCGAACGATTTTGCACCTGCTCAATTACGACTACTCACCGCGAGAAAACCCTTCACACACTCACAGCTTCACACTCTACGTCGACGGAGCCATCAAAGAACAACATAATCTGAAAGAACTGATCGGATGCAACAACGACAGCGTCAACTGCTGGCTTTATTTCACCCTCGAGGATTTCTTCATCCCCAACGCCACCTCTCGCGACACGCTCATTTCCGACAGACCTCTCTTTGCAATCAACGACACCGTCTTCGTTTACACCGCCTCACGCACATTGCTCAGAATCCATCTCTCCTCAGGCAAAATCGAAACCCTGCCGTTCTCTTATCACTCTGAATCGCAACTGAGGCAAATACCACCCCAGCAACGTATAGAAAAAAACTTCAAATGTCCAAGCGATTATGTCAGCGATGGTGAAGAACTGATTGCCTCTAAGCTGCGGATGACTCCACAAGGCGATGTGATTTACGGCGCCTACAAATACTATCATCTGAGCATGCTGCTGCGCATCGACCGCGACGGACACGCTACCATCGTAAAATTGGACAACCGCGACAGCCTGCCCGATGCCAGGATACGCAAAGTCATCAAAAACACGCGCTTCGATGTCAGCGACTTCCCCGAAGGGATTGACTTCTGGTACCAAAAGCTATTCGGAGCAATGCACAAACGCAACAAGCTAATAGCCAAGCGTGAAGGCACAATAGAATGGCAAAACAGACGTGCAGAACACGAGCGCCGTATTGTCGCCGACACCATCGACGGCATATACATCCCACGCGACATCGAGGACTGCTTCAGCCAGCTTGATTCTATATTAGCATTCAAAAACCGCAGAGGCATAATTGCCCAACCCAACCGCGAGAGTATGTCCAAATACCATTTCGGACTCGGTATGTGGCTGCGCAACAACTGGGGATTATGGAGCGGCTCGCGACTTGAAAGATACTTCTATGCCCGCGGCGTCTACCATCCCGACAATATGTCTGGCGCAATACTCGAATACTACTACGACTACCTTCACGGAGTTGACAGCGCCTGGCGAGCTTTCGACACGACCCTCGTTCCACCGCCGCCACCCGACACAGCAACCGTTTCTATACCCGAATACAAAATCACCGACCGCCACCTGCGCCACATATTGAAAAGAGTGGTGAAAGGCAAAACACTCGACCTTGACCCCGAAAACGAAGAAACACCATTGGAGGAAAACATCGCCTGCTTCCTAACCCTATCCAATTTTTTCCCTGACGACACTTCCGACACGACAAAGATGGAAATGATTGACGACATCAAGGAGGAACTTGCCGACGGCAGCATTATCCTGCCCTCCTACGGCAATAAGAAAGCGCTTCCCAAATTCAACACCGACAATCCTTTCACCCTTTTGCATCTTCAGCAAGTAATGCTTGAAGACGACTACCGTAGTCAACCGTTCTATGGATATGTAAAGCACAAGGGACACCTCTTCTATTTGACACAAAAAGAAATCGACAGCCGCTTTTTCAAAGCCAAAAACAAAAGTCGCCGCTTTTGGAAACCGGCAAAATACGACTCCTCTTTCAAATCATCTTACCTTGGTAGAACTTACGCCTTCTCAAACGGATTATGGTACATTCTTTGGGAAGACTGAATGAAGTCTATATTTAGATTTGCCAATAAAAAAGCTCCCTCACGACAGTCAACTGGGTGGTAGTGAACTATGCAATATACGCTATGCATTCGCGTGCCAATCTGCTGAGCCTGCACCGTAACGTTCCCCAAAAAGGAACG
>JAGDCN010000017.1 GCA_017958525.1 Bacteroidales bacterium
AACTTCACGAATTTCGAAGCACAAATCTCACTTCGTGATCCTAACGACCATGAGAAATATGTAGGAACGGACGAGAACTGGGCAAAGGCTGAGGCTGCCATTGTCGAGGCTTGCAAAGAGAAGAACCTGCCCGCCAAGGTGGAATACGGCGAGGCTGCTTTCTATGGTCCCAAGCTTGACTTTATGGTCAAGGATGCTCTCGGTCGCCGTTGGCAGCTGGGTACCATCCAGGTCGATTACAACCTGCCGGAACGCTTCGAGCTTGAATACATTGGTAGCGACAACCAGAAACATCGTCCGGTGATGATCCACCGTGCACCCTTCGGCTCGATGGAGCGTTTCTGCGCCGTGCTGATCGAACATACCGGCGGAAAATTCCCGCTGTGGCTCACCCCCGAACAGTTCATCATCCTGCCTGTCAGCGAGAAATATGTTGACGAGGCACGTCAGATGCTGGCCAAATTGGAGGATATGGACCTGCGCGGCAGTATCGACGAACGCAGCGAGAAAATCGGCCGCAAAATCCGCGATGCCGAGCTGGGCAAATACCCGTTTATGCTCATTATGGGCGAGAAAGAGATTGGCGAGGGCACCCTTTCGGTGCGCCGTCAGGGAGCTGGCGATCTGGGCTCGATGACCCCCGAGGCGTTTGCATCCCTCATAAACGACGAGATTAACAGAGTAATGACATATTAACCGTAAAATAACAAATAGTATTACCTAATTCATTATTCAATTTGGCAGCACCAATAAAACCCCAGCCCAATCGAGCCCCCAGCCGCGGGCCCGTCAAGAAAGAACCGGACCATCGTATCAACGACCGCATCACGGCTCCCGCCGTGCGTGTAGTCGGCGAAGGTATGGAACCAACCATTATGGATACGCGCGATGCGCTGCGTCTGGCTTACGACCAGGGTCTTGACCTTGTAGAAATATCGCCCAACGCCCAGCCGCCAGTGTGCAAAATCATCGACTACCAAAAGTTCACCTACGAGCTGAAAAAGAAACAGAAAGAGATGAAGGCCAAGTCGAGCAAGGTGGTTATCAAAGAAATACGCCTTAGCCCGCAGACCGACGACCATGACTTTGAGTTCAAACTCAACCACGCCATCCGCTTCCTGAAGGACGGTAACAAAGTGAAAGTCGATATCTTCTTTAAAGGCCGTTCGATTCTTTATAAAGAGCAGGGCGAGGCACAGTTGCTGAAGTTTGCCGAAGCACTGTTGGAATACGGCAAGCCTGAGCAGATGCCGCGTTTGGAAGGCAAACGAATGCTGATGCTCATTGCCCCCAAGAAGTAGATACATATTTCTATCCTACAATATAAGTTATCAAACTAAAAAACAGTAAAGTAATGCCGAAATTAAAGACTAAAGCAAGTGCCAAAAAGCGTTTCGCTTTCACAGGCACGGGTAAGATTAAGAGAAAGCACGCTTATCACAGTCATATTCTGACCAAGAAAGAGACAACGCAGAAGCGTAACCTCGACCACACCACTCTGGTGAGCCGTGATGACGAGAAGCGCGTGAAAAGAATGCTTTTGGGTAGCGGAATGTAATTTTTACAGCAATACCGCTAAAAAGGAGTTATTAACCATTGTTTACAGCACCAAAGAGCGGAAAGAAAAATCAAAAATATCCATTCCGCCGCTGAAACGAAAAAAAATTAAAGATTTATGCCAAGATCAGTAAATGCTGTTGCTTCAAGAGCACGCAGAAAAAAAATCCTCAACCGTACCAAGGGCTATTGGGGTAGAGGTAAAAACGTTTGGACAGTAGCCAAAAACAAATGGGAAAAAGGTCAGACCTACGCCTATCGTGACCGTAAGAACAAGAAGAGAGAGTTCCGCGCACTGTGGATCAACCGTATCAACGCCGGTTGCCGCATCAACGGCATCTCCTATTCGGTATTTATGGGCGAGTTGCATAAGAACAACATCGAGCTGAACCGCAAGGTTCTTGCTGACCTCGCGATGAACAACCCTGAGGCTTTCACCGCCGTTGTCAAGATGGTAAAGAAATAATGTTGAACCTGTAAAAAACTAAAAAAAAATGGGAAAAACAGAAATAATGCAATATGTAGAGAATTTGGTGGAGCGCAAAGAGTTCCCCGAATTTAAGGCCGGAGATACCATCACTGTCCATTATAAAATCAAGGAAGGCAACAAAGAGCGTATCCAGAATTTCCAGGGTGTCGTTCTTCAGCGTTCCGGAAGTGGTTCTACTGAAACCTTTACTGTTCGTAAGATTACCAACGGTGTCGGCGTGGAGAGAATTTTCCCCGTCGCTTCGCCTTTCATCGAGCAGATCGATGTCAACAAGCGCGGTGCCGTTCGCAGAGCCAGAATTTTCTATCTGCGCAACCTTACGGGTAAGAAAGCTCGTATCAAAGAGAAAAGACGCTAGTCCTTCCTTTGTGGATAGAGATATGCAAAAAACGGCGATCCTTAATGGATTGCCGTTTTTTTATGCCATATAGCGGTTGATGCTGCCGAAGTCCATACCGTCGATGAGGATGCGCCCTTTCGTGGCGCGTCCCAAGAAGCAGCAGTTTACGCGCGCCTCGGTCAGTTTCATCAGGAAAAAGTCCTCGTTGGGTTCGTCGAGTGCAGCGATGAAGCGCACACCGCGTTCGCCGAAAAGGAAAGCGTCGAGCCGCACTTCTCGGCAGGTTAGGATGTCGAATCCGACTCCAGCCGGTGCCGTGCAATGCACCAGAGTGCCAAACAGTCCACCTCGACCGATGCGCCGGTAGCCATACAGGGTGTTGTTGTCTTTTAGGCTGCTGAGTATCAGTTTCAAATAGGATTCTGTCTCGCTGTCGTCGGAGAGATTGATGGGGTCGGCGACCAGATGGAGATATTTTCGGCCGTAGTCGGAATCGACGAACAGTTCCGACACGTCGCCAATCATATAGAGTGCGTCGCCGCGGTGAACGAATGCGTTTTCGCACTTTTCGATGGCTGTTTCAGCCATCAGTGAACGGGCTATGTCGATACACTCGCGTACACGTGGCTCACGAATTTCCTTGCTTTGTGGCTCGTTCTCGTTCTCCAGGTATTCGTGCCGTTCGGTGCTGTGAGGCTGTCCTTTGAGCCACGACAGCAGACCCTGGTTGCCGGCCTGGGTCTTCCACATCGCCATCAAAGTGCTCAGCTCATCGACCGACGGAAGGCGTCCGATGATGGTCTGGATTTCTTCGTAGGCGGGCCGGCTTATCCCCATCGCTTCGAGTATCTCCTCGCTTACTATTTCGTTTTCGTTCAAGATGTTGTGACTTTATATTCTTATTCGTTGCAATATGCAAAAATACAAAAAAAAGTGTGAAAAAATCCGAATGATTACTTTTTTGTTCTTTTATGCAATAATTGTTGTATATCGGCGTTATCAAACATTATTAAGGTCTATGGCACACTTTTTGTTAGGCATATTGGGGGGTGTAGCCCTGTCGCTTTTTTTCAGCTTTGGACCTGCATTCTTCTCGCAGATTCAGGCAAGCATACATTACGGGTTCCGTAATGCTGTGCCGTTTGCTTTTGGAGTGAGTACCAGCGATATAGCGATAGTTGCAATTTTGCTCCTCATCTCGCGCAACATACCGATGGACGATATGATAATGATGCTCAACAATCGTTGGATTATCTATGTCGGTGCTGCCGTGGTGGCCAGTTTCGGACTTTACACTATGTTCCTCAAAACGCGCCACGCCGCCGAGTCGAGCGAGAACGACAAGGTCAATTTCCACAATGTCCAGATACCGTCACGCCTTAACGTCTATCTGCGCGGCTTGACGCTCAATTTTCTGAATCCCGTCATTTGGCTGTATTGGGCGACGCTGATAACCATTTTGATATGTGGCGAAAGCGATATATCGTTGGGTAAGCGTTACCTGTTCTTCGGCGGCGTACTTTCTTCAACCTTGAGTATGGACATCCTTAAATGCAAGCTGGCATCGCTGTTGCAGAGAATTATAACGTTTCGATTCCTGAAAATCTTCAACAAGTGTGTCGGCGCCATCTTGATAGGGTTCGCTGTTTTTATGGTTGTTACCACAATGCCGCGTTTCGAGAAGAATGGCAACCAGAAGTCCATCGAAATGATGCAGGAGATAATAAACTCCAAACCGCCGACGTTGCGTAAGACGGCGGAATAAAAAAAAGCTCCCTTTTTTATTGGGAGCTTTTTTACTGTTATTCAGATTCAGTCTTATTCGCCTTTGCGGGCGGCCAGCAGCAGTTCCATCATCTTTATAGCGCTGACGCTAACCACCGTGCCTGGTCCGAAAATGGCGGCGGCACCGGCTTTGAAGAGGAAGTCGTAGTCCTGCGGAGGTATGACACCGCCGACGACAACCATAATGTCTTCGCGGCCAAGTTTCTTGAGCTCTTCGATAACCTGCGGGACAAGGGTCTTGTGTCCTGCTGCCAGCGAGCTGACGCCGAGGATGTGGACGTCGTTTTCGACGGCCTGCTTGGCGGCCTCGGCAGGGGTTTGGAAGAGAGGTCCCATATCGACGTCGAATCCGAGGTCGGCATAGCCTGTGGCGACGACTTTGGCACCGCGGTCGTGACCATCCTGGCCCATCTTGGCAACCATAATACGGGGACGGCGACCTTCGATTTTTGCAAACTCATCGGTCAGAGCCTGGGCTTTCTTGAAGAGTTCGCTGTCTTTTGTCTGTGAACTGTACACGTTGGTAATCAGATTTATTTTTGCTTTGTAACGTCCGTAAACTTTTTCAAGGGCATAGCTGATTTCGCCGAGCGAGGCGCGCTTGCGGGCAGCGTCGATCGACAGTTCCAACAGGTTGCCCTGTCCGCTTTCGGCGCAACGGGTCAGTGCGTCGAGGGCGGCTTGCACCTCCTCGTTGTTGCGCTCGGCGCGCAGTTTGGCGAGGCGTTTCAGCTGTGCTTCGCGCACGGCGGTGTTATCGACTTCGAGGGTATCGATAGGATCCTCGTGGTCGAGGCGGTATTTGTTGATGCCGACGATGGTATCGACGTTCGAATCGATGCGGCTCTGCTTGCGTGCCGAAGCCTCTTCGATGCGCATCTTGGGAATGCCGCTTTCGATAGCCTTTGCCATACCGCCCAGTTTCTCAACTTCCTGGATATGTGCCCAGGCGCGGTGAGCCAGTTCGTGGGTCAGGGTTTCAACATAATAGCTGCCAGCCCAGGGGTCAACCACGCGGCAGATGTTGGTCTCTTCCTGTATGTAGAGCTGCGTGTTGCGGGCAATACGGGCGCTGAAGTCGGTGGGCAGGGCTATGGCCTCGTCGAGGGCGTTGGTGTGCAGCGACTGGGTGTGTCCCAAGGCGGCGCCCATAGCCTCGATGCAGGTACGTGCCACGTTGTTGAACGGGTCTTGCTCGGTCAGCGACCATCCCGAAGTCTGGCAGTGGGTACGCAGAGCAAGCGATTTGGGGTTCTTGGGGTTGAACTGGCTGACAATCTTGGCACAAAGCATACGTGCAGCACGCATATTGGCGATTTCCATAAAATGGTTCATACCCACGCCCCAGAAGAAACTCAGACGCGGAGCGAAGTCATCGACACTCATACCGGCGTTGATACCTGCGCGCAGGTATTCGAGACCGTCGGCCAGGGTGTAAGCCAACTCAATGTCGGCCGTGGCGCCGGCTTCCTGCATATGGTAGCCCGAAATCGAAATGCTGTTGAATTTCGGCATATTCTTTGAAGTGTATTCAAAGATGTCGGCGATGATCTTCATCGACGGCAGGGGAGGGTAGATGTAGGTGTTGCGCACCATAAACTCCTTCAGAATATCGTTCTGGATGGTGCCCTGCAACTGCTCCTGCTTCACACCCTGTTCTTCGGCGGCAATGATGTAGAATGCCAGACCGGGCAGCACGGCACCGTTCATTGTCATCGACACGCTCATCTTGTCCAGCGGAATCTGGTCGAACAGAATCTTCATATCGAGGATGCTATCGACAGCCACACCAGCCTTGCCGACGTCGCCGACAACGCGCTCGTGGTCAGAGTCGTAGCCGCGGTGGGTAGCCAAGTCGAAGGCAACAGACCGACCTTTCTGACCGGCGGCGATCTTGCGGCGGTAGAAGGCGTTACTCTCGGCAGCTGTCGAGAAACCAGCATACTGGCGCACTGTCCAGGGGCGGAATGGGTACATAAGGCTGTAGGGGCCTCCGAGG
>JAGDCN010000018.1 GCA_017958525.1 Bacteroidales bacterium
CGCAACGTCGGAGCATACACCGCCACGAACCACAGGTTGAACATCACCACATCCGAATCAACCAACGGCACACAGCTCGTTTTCACCTTAGCATCACTGCAGCCGCAGCAGGACACCACCGTCAGTTTCGTCATCTATCCCCAGACACGCGCCCAGCAGCTGACAATCAACTTCGAAAGCTCCGACGACAGCACCTACTGGTCATTCCATAGAAACATCGACCTGCTGGCCGCCGAAATCGCCATCGATAATCTCACCCTCGCACACAACGGCCAAACCACCACAACAGTCACGCCATCAACGATTTATAACATACAACTCGACATAGTAAACAACGGCAACGGACGCGCCAAGGAACTGACAATCGACATCAACGGCAGCAGCATCCTTGTCGGCAACCTCGACGCCGACAGCACAGCGCACATCACCTCACAAATCACGACACCGGAACAACTGGACAGTCTCACCATCACCATCACCGTCAGTCACCGAAGCGACACCCTCACACAAACAATCTGCTTCCACACCGACACCTCTGGCGTTATCAGCATAGACCAACCCGATGCAGACAAAATAAAAATCAGCCCCAATCCAGCCGACAACATAGTGACATTCAGCGGTTTCGACACACCGACACACATCATTGTCTATGACCTCTACGGCCGCATCGTAAAAGAATTTTTCGTCAAAAACAACGAAACCGTACAATATTACACCCACCAGCTGCGTTGTGGGGTCTATAGCGTACTTTTCAGCAGCAGCCAGCCTGGCACGCAACCCCGGCGAAAAAACGAAAAGCTGATCATAGCGCGATAAATGATAGACAAAATGACACAATCGGTACTGGACACTCCCACGGCACAACAACCCGACACCACTGTGGCGGCGACGGCACAAGCCATCGACACCGCCCCTGCCGTGCTGCACATCCAACCGCGATCCACAACAGTCCACTACAACACCGTCATTCCCGAAACTCTTGTACGCCCGCACGACAGCATCTTCAACCCCACCATCGACACCACCGAATACCTGCTGATGTGCAATGACAGCCTCTTCGCCGCCTACAGCGAAAAGCCTGTTATAGTGCGCAAAAGTATGTTCAAAACAAACACCAACGCAAAAGCTGAAGTACAACCAAGACCACACGACACTCCTGCCGGAACCGACTGGATTTTCGCCTCCATCATCATCCTACTCACACTGGTCAGCATCTACATCAACAACCAGAAATTCAAACCCAAAGACATCATACAGTCGCTCTTTGACCTCCGCGTCCTCGAACGCGTCGCGCGCGAAAGCAACATCCGCATCCCAACTCTGCTACCAATGGTGGGCATATACCTCGCCTCACTCGCTATGGTCATCCTCAAAACAGCACTCACCTACAGTAACCTGACCATACAAATACCAACATACCTCTTCTTCCTACTCACACTAACGGCACTCATCGCCTTCCTGCTTGTCAAAAACGGACTTATACGCCTCATAGGCAACATTTTCGAAGATAAAAACGTAGCCATTATCTACATCATCAGCAACAGCCTCTTCTACCTGGTGGGAGGCCTTCTCGTCACGCCACTCCTCCTACTCATCTACTACTTCACTCCGGCCGAGGACGCAATACTTAAAATAACTATTTCCATCATCGCTATTCTATTCATTGTCAGAATACTCAGAGGAATGCAACTAATTTTAACAAATTCAAAAACTTCTAAATTGTATTTATTTTACTATCTTTGCATCTTCGAAATCATCCCGATTATCATAACGTCGAAATTGATATTGTTTTAGTTCACAGATAGTTGCACTATTTGAATAGATTAGTATGAAATTGAAGAAAATCCTCATTTCACAACCCGAGCCCGCCGATCTTGAAAAATCACCATATAAAAGATTGGCCACAGAATTCAAGCTCGACCTCACCTTCTACAAATTCTTCGAAGTAGTTGGCATATCAGCAACCGAATTCCGCAAAAGCAGAATACATATAGCAGAATATACCGCAGTGATTTTCAACAGCAAAAACTCTGTCGATCACTTCTTCCGTATGGCCAAGGAACTCAGAGAGTCCATTCCCGAAACAATGAAATACTTCTGCTCGACCGAAGCCATAGCTCTCTATCTGCAGAACTACATACAATACCGCAAACGCAAGATATTCTTCGGCAACCAGTACTTTGCCGACCTCATCGACGTGATGACCAAACACCGCGACGAGAAATTCCTTTTCGCCTGCTCGGACGAGAAACAGACCGAATACACCAAACTGCTCGACAAAGCCAAGTTCAAATACACCAAAGCACCGATGTACCGCAGCGTGCCGCGCGACCTCAAGAAATTCAAACTCGAAGACTTCGATATGATTGCTCTCTTCTCGCCCATCGGAGTACGTTCGCTGCTGATGAACTTCCCCGACGCCAAAAACTCGTCGATACTCGTCGCAGCCTTCGGCACCTCGACACACGCCGCACTCAACGCCGCCGGCATCAAAATAACCATTGCGGCACCCACCAAGAACTCCCCCTCGATGGCAATGGCAATCGAAAACTATCTGCTTGGCAAACAACAAGAAGCAGTTCTTGTCGTCAAACCCTCTTCACTCAAGAACTCCAAATCGACGCACAGCAGCAAAGTCACCGGCACAAAGAAAACCAAATCCGTCTTCGCCAGCAAAACAAAATACAAACAGCTAATGGAAGAAAAGAAAGCCAAAGCAGCAGCACGACGCGCCGAACGAGCCAAGCAAAAAGCCATTAAAGAGGCCGAAACAGCCAAAACAGCCGGAACAACCAAGACGACCGGAGCAACCAAGACGGCTGGAACAGCCAAGGCAGCCGGAACAACAAAGGCAGCTGAAACAACAAAAACAGCCAAAACAGCCAAAACGACCGACAAGAGCGGCAAGTAAATGTACACCTTCAAAAAGCAGGAACGTCTCTGCGACAAAAAGACAATCAGCAGTCTGTACGCCTCCAATAAAAAGACGCTGACCTATCCGCTCAGCGTCCACTGGCTCCTGTTGCCGCCCGACAAGCAACCCTGCCCGCTGCAAGTGCTCATAGTGGCACCGAAGAAAAAACTCCATAATGCCGTTGACCGCAACCGCACCAAACGACTGATGCGCGAATGTTACCGCACACGCAAACAACAACTTATCGACGCGCTTGAACAGCAAGGGCAAGCAATGGCACTGGGTATCAACTACCTGCACACCGCACCTCCCGACTTCAAACACCTGCAGCGCAGTTTCGACCGCCTTATCGACAACCTAGTCGAACAAGTCAAACAAAACGGACAAAACGAGCAAAAAGAACATAAAGAACAATGATCAAACGACTGTTAACCAAGTTCTTCCTGCTACTCATCCGATTCTACCAGCAATGCATTTCGCCATTCACACCGGCGGCCTGCCGCTACACTCCCACCTGCTCGCAATACGCCAAAGAAGCCATACTGAAATACGGTCCTTTCAAAGGCTCGTGGCTCGCACTCAAACGCATTCTGCGTTGCAACCCCTTCGGAGGCTCAGGCTACGACCCAGTACCATAACACTGTTTTCCCGACAGTTACATATTCCATTTCAACTTTTGCGACAAAAAAAGTCGCACATTGAAAAAATATTCGTAATTTTGCATCCAAATAACTTTAAATCCGAAAACCAATGAAAAAAATGAGATTTTTGGCCATAGCAATGGCTGCAATTCTAACCCTCGGCTTCGTCAGCTGCGGCAACGACGACGATAACCCCTATGAGGGCATCGAACTCAACAATGGTGATTGTATTGAAATCGAAGACTTTGGCACCGACGCCACAGCAGCCTACAAACTGCACTTCAAAGTATGGCTCAGCGACGGCAAAGTTGTAGCCCAAGGCCTCTATTCCAAGTCTGTCATTTCCATCCTGCCCGAAACAATGGACCTCGCCACTTCCGCTAAAGTAGCCGATATGGGCAAAGTCAACGGCCTCAACAAACTGGACGAAATTCCCGCTGACGAAGAACTGTCCGACTCACAGGATGCCGTCGAAAAACACGGATACATCATCGCCGTCAAGGGCGCTGCCAACATCGACAGTTACCAGAACCCCGACCTCCACGACCCCGCACAGCAGTATATGCGCCTCTGGCTCGAGGAGAAGACTGACAACGGCTTCAAACTCCGCTACGAATTCCCGTTTACACCCGAAGAATAAGCCATTCGGTCAAAACGAACAAAAAAGGCACTCCGCAACGGAGTGCCTTTTTTTTCAAACTTTTCTCGCCAAACAAATATTTCACCACCTCCTAACACCCTGATTCCAAGGGACCATCATCTTATCAAAGTTCACCCAAAGTACAATCAAAATCCTACCAATTTTTTTGCCTATAGACAATAATAAGGCTTTGGTAGCATTATGGTAAGAGGAAGAGACGAAGAGTCTATTTATTCTGATTTGCAGCAAGATACTGTTCTAGAAGACGCTGGACGTACTTTCCAAAGACATCGAACTCGATGTTCACCACCGTCCCCGGCTTGAAGTTGTGGAAGTTGGTGACTTGGAAAGTATAAGGAATGATGGCGACGCTGAACATACCAGGCTCGCTATCGACCACCGTAAGGCTTACACCGTTGATGCTGATTGATCCTTTGGGCACGGTTATGCTGGGAGCGTTCTTGGTGTCATATTCGAAATAGAAGCGCCAGCTGCCGTTGTCGTCAATCACCTTGGTGCAGGTAGCCGTCTGATCGACGTGGCCCTGGACAATATGACCGTCAAAGCGGCCATCCATCCGCATCGAACGTTCGACGTTTACTTCGGTGCCGACCTGCCAAGTGCCGAGGTTGGTTTTGATCATCGTCTCGTCCATAGCCGTAACGACGTAAGTTTTAGCCTCTTTATCGACTTTCACCACTGTCAGGCAGCATCCGTCGTGGGCCATACTCTGGTCGATGGACAGTTCGTCGGCGAAGGGCACCGTGAGGGTAAAGTGGTAGTTGGTATTCTCCTTTTCTATCTTGACGACACGCGCAGTCGTTTCAATGATTCCTGTGAACATATATTTCGTTTTTTTTTGATAACGCTGGTCCCAATATTTTATTGTTTGCAGGGAAGAAACAATTATTTTTGCTGAGCTTCTTTTTGCTTTTCCTTGCGGCGTTCAATCCACTGGCGGATGCGCTGTTGTTGTTCGGGTGTGGCTGTGCTGTTGCCGTAGATGTCGAAGTAGCCATTGATGATACCATTGCGATCCGGGTCGAACATCGAGAAACTGAAAAATGACTTGGTGCTGGCAAAGACATTGTCGTATTCATATTCGACAATGATGTTGCCCTTGCGGTCGATGACTGCCCGCCTGCCGTCGGCCATCACCACGCTGAAATAGTCGTAATTCTGAAAGTCAACCTCCTGATAGATAAACGGCAGCACCGTTTCGAAATTGGTATCAACAACTCCGGCAAAGCCATCTTTGTAGGCGACATACATCCCTTTATAGTCATCCTTTCCGTCCATCTCACTGAAATAAAGCAACTTTCCGAATTCCGCGACTCGGTTGCCCTGTCCGTCATATACCAGCGACACGCTGTCGTTGTCAACGACCAGGTATCCGCTCCGCGTTTCCCAAATATAATGATAAATATGAGACTTCTGCCATGGAATCAACGTGCGGCCGTGGCGGTCGATACCCTTCACATAAGATGTTTTTCCATCTATTCGATGGACAATAAACAGGTTGTCAAGGCGAGTGTTGCAGTCAATTTGAACAGCGCTGTCGATGCGGAATACGTAGTCGCCGTTGCGGTCAATGATGCCACTGCGACCGTCCTCTTCCACCACGGCCACACCGGCCCTGAAATGACCAGCATGAGTGAAGCGCTGCGCAATCACTTCGCGACCGGCGATATCGATATAGCCATAGAACGTGTCGTAACGGTATAGAGCCAGTCCTTCGCTAAACCAGCCCAAACTTATGTATTCATTAGTTTTCTTGCCGTCGAAGTCGGTAACGTATTGATGAGCACCTTTTTCCGGATTGTAGTCGAAAAAACGCAGCAACCTGTTTTCCCAGTCGATTGTAAAGCTGTGGTCGAAGGTGCAAGGGAAGATGACGTTGCCCAGCGTGTCGATGGCACCGTACTTGCCGTTCCTGGAATAGACCATATATCCGTCGGAGAACTGATGGCCCAACTCGCAAGCGCAGCCGCGATTATTTTCATTTTCTAGCGGCAGAATCCATCGACCGTCGCGATCGACAATGCCCATCAGCGAATCCGTGACCAGCAACAACGGTGAATTCTCCTGAATGTCAATTTGGTAACGGCACGGCAACAGTTCACGGCCGTTGAGGGTAACAAGGCCCTGATTGTAGTTCGTGTCGGTGACAATAGCCGTTCTGCAGTTATCGAGCAGACAGACTTCTTTGTAGCGCGATTGCAATTTGGCCAACTGTCCAATGACTTTCTTGCTCTGCCTGCGGCTGAGCAACGGTTGCTGTGCTGCGGCCAGCAAAGGTGCAACCAGAAGAATAAGGACTAGGATGCGTTTCATATTATTTGTTGATCTGTTGAAATTGTTGATATCCGCTGGGTTGTTATGACTATTCCGACTTCCATTTAAAACTACTTCTTCCAGCTGCTGTTGTTCAGCCTATAGAGGCATTTTTGCTCGATGGTGCCGTCGATGGGGTCGTCGTCATAAATCTCGAATTTAATTGGCAGGATGAACTGGGTGTATACAGGCTTGCCGGCTTGCATTCCCGGTTTCCAGCGCGGCATTGATTTGACCATCTCGACAGCAGCCTGTCCGCAGCCGCCGCCGATGTCGCGCACAACCTTGATGTTGCCGACAGTGCCGTCCTTTTGGACAATAAAAGAGACAATCACAGTACCATTAATATGGCTGTCGCGCGCCAAGTCGGGATAGCTGAGATTCATACAGATGAACATATACAAAGCGCTGTCGCCGCCTGGAAATTCTGGCTGGTGTTCAACGACAACAAACACTTCATCAACATCCATATAGTCCTCTGGAGTTTCCACAGCCTCGACCGACTCGGTTTCAGCCTTTTCGATCGCAACGTCTTCGAGCGGCATCACTTCAAGGGGTTCTGTGGCATTCAGCTTCATCCAGCGCTTCATTGTCTTCAGTTGTCCGCGTGTCAGCGTAGTCTGGCCGAAGTCGTCAACAAGCCCTCCTATTTGCTCGTCGCCGCGGTAAGTGACGACCTGCCAGACACCGTCGTATATTTGCATAATTGTAGAGTACGGTCCTTTGAAAAGCATCTTGCCGCGGTCGTCAATGATGGCTGTGGTGACATCGTCGATTGTCACCTTACAGTGTCCAGGATAACTCTGCTCGGCACTTTTGTAGATGAACGGCGTCAGTTCGCGCCACGCCGAATCGCACAAGCCCCATAGCCCGTTGAGCTTCAGAGCCCGTACCGTTTGAGGTTCATACTCGGCAAAAATCAGATACGCCTGCTCGTAATGTGTTATGAAGCGACCCGTTGCGTCAAAGACATACAGATCGTAGTCGTTCTTGCCTAGGACGAAACGATCGCTGGTTGCATCAACCAAACCGTCGTATTCAAGCGGAACAATCATCTGTCCCATACTATCGACGGCCCCGACCTTGCCTTCTTTTTCGACAATGAAAAGGTTTGACGTTATGGGTTCAATCAGGATGTCAGGAATGCGGTTCTCGGCCGGAGGAATAACCTCGCGACCGCTACGGTCGACGACACCGTTGCGACCATACTTCTTCACAACCATAAGGCCGTTATTGAAGCCATAGCCGACATAGTCGTACTTGCATTTCACCACCTCGTTTCCCTCAAGGTCGTAGATGCCGCATAGATGCTTGTTATTATCCACCCTCAGTAGGCCGTCGCCGATATAAGAGATATGAGAAAAAGGACCCAAAATTGTGTCACCATTGAATCGCATCAGAATACTGCTGAAAATATTATTTTCATAATCGTAGTGGTTAATAGTCATATATCCGCTATCGCACAAATATATATAGTCGTCATAGACCAGCGGCACCACGAAGCGCCCTGTGCGGTCGATGATGCCGTATTTCCCGTCCCTGCTAACAGAACACAGACCTTTGTAAAAGATGTCGCCATAGATGTCTTCAATCGGTCCATAGACCAGCGGTGCGACAATGCGGCCGTTGCGGTCGGCAAAGCCCATAGCGGTGTCGTTGAAAAGAACATAGAGACCAGCACCGCAGTCCTCTTCAATCCAGTCATACTGAAAGGGTATGACGACGCGGCCACCGGTATCGACGACGCCGAACGCTTCGCCCTCCTTCTGCCTTACAATGAATTGGTCGGTGCTGCGCTGCAAGCTAATGATATAATCTTTTTGCAGACGCTGGATGGCTTCGAGCCGTTGGAAGCTCTGACGTTTGCTGATACCACCCTGTGCAGCGGCATGCAGTGGCAAGAAGGCTATGAGTGCAAAAATGAGACGTTTTTTCATAATCTATTGTTTTTTCTGCTCTATTTGTAACAATTTCGGGCGGATTTTTACAGTGCTGTCGTTTTTTTTCGTGCGTTGCTGTTCAATAGTCCCTTGTCGCAAAAGGCAGAAATCCTGATGCAAAAATACGAACTTTATTGCGAATGGAAATTTTATTGTAATTTTGTATCAGAGATTGCCTTAGAGACACTGGGCATTACATACTCATTTTCTGCTTCTTATGCCCACTCAATCCTCGCAATAAATATACTTTAAAAAGATTATGATAGACCAAATTCTGGAATACAACAGGCGCTTTGTGGCCGAGAGGGGCTACGAGCAGTATGTCACCGACAAATACCCCGACAAGAAACTGGCGGTTCTTTCGTGTATGGACACGCGCCTGACCGAGCTGCTGCCCGCCGCCCTGGGCATCAAGAACGGCGACGCCAAAATTATCAAAAACGCCGGTGGACTGGTCATCACTCCCTTCGACTCGGCCATCCGCAGCCTTGTGGTGGCAGTCTATGAACTTGGAGTGGAGAGCATTATGGTTGTAGCCCACTCACATTGCGGTGCCTGCCATATGAGCTACGAACACTTCCACGACCAGATGCTGGCCCGCGGTGTCACAGACCAAACACTTGACACCATTCGCAAGTGCGGCATCAATCTCAACCATTGGCTCGAAGGATTCAAAGACACCGATGAGTCGGTCCGCAAGACCGTCGAGACCATACGCACCCATCCGCTGATGCCGAAAGATGTCACCGTGCGCGGATTTATCATCGACTCCGAAACCGGTGCGTTGAAAGAGGTGGAATGCTGAGCATCAACTATGTGCAGTCTAAACATTCAAAACGGTTTGAAACTGAAATAAAACTTTTGGAAAACAAATTTTAAAATAATAAAAAACCAAGAATGAACATTAAGCAATCGTTATTAAGATCGTGTCTATCAGTGGTTGTCCTGTGCTGTCTGACGGTTTTCTTTTCATCGTGCACAAAAGAGGAGCCCGTGAATCCTGTTGTCCCCGAACCCAGCGATCTGCCGCTTACAGATGCCTACATCACCGACTCTATCCACTATGCCCAGAGCAATATGATGGCCTACAACTTTGTATATCCTTCCACCGACCCCTACGGCCACCACATTATGCAATCGGCCACAATCACCATCAGCGATGCCGTGCAGCGCGGTGTGCCAGCCCCCGGAATGGTGCTCTACAACCACTTTACAGTCTATCGCGCCAACCAGTGTCCCTCGAAGGGCGACCTCGACATACAGAAAATGCTGGCTCCCAGCAAGCTAATCACCGTCTCGCCCGACTACTACGGCTTCGGTGTCACCGAGCATCATCATCAGGCCTACTGCATTCAGAGCGTCAACGCACAAAGCAGTGTCGATGCGCTACTGGCGGCACGTCAACTGCTGACGCAAATGGGCTTTCTCTGGGACGACTTTCTTTTCAACGCCGGATACTCGCAAGGGGGACAGACCACCATCGGCGTGGTGAAACTGGTGACCGAGCGCTATCCCAACATCAATCTAGCCTATTCCTTTGCCGGTGCCGGCTCGTACGACATCCCTGAAACATATCGCCAGTTTGTCAACACCACAATCAGCGGTATGCCCAGCACCGTTGTCAGCGTGCTGCTTGCATACAACGAATATATGAATCTTGGAGTTTCATACAGCGAGATGTTCGTCGAACCTGTTTTGAGCCACATCGATGACTGGTTCTACAGCAAACGCTTTACCCGCGAGGAGATTGACAACAAAGTCGGTACCCTCGCTATCGCCGAGTACCTGCACCCGACGCTGCTCGACACAACCAGCGCACTTGCCCGACGCTTTATGGAGGCTTTCGACAGCGAAAACCTCTGCCACGGATGGACACCGCGCACCAACGAACATATTATGCTCTTCCACAGTGCCCTCGACATCACCGTGCCGCCCGCCAACAGCGTCAACCTCTATAATTTCCTTATTGCCCAAGGCGTTACCGATGTCACACTTGACATTGACGACTATGGTGCCGGCACATCCACACCCGCGCACGAGGCCAGCGCACTGAATTTCGCTATGGGTGCCCGCCAGAAAATCTGCGACCTACTCGGCATCGAGCCTTGGCCACTGTTTTAGGGTACTTTTCACACCAGTTTGTAAAATGACCTGCCTCATAGTTATGTTTGATTAGTGAATTGAGGTAGTATGCATAATAAACTTGGTCTAATTGTGCCGATTGTTACGTCACAATTAGACCAAGTTTATTAATGGTAAAATAATTTTTTATTATTTCAGGAAGTCCTCGTAGTACTGGAACATCTTCTGATAGAGGTGCAGACGCTCACGACCAAGGACGTTGTGCTCGTGGTGGGGATAGGCGAAGTAATCGACCTGCTTGAAGTTGTTGATGCAACGCTCAATGAACTCAGTGCTGTGCTGTGGGACAACAGTGTTGTCTTCAGCACCCTGAATGACCAGCAGGCGGCCTTCGAGGTTCTTGGCCTTGTTCAGCAGCGAGGTAGCCTCGTAGCCCTCGGGGTTCTCCTGCGGAGTGTCCATATAGCGCTCACCGTACATAATCTCATACCATTTCCAGTCGATGACAGGACCGCCGGCGCAGCCCACCTTGAAGACTTCGGGGTGTGCCAGCTTCATAGTGATTGTCATAAAGCCGCCGAAGCTCCAACCCTCAACGCCCATACGGTCTTGGTCCACGTATGGCAGACTCTTGAGGAACTTGACACCTTCCATCTGGTCAGCCATCTCAATCTCGCCGAGGCGGCGGTGTGTGCAGCTCTCGAACTCGAAGCCACGGTTGTCGGTGCCGCGGTTGTCGACGGTGAAGACCACATAACCCTGCTGGGCAAGGAACATAAAGTAGCGGTTGACGCCGCCAAGCCAGCTGTCGGTGACGAGCTGCGAGTGCGGGCCGCCGTAGACATAGACGAGCGTCGGATATTTCTTACCCGGCTCCATATTAGGAGGAGTGATAAGGCGGTAGTATAGATCCGTCTTGCCGTCAGCAGCCTTGATTGTGCCAAGTTCGACACCAGGCATAGCATAGTCCTTGAGGGGATTTTCAGCCCTGTAGATGTTATAATCGCGGTGATTGGCCGGCTTGTTTATGTTAATAACATAGTTGACCTCACCAGGATTGTCCACAGCACTGAAATAGTCAAC
>JAGDCN010000019.1 GCA_017958525.1 Bacteroidales bacterium
CGGCATATCGGCATTGCGTCTGCGTAAAGAAAGCCAAACACCAGCTACGCCATTTCGACTATACTTCGACGATACATCAACTTTACTTCAACTTTACTTCAACTTTACTTCAACGATATTTTAACGATATGATATCGGTGAAATATCGTCGAAGTATCGTCGAACGGCCAGGGAGGATCGGGAGGAAGGCGGTGGCTGACAGCAGCGACGTGGAACATAACAAGCAGCAAACTTTTTTCGACAACAATACGCGTATTAAAAATTTTTAGTATCTTTGTATTTTCGCTTGAATAAACAAAACATACTTAAGATAATGGAAGACAATAAATTGTTCACCGAATTCCCGCCAGTTTCGACCGAAAAATGGGAAGAAGTTATCAATAAGGATCTCAAAGGTGCCGACTATGAGAAAAAACTGGTGTGGAGAACCATCGAAGGTTTCAAAGTGAAGCCCTACTACAGAGCTGAAGATTTGGAACATATTGAATATCTGGATTCTAATCCCGACCAATTCCCCTATACACGCGGCAAACACAGCGACAACAACGTATGGGATATTCGTCAGGATATCAAGGAGAAAGACCCTGTCAAGGCTAACGCCTACGCCCTCGACGCCGTGAAGCGTGGTGCTACGGCTGTAGGTTTCTGCGCCAAAGCCATCGAGACCGAGGAGCAGATGGCTGCCTTGCTGAAGGACATCTACCTGACGGCGGTAACAATCTATTTCAACTGCTGCAACACCAAGTTCATCGACACCCTGCGCCTCTTTGTGGCCGTGGCACGCAAGAACGGTTTTGACACCACCCAGATCAAGGGCAGCGTCAATTTCGATTTGTACAGCTATGCCCTGAAGCACGGCAAATTCTGGGGTGGCGAGGAGGCCGACCTCGACGAGGCCGTCGAACTCATAAACTTCGCCAAGGAGAACCTGCCGATGTTCCGCGTGCTGACCGTTGGCGGCACCCTCTTCAACAACGCCGGTTCGAACATCGTGCAGGAGCTGGGTTTCAGCCTTGCCGTCGCCAACGAGCTGATGGCCAAGCTGACCGAGCGCGGATGTGACGCAACGACGGTGGCCAAAAATATTGTCTTCAACCTGGCCATCGGAGGCAACTACTTTATGGAAATTGCCAAGATCCGTGCCGCCCGTATGCTGTGGAGCAAAATCGCCGAGCAGTACAAGCCCACGTGCGACTGCGCCCTGAAGGCCTATATCAACTCGACCTCATCGACCTGGAACAAGTCCATATTCGACCCCTATGTCAATATGCTGCGCACCACCACCGAGACTATGAGCGCCGCCATCGCTGGTGCCGACTCTATCTCGACAGTCCCCTTCGACGTCGCTTACAAGCAGGCCGACGACTTCAGCTACCGCATCGCTCGCAACCAGCAGCTGCTGCTTAAAGAGGAGTCCTATCTGGACAAGATTGTTGATCCCGCTGCAGGAAGCTATTATATTGAAAACCTGACCGATTCCATCGCACAGTACGCTTGGCAGCAGTTCCTCGCCGTCGAGGAGAAGGGCGGTTTCGCCAGCGCCATCCGCCAGGGTTTTGTGCAGGACGAGATAGCAAAGACCGCACAGCAGCGCGATATGGACATCGCCACCCGCAAGACCACAATCATCGGTACCAACCAGTATCCCAACCTGACCGAAACGATGAACGCCAAGATTGAGAACAAGGGATGCTGCTGTCAATGCGAGAAGGGCAGTGAGGTGAAAGTCCTCGAACCCTACCGCGGCGCCGAGGCTTTTGAGCAGCTGCGTCTGGCCACCGAGAAATCGGGCATCCGTCCCAAGGTGTTCCTGCTCACCTACGGCAATCTGGCTATGCGCCGTGCCCGTTCGGGCTTCGCCACCAACTTCTTTGGTGTGGCCGGATACGAGATTGTAGATAACAACGGTTTTGCCACCGCCGAAGAGGGTGTCAAGGCTGCCATCGACCAGAAGGCCGACATCGTAGTGCTCTGCTCGTCGGATGACGAATACGCCGAAATCACCGAGACCGCTTGCAACCTGCTGAAAGGCAAAGTCAAGAGCATCGTCCTCGCCGGATTCCCGAAAGAGATGGTCGAGACCTACAAAGGCTACGGCATTGACGAGTTCATACACGTAAAAACCAACGTTTTGGAGTCGCTCACCAGCTTCCAAAAGCTCTTCGGAATAATGTGATTTTCTTTTGAGGAAGTTACATAGGAAGTAAAAATGGAAGAAAAAGAGGGAGTTAAATTGGAAGTTAAAAGGGACAAATGTATTTCTATTGTCCAATTTAACTTCCAATTTAACTCCACTTTTTACTCCTAAAATTAATTACGTTATATTTCCTTCTAACTCCCTTTAACTCCCCATAATCACGACAATGAGACTCCATTACCCACTGATAGACCGCTACATTCTGGGCAAATACATCAAGACGTTTCTGCTCTGGCTAGTGCTTATCATTGTCATTGTCATCACCTTCGACGTGTCGGAAAAACTCGACGACTTCCTGAAGAACAACGCTCCGGTAAGTGAAATCATATTCCGCTACTACGCCAATTTCATTCCTAATTTCTTCAACCTCTACGGACCGCTGTTTGTCTTTATCTCAACGCTCTTTTTTACCTCCAAGATGGCCGGCAACACCGAAATCATTGCCATCCTGGGCAGCGGCATCAGCTACCGCCGTATGCTTCGGCCATACCTGCACGGTGCACTTATACTGGCATTAGGCATCTTTGTTGTCGGCAACTTTGTGATACCGCGCAGCAACATACAGCTCAAGAAATTCGAAGACAAATACATACACACCCACCACCGCAATTACTACAGCAACCTGCACTTTCAGACAGCCAAAGGGGTGCAAGTCACAGCTTTCAGCTACGATGTCGGCGAAAACAGCGCCATCTTCTTCCAGCAAGACAGTTATAGCCCGTCGGGCGACTTGAAAGTGCGCATATGCGCCAACAAAATCATTTACGACACACTCAACGACCTGTGGACGGCGCAGGGGATGACACAGCGAGTTTTCGACGGTGACAAAGAAACACTGAAGACCCACGCCAAGGCGAAAATCAAGCTGCCGCTGAAGCCCGACGATTTCAACGAGGCGGCAAAAGAGATCAGCACGATGAACAGCATCGAACTCTACCACCACATCCAGCACGAGGCTATGCGCGGCTCGGGTGCCGTGACCGCCGCCAAACTGGAGTATTATCAGCGACTGCTCAATCCATTGGCGTTTCTGGTGATGACCTTCATCGGCGTAGCCATTTCGTCGCGCAAGGTGCGCGGCGGCATCGGTCTCCATCTGGCCATCGGCATAACACTGGCCTTTGGCTTTATTGTGCTGATGCGCGTCTGCTCGGTCTTTGCCGAAAACGGCAACCTGCAGCCCTTCCTGGCAGTACTACTGCCGCAGCTGATTTTCGGCATCGCCGCAATTTATCTGATCAAAAAAGCACCTAAATAAACGAAAACTATAACGAAAACCAAAACGAAAACAATAACCAAAACGAAAACCCTCAAACCTTTTAACCTTTAATCCTTCAAACCTTTCAACATATCAACATATCAACATCCAACAATGACAATACAAGAAATCGAACAACAAATTATTGACGAATTCGCCAATTTTGACGAATGGCTTGACAAATACAGCTACCTCATTGAATTGGGCAGAGACTGTCCCGTCATCGACGAGAAAGACAAGACCGAGAGCAACCTCATCAAAGGCTGCCAAAGCCGTGTGTGGCTCAGCTGCCAACAACGCGACGGGCGCCTCTATTTCACCGCCGACAGCGACGCCGTCATCACCAAGGGCATCATCACACTGCTGATACGCACCTTCGACGGACAGACGCCTAAGGATATCCTCGATGCCGACCTCAGTTTCATCGACGTCATCGGTCTCAAGGAGCACCTCTCCCCCACCCGTTCCAACGGCCTCACATCGATGCTCAAACAGATGAAGATGTATGCTTTGGCTTATTCAATGAAAAATACAAATCAATAATATGATTAACGAAAACCATAACGAAAACGAAAACCATAACGAAAACGAAAACCATAACGAAAACGAAAACCCTGACTCTTTTAAACCTTTCAACTTTTATACCTTTAAACCTTTCAACATAAAACATATCAACATTTAAATATGTCCCCCACCAAAGAAACCATCAAAGACGCTGTTATCAACTGCGTAAAAAATGTCTATGACCCGGAGATACCCGTCAATATCTACGACCTGGGGCTGATATACAATATCGATGTCGATGACGAACTGAATGTCAAGGTGCTGATGACAATGACAGCACCTGACTGTCCCGAGGCCGAATATATGTTTCGCGAAGTGAAAGATATGATTTCGTATATCGAGGGTGTCAAAAGCGTCGATGTAGAACTCACTTTCGACCCGCCTTGGAGTTTCGATAATATGAGCGACGCCACCAAAGCCGAACTGGGGTTTTTGTGATTGACGAAAACGAGGACAAAAACGAAAAACTGAACGGCTGCCACCCCAGTTAAAGTTATAGTTTGGGTTAAGGTTAAAGTTAAAGTTAAGGTTAAAGTTTGAAACTATGCGTCTGCGCAGAAAACAACAAGTTTTTATCGATGCCGTCACGACCGGCGGAAGCCCCTCCTCAATGTTCTGGAGACGTTTCCGGCACAACAGTATGGCTATCACAAGCCTTGTTGTCATTGGCTTCTTCGCCCTGATTGCCATATTGGGTTACCTCATCACCCCCGACCACACCCCCTACTGCAACCAGCAATATCTGGAGCTGGCATCGATGAAGCCGCTGAGCAAGGCGACATTCGTCTATATCGACAACGGCACCGATGTCAACCAAGGGCCACTGCGCACCCTTGCCAAAGGGCGCCCACTGGGCGCAGAAGCCATACCCATCTATTCGCACAACGAGCAGGGTAACAACATAATAGTGGAAACATATACAGGTTCCACTCCCAACGATGGAGAGCTGATGACCATTCCGAAGGAGAAAGTGAAAAAGATACGCCAGCGCACTTTCCTTCTCGGCACCGACACCTACGGTCGCGACATACTGAGCCAGGTGATGATAGGCAGCCGCGTAAGCTTGTCGGTTGGCTTCATCGCTGTGGCCATAGCACTGCTGATAGGCATAGTGCTTGGTTCGCTGGCAGCCTACTACGGCGGCTGGGTCGATAATGTAATTATGTGGCTCATCAACGTCGTGTGGTCCATTCCCACCGTGCTGCTGGTCATAGCCATAACCTTCGCACTGGGCAAAGGATTCTGGCAGGTCTTTATTGCCGTGGGCTTGACGATGTGGGTCGATGTGGCCCGCGTGGTGCGCGGCCAAGTGCTTTCAATCAAAGAGAAAGAATATGTCGAAGCAGCGCGAGCTCTCGGCTACCGCACCCCACGCATCATCTTCCGCCACATACTGCCCAACATCACAGGACCCGTCATTGTCATTACCGCATCCAACTTTGCCAGTGCAATTTTGCTTGAAGCCGGCCTCAGTTTCCTCGGAATCGGGGTCCAGCCACCTATGCCGTCGTGGGGTTCAATGGTCAAAGAAAACTATGGTCAGATACTGCTCGACAGCGCCTACCAGGCATTCATACCAGGTCTCGCCATAATGCTTATCGTGCTGGCATTTATGCTTTTAGGCAACGGCATACGCGACGCTTTAGACATCAAGAACTAAATCAGCCCACCATACAAACAATAATAAAAAAGATAAAAAAACTTAAATTTTTAACACATATAAAAAAAAGTATGTATCTTTGCAACGATTTTTAAATAGGAAAATTATATCAATTAAATTGAAATTAATTATTAACCACTTAAAAACAATCAAAGAAATGAAGAATCTTTTTAAAATGATGGGCATTGCTCTCGTAGCTTGCTCGATGTTTGCTGCTTGCGGCAGCGATTGGACTGTTAAAGCAACTGCCAATGACGATGCTATGGGTACCGTTACTGGTGGCGGTAGCTATGCCGACGGCACTGAGTGCACCCTCACCGCTACCCCCAACGCTGGCTACGTTTTCGTAAGCTGGAGCGACGGCAAGACCGACAATCCCTACACCTTCACCGTTACCAGCGACGTCAACCTCGTTGCTACTTTCAAACACGAAGATGGTATCAAGGTTACCTTCAACGGTGCTTCCTGGAATGCCAACGATGCTGCTTCCCACATCTATCTCGTAAGCGATAACAACGTTTGCGGCGCTCGCGCTTCGTCGACCGCCGACGGCCAGAGCTATCCTCTCGCCGACGCCTTCTGGAAAGGTGCTGCCACCGGCTCTTACACCGACAACCCCAGCGATGGTCAGAACTACAACAACAACGTAATCAACTATGTTGAATACTACGAGACCGGTGCTCTGCAGGATAATCAGGGTGTGGTCTATGGTGACTGGTGGGCTAAGAGCGCTACCATCAACGTCAGCGCTTTCGACGCCACCTCGATGGACCTCGGCGCCAATGTCGACGCCACTATGTTCGACGCCCGCAGTGCTTTCGTCGGTGAAACAGCTGTTGGATTTGCCGCTGCTCCCACCGCTCCTATGGCTATGGACATCTACGGCACTATGACCGCTGCCGGCAAGACTGTTGTCCCCGTCAAGGTTAGAGACATCAACACCCTCAAGTAAATCAACACATTCAGAATTACAGCCTCCTCTTCGGGGGAGGCTTTTTAATGTTTTTATACAAAATGAAGAAAAGTATTAAATTCTTAGCTTGCATTTTCGCAGTTTCAGCATTGGCAGTTGCTTGCAACAACGCTCCCGAAACCACCGAGGATACCACCACTGTCGACACTCCCGAGGTTATCGACACTCCCGAGGTTATCGATACACCCGCAATCGACACCACCGTTGTAGAAGAGACCCCCGCTCCTGCAAAGAAGACCAACACAATCAAGAAAAGAACCGACGTCGTCAAGAAGACCGAAGCCGGCCGCGACGTCACCACTCTGAAAGAAGCCGATGTTGCCAAGAAAGGCAGCAACGCCCTTCAGGACGACAAGCTGAAGAACAGCGACAGCAAAGGTGCAGTCAAAACCCGTTCCTTCTAATCGCTAAATTCAAAACATATAAAGTCCGGGCATCTTCACGCTCGGACTTTATTATATATACAGACAATATATGTGCAAGACAAACATCATACCCACGCTTCTGCTTCTGCTCTTCTGCACCGCCGCCTGCACCAGCCAGGGACAAAGCAAAAAAGCACTCCAGACAGAAAAGAAACAGATTGAAAAAGTGGCCTACGGCTATCTTGACGCTATGGGCAACTACCGCATCAGCGACGCCTACAAATACGCCGACAAGGAGACACAGGACAAGACCCTCCGCTTCATCGAAGAACGGATAATGCCCATCACCGACACCAACTACATCAAAAAAGAGACACCCGCCAAGATAACCATCACCGGTATCACCATCACCAGCGACACAACAGCAGAAACTATGTTCCACAAAAGCACTCCTTCGTCCGAGCGCAACAACATCCTTAAACTGGTGAAACGCAACGGCAAATGGATGGCTGACGTGCCTATCGACGTGCCCGATGTATTCAACCTGCCTGTCGATAAAAATAATCAACGAAGCGACTCGGCCAATTACAAGAAACTAATCCTCTACGAGGCCGACAAAGACAGAGCCCCTGCCGAGCCAAGAAAATAAAAAGTGCGAAAAAACGCACTTTTTTTATATTATATAACAAAATATTAGTATCTTTGCCTTTCCGATTGTGCGGCCAAATTCCTGCCAATTTGGTAAAACACAATCGATTAACCTATGTTTAACCGGCAGGCAGGAGCCACAAAAAATAAATTTTACCATCCTTATGGATTATAAAGATGTAAAACCGTTAGAGGATTTCGATTGGAGTGCCATCGATTCCAAAGACACCCCCAAGAACCAAGCCGAGATCGAACAACAATCTGAGGCTTATGAAAGAACCTTCAACCAGTTCACTGAACAGGAAGTCATCGAAGGCACCATCGTTTCCATCAACGACCGTGAGGCCGTCGTGAACATCGGATTCAAATCTGACGGTGTTATCCCGGCATCGGAGTTGCGCTACAACCCCGACTTCAAAGCCGGCGACAAAATCGAGGTTTATGTTGAGAGCCAGGAAGAAGCCAACGGGCAGCTGCTGCTTTCGCACAAGAAGGCACGCATCCTGAAGAGATGGGAGCGCGTCAACCAAGCCTACGAAAGCGAGGAAATCATCACCG